>NZ_JABXYT010000001.1:1462500-1762500 GCF_013394775.1 Oribacterium sp. oral taxon 102
ATGAGGGTACCGGAGCGCAGCTTCGCCTCCACGACGATCACGACGTCCGAGAGTCCTGATATGATTCGGTTTCGGCTCGCAAAATGCCGCCCGAGCGGCGGCGTACCGGGAGAGAGCTCGGAGAGCAGCCCTCCGTTGCTTCGCAATATTTCCTCATAGAGTCGGAAATGAGAGGGAGGATAGCAGATATCTGTCCCGCAGCCGAAGACAGCGAAGGTTTTTCCGCCGCTGTCCAGTGCACCCCAGTGTCCGGCAGCATCGATACCGTATGCCATACCGCTGACGATGCCGATACCGTTTCTGGCGAGAACGGCCCCCAGCGTGCGTGCGAGATCGAGTCCCTGCGCCGTAGCGTCCCTCGCGCCGATGATCGCTGCGGTCGGCATCCGTGCGTCCGGCAGCGTACCGCGAACATAGAGCGTCCTCGGACAGCCCGGAATGTCCCGAAGACGGCTCGGAAAATCCGCATCGAGCGGAGTCAGCTCCCGGGTCGTTTCCCGTGAATACAGATCATGTGCAGTCATGCTCCCTCCTTATCCGCCGTAGAGGCGATCCTCGAGGCTTCGATAGGACACCGCCTCCGAAAGGTGTGCGATCGTGATGCGCTCGGAGCTGTCCAGATCGGCGATGGTACGCGACAGCTTCAGAAGCTTGTGGTAGGTGCGCATGGAAAGACGCTTCAGCTCGAATACCCGTTTCATGAAGCTCTGCTCCTCCTGACCGAGGACGCAGAACTTTTTGATTTCCGGGAGTCCCATTTCCGCATTGCAGCGTACAGGACGGCAGTCCTTAATCATAGCGTCCTTTCCGGATTCCGGCTGAAAGCGGGCAAGCTGCAAGGTGCGCACGCGCTCTACCTCCCTCCGGAGCGATGCGGAGCTGATGCCCGCCTTCTCCGACAGCGCCTCACTGTATTTGACGGGAGAGACCTCTACGCAGAGATCGATCCGCTCGAGGATCGGCTTCGAGATCCCCCGCTGATAATGCCGGATCTGAGAGGGCGTGCAGTGACAGCGGTTTCCGGGTGCGCCGAAAAAGCCGCAGGGACAGGGATTCATCGCCGCGACAAGCATGCAGTCCACCGGATAAGTAAACTCGCCCCGGACGCGATTGACCCGGACGAAGCGATCCTCCAGCGGCTGTCGGAGTGCCTCGATCGCAGCGCGGGAAAAGAGGGGGAGTTCGTCCAGAAAGAGGACGCCCTTTCCGGCGAGTGCCAGCTCTCCGGGGAAAATCATGCCGTTTGAACTGCCGCCGATCAGTGTCGGAATGGTGACAGAGCTGTGGGGTGCACGAAACGGACGTCTGCCGAAGAGCGCCTGTGAGGACGGCAGCAGACCGGCTACAGAGTAGACCTTCGTGATCTCGATATCCTCAGCGCGGCTGATCGAGGGGAGGATACCGGGAATACGCTTCGCGATCATGCTCTTTCCGGAGCCGGCGCAGCCGGAGAGGAGAAGATTGTGTCCGCCGGCAGCTGCGATCAGCGCTGCCCGTACCGCGAAGTGCTGTCCGCGGATGTCACGAAAATCAGGAAGCTCCGGTTCTGCAGAGGGATGCGTCTCCGGCAGCGTGCGCGGGAAGCTCCGGAGGCTGTCCGCGGATCGGAGCAGAGAGAGCAATTCCCGGATATTTCGGAGCCCGATGATGTCCATTCCATCCAGCATCCCTGCCTCGGCGGCATTTTCGAATGGAACAACCGCACCGCGAAGCCCCGCGGATTGAAAGGCAGCGCAGAGGGAGAGCGCGCCGCGGACGCGGAGCAGGCTTCCGTCCAGTCCTACCTCGCCGAAGAAAGCATATTTTCGGAGACAGTCGGAGCGGAGCAGTCCGAGGGCGGCGAGGAGGCCGACGAGGATCGGCAGATCGTAGCCTGTACCGTTCTTCGGGAAATCCGCGGGCTGCAGGCTGACGGTGAGCCGCTTCGGCGGAAGTGGAATACCGCTGTTTTTCAATGCGACGGTGCAGCGCTCCAGCGCCTCCCGCACGCTCAGAGAGACATTGCCGATAATGACGGTATGCGGCAGACCGTTGCTCTCGTCGACCTCGACGGAGACCATGCGTCCGTCGATGCCGGAAAGACCTGCCGTGAGAACCTTTGCGAGCATGAAGCTTAGTTCCTCCTATAATGTAATTGCAGCAATCAGATACCTCTCAGCCGGAAAGCCTTTGAAAAGGGAAAGGGCAGAAAAACGGAAGATAAGATAAAATATAGAAGAAAAAAGGAAATAAAAACAGAAGGAAAACTTGCGTTTGTCCGCTTGACTGGGGACTTATACAGTAAATACTTTTCTCCAGTATAATACCGTATTCGGGCAGGTCAAGGAAAGATTCTCTGAAAAATATGAATAAAATCTAAACAAAACAGGGAGATTTCAAAAAATATAATTTGCAGGGACTTGCAAAAAACGGTCGCTTGTTTTATCATGCAGACCATAGTTCGGCGCTGGGATAGCCGGCACGGAGCGAATAAAGGCAGAAGGATGGGACATGGCAAACAGCTTAATTATTGTAGAGTCACCGGCGAAGGTGAAGACCATCGCTAAATTTTTAGGGAAGAACTATACGATCGATGCGACGATGGGGCATTTGATCGATATGCCGAAGAGCTCGCTCGGCGTGGATGTGGACAATGACTACGAGCCGAAGTACATCACGATCCGCGGCAAGGGGGAGCTCCTCAGCAAGCTGAAAAGGGAAGCGAAGAAGGCAGATCGGATCTATCTCGCGACCGACCCGGACCGTGAGGGAGAGGCAATCAGCTGGCACCTGAACAACGAGCTCTGCAAGGATAAGAACAATGAAAAGAAGATTTCCCGCATCAGCTTCAATGAAATCACGAAGAATGCGGTGAAGAATGCGCTGAAAAACCCGCGGATGATCGATATGGATCTCGTGAACGCACAGCAGGCGCGCCGCGTTATGGATCGGCTGGTGGGCTATACGATCAGCCCGCTGCTCTGGCGGAAGATTCGGAAGGGGCTCTCTGCCGGCAGAGTACAGTCAGTAGCGCTGAAGATGATCAGCGATCGGGAGGCGGAAATTGCCGCCTTCGTTCCGGAGGAGTATTGGAGTCTGAACGCGGAGCTTCTGCTCGGGAAAAAGAAGCTGACGGCAGCCTTTTACGGGCAGGAAAAAAGAATGCCGCTGCCGCGGGAGACGGATGCGGACGCCGTGATCGCCGCGATTTCCGATGCGGACTTCTTGGTGAGCGAGATTCGGAAATCCAAGCGGCAGAAGAGGGCGCCGCTTCCGTTTACGACAAGCACCCTGCAGCAGGAGGCGGCGAAGCTGCTCTCCTTCCCGACACAGAAAACAATGCGGATTGCACAGAGCCTCTATGAGGGCGTCCATGTAGCGGGACACGGAACCGTAGGTCTCATCACCTATCTCCGTACGGATTCGACGAGAATTGCGGAGGAGGCAGATACCGCAGCGAGAGAATATATCGAAAAGAAGTACGGCGCAGCCTATGTTTCTAAGGCGCCGCGGACACAGGCGCAGAATGAGACGAAGATCCAGGATGCGCACGAGGCGATCCGCCCGACCTATCTGGATATCACACCGTCGGAGGCGAAGGAGAGTCTCGGCAGAGACGAGTTCCGCCTCTACCAGCTGATCTACAAGCGTTTCCTCGCTTCCCGGATGGAGTCGGCTGTCTACGATACTGAGAGTGTGAGACTCCGGGCGGGAGACTATGTCTTCACGCTGAACGGGAGTAAGCTGGTATTCGACGGCTTCCTCTCCGTCTATATGTCGGAGGAGGATAGGGAGGAGAAGAATGTAGAGCTGCCGGATATGGAGGTCGGGGATCGGCTCCGGCAGCAGCGCTTCGAGAAGGAGCAGCATTTCACGCAGCCGCCGGCACATTATACCGAGGCATCTCTTGTCAAGGCGCTGGAGGAGGTAGGAATCGGCAGACCCTCGACCTACGCGCCGACGATCGGTACGCTTTTGCTGCGGCGTTATGTCACGAAGGAGAAGAAAAACCTCTTTGTGACGGAGCTCGGAATCGCCGTCAACGAGATGATGTCACAGAATTTTCCGACCATCATCGA
Source organism: Oribacterium sp. oral taxon 102 (assembly GCF_013394775.1). NCBI lineage: Bacteria > Bacillati > Bacillota > Clostridia > Lachnospirales > Lachnospiraceae > Oribacterium > Oribacterium sp. oral taxon 102. The sequence goes on from NZ_JABXYT010000001.1 coordinate 1,466,559, forward strand.
CACCGGCTTCACCGCAAATATGGAATCTCTGCTGGATTCCGTGGCAGAGGGACGGATGGGATGGAAGGTCATCATTGAGAACTTCTATCCGGATCTCGCGGAGGCGGTGGAACGCGCGAACCGTGAGGTGGAGAAGGTTACGATTCGTGACGAGGAGAGCGATGTGCTTTGCGACAAGTGCGGACGGAGGATGGTCGTAAAGTACGGCCCGCACGGCAAGTTCCTCGCCTGTCCGGGCTTTCCGGAGTGCAAAAACACGAAGCCGTACATCGAGTATGCCGGCTTCGTCTGTCCCGACTGCGGCGCGGAGTGCGTGAAGCGCAGAAGCAAAAAGGGAAGAATCTTCTATTCCTGCTCCAGATATCCGGAATGCAGCTATATCACCTGGACGAAGCCGAAGGACGCGAAGGCGGGCACGAAGCAGGAGAATGAGATCGTTGAGATTGACCTTTTCGGCGGCGAGAAAAGGGAGCCGGCGCCGGAAGATACGCACTGACGGGGAAATGCACACCGTCGGGAAGCTGTTGACAGTGCGGCAGCGGCTGTGCTATAGTACAGTTTGTGTCCGAAAAGAGCGGGTGAATGCTGCCCTTTTCGGAAAATACCAATCACATCCCGCAGAGAACCGGAGGTGTCACAGAGTGATGATGCCGGTATGCACACACTGCGAGATGGAAGCATAACCATGGAGGGAATAAAATGAGTGCAATTGGAATGAAGCAGCTTCTTGAGGCAGGCGTTCACTTCGGCCATCAGACCAGAAGATGGAATCCGAAGATGGCTCCGTACATTTATACCGAGAGAAACGGCATTCACATCATTGACCTGCAGAAGACGGTGAAGATGGTGGACGATGCCTATAATGCGATGGTCAAGATTGTGGCAGAGGGCGGTACGGTTCTTTTTGTAGGGACGAAGAAGCAGGCGCAGGACGCGGTGAAGGCAGAGGCGCTTCGCTGCGGCGAGTTCTATGTCAATGAAAGATGGCTCGGCGGTATGCTGACCAACTTCAAGACCATTCAGACCCGGATCAGCCGGCTGAAGGAGATCGAGAAGATGGCAGAGGATGGCACCTTCGATATCCTCCCGAAGAAGGAGGTTACGCTGATCCGGAAGGAGTGGGAGAAGCTCGAGGCAAATATCGGCGGCATCAAGGATATGAAGCGGATTCCGGATGCGATCTTCGTCGTAGACCCGAAGAAGGAGAAGATCTGCGTACAGGAGGCACATTCCCTCGGCATCACGCTTTTCGGCATCGCGGACACCAACGCAGATCCGGAGGAGCTGGATTATGTGATTCCGGGTAATGATGACGCGATCCGTGCAATCAAGCTCATTGTCTCCAAGATGGCAGATGCCGTGATCGAGGCGAAGCAGGGCGAGATGACAGAGGAGGAGGCAGCAGCGGAGTAAGCAGCGTACAGGCGCATATAGAGATCTGATTCGGCTCGGCTTGTGGAAAGTAGAATATACTTTGACGATGCCGGGCTGTTTTCTTCATAGGAGGAGAATACAATGGCAATTACAGCAGCTCAGGTCAAGGAGTTGAGAGAGCTTACCGGCGCAGGCATGATGGCGTGCAAGAAGGCGCTCGGCGAAACCGACGGCGATATGGAAAAGGCAGTAGAGTATCTGAGAGAGCAGGGGCTCGCCGGTGCCGAGAAGAAAGCGGGCAGAATCGCGGCGGAGGGCGTAAGCTTTACGAAGCTCGCTGCGGACAGGAAGTCTGCCGTTGTGGTAGAGGTCAATGCGGAGACGGACTTCGTGGCGAAGAATGCGAAGTTCCGCAGCTTTGTAGAAGAGGTTGCCGCACAGGCTCTGGATACCTCTGCGCAGGACATCGACGCTTTCCTCGCAGAGCCGTGGAAGCTGGACAAGGAAAAGACGGTGAACGAGGCGCTTTCCGAGCAGATTTCCATCATTGGCGAGAATATGCACATCCGCAGATTCGAGAAGCTGTCTGAGACAAACGGATTTGTACAGGATTATGTACATGCCGGCGGAAGGATCGGTGTGATTCTCGATGTGCAGTCCACTGTAGTCAATGAGGCGGTAGAGGAGATGGCGAAGAATATTGCGATGCAGATCGCTGCGCTGAATCCGAAGTATATTTCCAGAGACGAGGTGGATCAGGATTATCTTAGGAGCGAGGAGAAGATCCTGCTGGAGGCTGCCAAGAACGAGAAGCCGAACGCGCCGGAAAAGGTTCTCATGGGCATGGTGCAGGGACGCCTCAACAAGGAGCTGAAAGAGGTTTGTCTTGTAGACCAGATCTATGTCAAGGCAGAGGATGGCAAGCAGTCCGTACAGCAGTATGTGGATTCCGTGGCGAAGGCAAACGGCGCGGAGATCAAGCTGGTACGCTTCGTCCGTTTCGAGACCGGAGAGGGACTCGAGAAGAAGAACGAGGACTTCGCGGCAGAGGTTGCGGCGCAGATCGGCAAGTAATACAGGTTCTATCGGATGCAGGGGCGCAGAAGAGATTCTGTGCCCCTGTCCCTTTTAGGAAGCGGTTAGGAGAGGGTATTGATATGGAGAACCCGTTTTCGAGGACAGCGCTGCTCCTCGGAGAAGCGGCGCTGGAGAGGCTTCGGGGGGCAAGGGTTGCCGTGTTTGGGATCGGCGGTGTCGGCGGATATGCCGTGGAGGCGCTGGTGCGTGCCGGTGTCGGTGCCTTCGTACTGGTGGACAATGACAGGGTCAGCCTTTCGAATCTGAACCGGCAGATCATCGCGACATACCATAGCCTCGGACAGTACAAGGTGGACGCAATGCAGGAGCGTATCCGGGATATCAATCCGGCGGCAGAGGTGGAGACCCGGAAGTGCTTTTTCCTGCCGGGGAATGCGGAGGAATTTGACTTCTCAGAGTACGACTATGTGATCGACGCGGTGGACACCGTGACGGCGAAGCTGGAGATCATTATGCGGGCGAAGCGCTGCGGGGTTCCGGTGATTTCCAGCATGGGAGCCGGAAACAAGCTGGATCCCACGCGCTTCAGGCTTGCTGACATTTACCAGACCTCGGTCTGTCCTCTCGCGAGAGTCATGCGGCAGGAATGCAGGAAACATGGCATAGAGAGCCTGAATGTTGTATACTCTACGGAGAAGGCAGTTTCTGCGGGGCATGCGGCGGCACAGCCGAAGGACGCGGCAGAGACAGGAGGATGGAAGATCGTGCCGGGCAGCGTCTCTTTCGTCCCGTCCGTTGCGGGGCTGCTTCTTGCAGGCGCGGTGGTCAGAGAGCTGATTTCAGAAAGAGGGGAAGCGCCGGAGGCATTTTCCGGCTGAGGTATGCCGTACAGAAGCGGACGGAGGAAAATGAAGCAGAACTATAAAATGATCCTGAGCTATGACGGTTCCCGCTACTTCGGCTGGGAGCGTCAGCCGACGACAGACATGACGATACAGGGGAAGCTGGAGGCAGTCCTGCATCGGATGTGCGGGGAAAGCGTCTCTGTCATCGGCGCGGGGCGGACAGATGCCGGTGTGCACGCGCGGGCAATGGCCGCCAATGTGCTGCTCGAGACGCCGCTTACAGAGGAGGAAATCCGGCAGTATATGAACCGCTACCTGCCGGAGGACATCAGCGTGAATGAGCTGAAGCGCTGCGGAGACCGTTTCCATGCCCGCTTCAAGGCGTCCGGGAAGCTCTATCGCTACAGCTGTTACTGCGGCGAGCAGAAACCGGTTTTCGAACGGAAGTATCTGACGGTGCTGATGCAGAGACCGGAGCCTGCGCGGATGCGGGAGGCGGCGCAGTATCTCGTAGGAGAGCATGACTTCAGGGCGTTCTGCGGGAATCCGCGGATGAAGAAGTCTACGGTGCGGCGAATTCAGAGCATTGAGATCACGGAGAAGGGACCTTACCTTCGTTTTTATTTTCATGGAAGCGGTTTTCTGCAGAATCAGGTGCGGATCATGGTCGGAACGCTGCTCGAGGCAGGACTCGGGAAGCGTGAGCCTTTGGAGCTGCCGGAGATTCTCGCATCGGGGGACCGGAGGAGAGCCGGTTATACCGCAGAGCCGCAGGGGCTCTGTCTGATGAAGGTTTTCTATGATTAACGGGGACGCCGTGTCGGCGCGATAGCGGAAAGGTACAGAGAGACAGGGTCAGGATGAAAAAGATGTTTGGACCGGCACTTTTATTCTTAGGGATGCTGGTGTTTTTCTACGGGGCGATCGCTTTTTATCTGGAGGGCAGGTTTCTTCCGGGGAGCGAGATCAATGGATATGATGTATCACTGATGAATCGGACAGAGGCAGAGACGCTTCTGCGTGACGGCCTGATTCGGGACTATGTGCTTCGGATTTTTGACATTCACGGAGAGGAAAGCGAGATTCGCGGAGAGGAGATCGGTCTGTCCGCAGAATTTTCACTGGAAGAGCTTCCGCTGGAGAAGAGGGAGGACTGGCTCCTCCGCCTGCTTTCGCCAGAGAAGCAGGAGCTTTCTTCGAGGATCAGCTACTCGGAGGAGGCGCTTCAGACGCTTCTGACAGAGCGTCTTCTGACAGGAAAAAACCCGGAGACGGCACCAAGGAACGCCTTTGTGACCGGCTTTGTTCCGGGCTCAGGGTATCTCGTCGCAGCAGAGCAGGATGGGGATACGATCGACAGAGAGCAGCTGTTCCGTGCGGCAGGGGAGGCGGTGTCAGCGCTTCGTTCGGAGCTCGTTCTGGATCAGGAGGGCTGCTATCAGAGGGCGGAGCTCCGGCAGGATGATCCGGCTCTCAAGGCGGAGGCAGAGGCGAGGAACCATCTGCTCACCGCGGAGATCAGCTATGACTTCGGCGAGAGGCAACTCGTACTGAATGAGGATACCTACAGCAGCTGGATGCAGGTCGGTGAAGATGGGACGGTAAGCATCGACAGGGAGCCGTTGCTGGCCTATCTCCGCGCACTGAAGGCAAATACGGATACCGCAGGGTCGGTTCGGAGTTTCCGTACAGTGGAGGGAAGTCTCGTGAATGTGAAGGGACCCTATGGCTACAGTCTCTCTGTGGAAAAGGAGGCGGAGCAGCTTACAGAGGAGCTTCTTGCCGGTGTCAATGTCAGCAGGGAGCCGGTATATCTCACGCGCGGCGTGGATCGGAACAATGGCAGTGATGACTATGGCAGCAGCTATGTGGAGGTCGATCTGACGAAGCAGAAAGTTTATCTCGTACAGGACGGCACGGTCAGCCTGTCTACGGACTGTGTGACCGGAAACGTATCGCGGGGGCACGCGACCCCGCCGGGGATATTTCCGCTGACTTACAAGACGACAAACGCGATTCTCCGAGGACCCGACTATGAGAGTCATGTGAATTACTGGATGCCCTTCAACGGAGGGATCGGATTGCACGACGCGACATGGAGAGGACGCTTCGGCGGGGAGATCTACCGCTATTCCGGCTCGCACGGCTGCGTCAATCTGCCGCTCTCCGCGGCGAAAACCCTTTATCCGCAGCTCAGTAAGGGTCAGCCGGTGATATGCCACTATTAAGTCCCCTGTCAGGCGCCGGCATAGCCGCCGTGTTTGCACGAGCGGGTATGCCGGCATCTGACAGGACGGCAGGGGATTTATCACATATAGTTTATGCAGAAAGAGGTATAGGACAGCGAAAAGCATGAGAGAAAGGGCAGAGACTTTTCTGAAACGGGAGATCGCAGTGCTTACGGCAGGAATTCTTTCATTGATTTCCTGTTTTTTTGCGTCTCCCGGAGAGCGTCTTCTGCACTACTGGAATCCTCGTTTCCTGATGCTGCTGTTCTGCTATCTTCTGACGACGCAGGGAATGAAGGAATGCAATGCAGGCGAGCGGGGGCTGCTGCGCCTCCTGTGCGGGGCGAAGAGTCTTCGCGGCGTGCAGCTCAGGCTCCTGCTTCTGTCCTTCCTGCTTAGTATGTTTCTCGCCAATGAACTGGTGCTGCTGCTGATTTTTCCGCTGACCATACAGGTCTTTTCCCACAGCCCCAATACAAAGGTGCTGCTTATCCATACGCTGGTGCTGCTCACGCTTTCAGTGAGTCTGGGCGGGATGCTGCTCCCCTTCGGAAATATGCAGAATCTCTACCTCTACACGCAGTATGGCTATTCCCTGCCGCGGCTCTTCCGCATTATGCTGCCGTTTTCCGCGTTCGGCTTCCTGCTGCTCCTGCTGCTCGCGCTCTGCTTCCGGCGGAAGGAGCGAGCACCGGGCTTCGAGCCTGCACCGGGCTATGGGGTCGTGAAATGGCAGGACTTCCGCTTTTATCTTCTGCTCTTTCTTCTGACCATAGCGGCGAGTCTGCCGCTTTTGCCGGATCGGTGGATACTGCCGCCGCTTCTGCTGATTGCCGCCGCCGTCCTGCTTCGGGATCGGAGGATGCTTCTCCGTTTGGACTATTCCGTGCTTGTCCTCTTCTTTTTCCTTTCGCTTCTGGGGGGGAATCTTGAAGCGATCGGGAGCATTGGCAGTTTTGTAACGGAGAAAATATGGGGACATGAGACGCTGTATTCCGTTCTGCTTTCCCAGCTTCTGGGCAATGTGCCGACGGCGGTGCTGCTGTCTCGCTTTACAACCAACGGAAGAAATCTGATCGTTGGTTGTAATCTGGGCGGAATGGGACTGTTCTGGGCATCCATGACCGGACTGCAGAGCATTCGGCTCTATGCGAGACTTCAGTACGGAGATCTCCGAAGATACCTCCTGCATTATGCTGCGATTTCTCTGGAGCTTCTTGCGGCAATGCTTTTTCTTGCCTTATTTACAGGAAACCTATAAGAATGAAAATTTATTACGCACCTCTGGAGTCCATTACGGGATACCCGCTTCGGAACGCGCATCATGTGCTTTTTCCCGGGATCGATAAGTATTATACACCCTTTCTCTCTGCCAATGAGAGCGGCAGATTTACCGGGCGGGAGGGACGGGATATTGCCCCCGGGAACAATGTCGGCATCCCGCTGATTCCGCAGCTATTAGGCAAAAATTCCGAACAGATCCTCCGGGCGGTCGAGACGATGCATGGACTGGGTTACCGGGAAGTCAATCTGAATCTTGGCTGTCCGAGCGGGACGGTGACGGCGAAGGGAAAGGGCGCGGGGATGCTCCGGGATCTTTCTCTGCTGGACAGCTTCTTCGAGGAGCTTTTCGAGGGAATGGAGAGGAGCGGATTTCGGGAAGCGGTGAGGATCTCTGTCAAGACCCGACTGGGGATTTATGAGCCCTCGGAGGCGGAGGCGCTCGTGCGGCTCTACAATCGTTATCCGATCTCGGAGCTCATCGTGCATGCGCGCGTACTGCGGGATATGTATCGGAGCCCGGTGAGTCTGGAGGGCTTTTCTGTATTTTATGAAAATGCGGAAATGCCGCTCGTTTACAATGGCGATATTTGTTCCCGGGAGGACTATCTGGAGCTTCTTTCCCGTTTTCCGGACGTATTTGCCGTCATGCTCGGCAGAGGACTGGTAGGAAATCCGGCGCTTGCCCGGGAGATCCGAGGCGGAGCCGGTGCTGACAGGGAGGAGCTTTGGCAGTATACGGAGCTGCTGCTCCGGAACTACCAGGAGGAGATCAGCGGGGAGCGGAATATTCTCTTCAAGCTGAAGGAAAACTGGAGCTATCTTTACAGCAGATTCGCGGGGGCGGAGAAATGTCGAAAGGAGCTTCGAAAGGCATCGACCCTGCTTGAATATAAGGCAGCGGTGCGCAGAACCTTCGCGGAGTGTTCGCTTTTGTCAGAGGAATAGGAGGCGCTATGCTGCTGGAATTTCCGGAATATTACGAAAACTTTCACTGCATCGGCGGAGTCTGTCCGGACAGCTGCTGTGCAGGCTGGGAGGTCGATGTCGATGCGGAGAGCTGTGACTACTATCAGACGGTTCCGGGGCGCTTCGGAGAGAGGCTGCGCAGGCAGCTCATATCGGAGGGAGAGGAACGATACTTCCCGCTGACGGGAGATCGGCGCTGCCCCTTTCTGAACAGGGAGAATCTCTGCGAGATTTACATTGAGCTCGGTGAGGAGGCACTCTGTCAGGTCTGCACGGAATATCCGCGCTATTTCATGGAGGCCGGGCAGTATCAGCAGATGGATATGAGCCTGTCCTGTATGGAGCTTTCGCGGATTTTCTTCTCAGAAGAGGGACCGATCCGTTATTTTCGCGCGGAAGATGCCTCCGAAGGGGAGGTGCTGTCCTCGGAGGAGGAGGCGAAGCTCGCGGAGCTGCTTTCGCTTCGAAATGCCTGCATTGCCTTTATCCAGGAGGGGGCAGAGACCGGAGAGAGCGGAGACAGGTTCTGGGACAGTCTCACGGAAATGCTCTCTGCTGTCTTTTCTGAACAGCGGGAAGTGTGGGAGGGTACGGCAGAGGGCTTTCTTAGTGCAGCACTCTCGGATCTCCCGCAGCGCTTCCGCAGACTAGAGACACTGGATGAGAGATGGACGGATTTTACAGCGGCGCTGAACGGGCTGCTCGAGTGGGAGAGCGCGGAAGCACTTGTTTCCGAATTCCGCCTTGTCTTCCGGACTGAATACGGGAGGTGCTTTCGAAGACTTGCGGCATATTTTCTCTTCCGCTACTGCATCGACAGCTTTTACGAGGACAGTATGGCGGACATTCTGCGGCTCCTGCTGCGGAGTCTCCGTACGATAGAGCTTATGGCGGCGGTGCGTCTTCGGCAGCAGGGCAGCTATCGGCTGTCGGATATGATCGATACAGTACACCTCTTTTCAAAGGAGGTGGAGCATGCGGAGGAAAATGTCGCCTGCTTTAAAAGTGCGGAAGCATGCGGAGAGCGGATTCTCCGAGAAATATAAAAAGAAGCAGGATGAGATGGAGAAAGGCTTGGAAGAAGGCGGAGGGGAGGCGGTATGGAAGCAGGAAAAAAGGAAAGTATAGAATACAATGCGATTACGCATGGAACGATCTGGAAGGCGCTGATCCTCTACTGTCTGCCGCTGATCCTCGGGAATTTTTTCCAGCAGCTTTATAATACGGCGGATGCGATCGTGGTCGGACGCTTCGTCGGTAAGCAGGCGTTGTCCGCGGTCGGCGGGAGCAGTGCAGTCTGGGTCAATGTCTTCGTCGGGCTCTTTACCGGCATCAGCTCCGGTGCGACGGTCATCGCCGCACAGTTTTTCGGCGCGCAGCAGCGGGAGAAGCTGCATACGGCTGTGCATACGGCGATCGCGCTCTCTCTCTTCACGGGGGCTGTCCTGACTGTGCTCGGCTTCCTGCTGACCCCCGCGCTCTGCCGGATGCTGGATACCCCGGCGGATGTGCTGGGGGATACGGTGCTTTACCTGCGTATCTTCTTCCTGGGCATCGTCGGAAACCTCCTCTACAACATGGGCTCCGGCATACTTCGTGCGGTGGGAGACAGCCGGAGACCGCTGCTTTTCCTGATTATCAGCTGCGCGATCAACATCGTGCTGGATATCTTCTTCATCGTGGTACTCGGCCTGGGTGTCGCGGGTGCCGCAATCGCGACGATACTCTGCCAGTTTATCAGCGCGTGCATGGTGCTCTATGTGCTTCTCGGGACAGAGGAACCCTACCGGCTCAGCATCGGGCAGATTCGGTTCGATCAGAGAATGACGGAGAGAATTCTTTCCATCGGCGTGCCTGCGGCAGTGCAGTCTTTGATGTATACGGCATCCAATCTGCTGGTGCAGCAGAGCATTAACCGCTTCGGCACCGATTACGTCGCGGCATGGGCGGCATACGGCAAGGTGGATATGGTGTTCTGGATGGTCAACAGCTCCTTTGGGGTAGCGCTCCAGACTTTCGTAGCGCAGAACTACGGAGCAGGACTCCTTGCGCGGGTACGAAAGACGGTACGGCAGTGCAGCGCAGTTATGGTGCTCTGGACAGTTCCGGTCAGCATCCTTATCTATATCTTCGGGTGCTATGCCTTTCAGCTCTTCACAGAGGATACGGAGGTGCTGAGGATCGGTGTACGGATGCTGCGGGATATGACGCCGTTTTATATCTGTTATCTCGGAATCGAGGTCTTCTCCGCGGCGCTTAGAGGGATGGGAGACGCGATGCGCCCGATGCTGATTGATATTCTCGGGATCTGTGTGATCCGGGTGCTCTGGCTGCTTTTCGTGGTTCCGGCGTTCCCGGAGATCCATACGGTCATCCTGAGCTTTCCGATCACATGGATTCTCACCTCGACAGCTTTTCTGCTGTATTATCTGTACTATGTGCGGAAGCGGAAAATAGAGTAGAAAAGGGAAATGAAGAATTTGCACGCAGCCTGCTGCAAGAAGCAGAAGCGGAGCAGTCTGAATAGGATGCATGAGGGGGGATGCCATTCGACGGCACCCCCCCTCATGCATCCCTCTTAGCGATGGTAGAGCTTCTTCGTCTGATACTGCGGCTCGCAGGTGAGATTGATGCCGAGCTTGTGGAGCGTGCGCTCGTCGACCTCGGAGAGAATGACAGAGGAGTGGACATCACAGCCGTTCAGCTTCTCGAGCTGCTGCATGCAGAGCTCCGCATTGTCATCGCTGTTTGCACAGATCGTGAGAGCAATCAGCACCTCGTCGGTATGAAGACGGGGATTCTGGTTGCCAAGATGCTCGACCTTCAGATGCTGAATCGGCTGAATGATCTCCGGCGCGATCAGCTTAACCTCGTCCGGAAGACCGGCGAGGGTTTTCAGCGCGTTCAGCAGCATGGAGGCACAGGCGCCGAGAAGCTCGGAGGTTCTGCCGGTCACGATCGTACCATCCTGCAGCTCGATCGCCGCGGCGGGACCGCCGGTTACCTCTGCCTTCTGCTTAGCGGGAGAAACCACGGCGCGGTTGTTCGGCGTGATGCCCGCCTTCTCCATCAGTAGCTCAAGCTTGTCGACGATTTCCTGCCTGCCGTTTCCCTTCCGAAGATCCACGAGCGCATGATAATAGCGGCGGATAATCTCAGAATTTGCTGCAGCGCGGACTGCATTGTCGTCCACGATGCAGTTACCTGCCATATTGACACCCATATCGGTAGGGGACTGGTAAGGCGATTCCCCGTAGATCCGGTTGAACATTGCCTTCAGCACCGGAAAAACCTCGACATCCCGATTGTAGTTGATCGTTGTTTTGCCGTATGCCTCCAGATGGAAGGGGTCGATCATATTGACATCATTGAGATCGGCAGTTGCCGCTTCATAAGCAAGATTGACAGGATGGTTCAGGGGAATGTTCCAGATCGGGAAGGTCTCGTACTTCGCGTAGCCGGCATTGACGCCGTGCTTGTGCTCCTGGTAGAGCTGGGAGAGGCAGACCGCCATCTTTCCGGAGCCGGGGCCGGGAGCGGTTACGACGACGAGAGAACGGGAGGTCTTGATGTATTCGTTCTTGCCGAAGCCCTCGTCGCTGATAATGAGGGGGACATTGGAGGGATAGGAGGGAATGCTGTAATGGCGGTAGACTCGTATGCCGAGCGATTCCAGCTTCTTCTGGTAGGAAACGGCGCTCTCCTGCCCGTCGAAGCGGGTCAGTACGACAGAACCGACGAAGAGCCCGTAGTCGCGGAATGCGTCGATCAGGCGCAGCACATCCATATCGTAGGTGATGCCGAGATCTCCGCGGATCTTGTTCTTTTCGATATCTCCGGCATTGATGACAATGACGATCTCCGCGTCCTCCCTGAGCTGACCCAGCATACGGATCTTGCTGTCAGGGTGGAAGCCCGGAAGCACGCGGCTGGCATGATAATCGTCGAAAAGCTTGCCGCCGAACTCCATATAGAGCTTGCCGCCGAATTTGCCGATTCTCTCCTTGATGTGAAGAGACTGCATTGACAGGTATTTGTCATTATCAAAACCGATTTTGCCCATATTCTCCTCCTGTGATATTTTGAAATCAAAAAAAAGATAAGAGTGTCAAAATTACCTTTTGCCACTCCTTCCGTAAAAATATTCTAGCAGAAATACAGGGAAACCGCCATAGTAATTTCGGAAAAGACGGGATTTCTTTCGGAGGGGAAACAGCTATTCCCATTGAATAGCTAGGAAAAGAATGCTAAAATGAAGAAAAAATCAGGAACAGGACAGGAATAGCATATGATACAGAATGACGTGAAACGCTGCATCGCAGATATCTCGGCGATGCTCTATGAGAATTATCAGAAGGAGGGCATTTTTGAGATTACCCTCGGAACGAAGCTCCCGAAGCGCACAGAGATCATCGAGGTTGTGACGGAGCTTCGGCGTCTGATGTTTCCCGGCTTCTTCGGCTCGGAGAATACCGCTTATGTTTCTCTCGACAATTTTGCCGGCAGTACGCTGGCGGAGGTTTATGAGAAGCTTTTCAGGCAGATCCGCACCGCGCTGCAGTACCACTGCGATCTGGAGCGGGGAGCGGAGCTGGACAGGCAGGCAGGAGAGCTGACGCTTCATTTCATAGACGAGCTTCCGCGGATTCAGTGCATGCTGATGAAGGATGCGGATGCGGTGATGGAGGGGGATCCGGCGGCGAAGAGCCGTGAGGAGGTGATCTTCTCCTATCCGGGGATCTTCGCGATTTTCGTTTACCGTATCGCGCATGCACTCTATTCACTGCAGATTCCGTTTATTCCTCGGATCATGAGCGAGTATGCCCATGGGGAGACCGGCATTGACATCAATCCCGGCGCAGAGATCGGAGAGTATTTCTTCATCGACCACGGTACGGGCATCGTCATCGGAGAGACGACGCGGATCGGCGATCATGTGAAGATCTATCAGGGCGTGACGCTAGGCGCGCTTTCGCCGCATAAGGGGCAGGAGCTGTCCGGGGTGAAGCGGCATCCGACGATCGAGGACAATGTCGTGATTTATGCGAATTCGACCATACTCGGCGGCGAGACGGTGATCGGGCGTGATTCGGTGATCGCGGGAAACACCTTCATCATGCAGTCGGTGCCGGCGAAGTCCAGAGTTTCTTCGACGCTGCCGGAGCTTCGCCTGAAAACGGCAAAGACGTAGAGGTTTGCGTTAAACAGCGTTTCCTTAGATGATTTCAGATAAGATTTCAGATAAAAAGAGCTTGTGAAGAAATTTTTCTCATAAGCTTTTTTTGAAATACCTGCTCATGCCGTCTCATAGAAGCGGATATCGGGATCGGCGGCCCAAGTCGGCTGGAGTCCGGCAACGACATCGTTTTTGAACAGTTCTGTTCGTTTGAAAGATATAGGCGATTAAAGCATTTGCAGATGGTCGGGGATGTTTCATAAGGAAAGCAATGGGAATGTCATGACACAGTGCCGGAAATGCGATTATAAGAATAGAAAAAGTTCTGTAAAAAGGAATTGACAGCGGGAGAAAAAAGATGTAGATTTTACGCAGGGGTTAAATTCCTATAAACACATGGGAATTATAGGAATTATGAAAGGCGAAGAAGGAGAGGGTAAGAAAATGGCTGATATCAGAAAAAGTGTAGTGGAGCTGATCGGGAATACGCCGCTGCTGGAGGCGGCGCGCTACAGTAAGGCGGCAAATGCCGAAGGGGCGCGGCTCCTCGCGAAGCTGGAATATCTGAATCCGGCGGGCTCGGTGAAGGATCGGATCGCGCTCGCAATGATCGAGGACGCCGAGAAGAGAGGTCTGCTTCGACCGGGGGCGACTATCATTGAGCCGACCAGCGGGAATACCGGCATCGGAATCGCTTCCGTGGCAGCCGCGAAGGGTTATCATGCGATCCTGACTCTCCCGGATACGATGAGTGTGGAGCGGAGAAATCTCCTGCGGGCGTATGGCGCGGAGCTGGTGCTGACCGAGGGGGCAAAGGGCATGAAGGGCGCGATCGCGAAGGCAGAGGAGCTGAAGCAGGAGATCGAGGGCTCCGTGATTCTCGGACAGTTCTCCAACCCGGCGAATCCGGCGGCACACCGCAGGACGACCGGACCGGAAATCTGGGAGCAGAGCGGCGGCAAGGTCGATATTTTCGTGGCCGGTATCGGTACCGGCGGGACGATCAGCGGCATCGGCGCATATCTGAAGGAGCAGAACCCCGCAGTGAAGATCGTCGCCGTAGAGCCGGCAGGCAGTCCGGTTCTCTCCGAGGGTAAGGCGGGCCCGCATAAAATTCAGGGAATCGGGGCAGGCTTCGTTCCGGAGACGCTGGATACTGGGATCTATGACGAGATCCTCACAATTGAGAATGAGGATGCCTTTGAGGAGGGCAGGCGTTTCGGACACAGCGAGGGCATCCTCGTGGGCATCTCCTCCGGCGCAGCGCTGAAGGCAGCGGTAATACTTGCAGGAAGAGAGGAGAACAGGGGCAAGACGATCGTTGCACTGCTTCCGGACTCCGGGGATCGTTACCTTTCCACAGCGCTGTTTGCAGACGCATAGGACTTAGAGTATGCGGTGACATACGGCTTTTTGGAAGAAGCTTCCCAGTGACAGCGCTGCGCTGCCACTGGGAAGCTTCTTCGTCTTAATATTCTTTTTTCTCTATGATCCGTATGCTCCACAGATAGAAAGCATAGGTAAGCAGGACAGATACAGCGGCCAAAGTAAACAGGGCGGGAATCGGGGAGAGACCGTCAAGGCGCTTTGCAATCCTTACGAAAGGATTATTTGAACCGCTGAAAACAGATTTCACGCCGAATATCAGAATGGCGATGGAGCCGAACAGGACAGAGAAAACAATCCTGCTTTTTTCCGAACCGTATTTCAGCTGAAGCGGAATCAGAATTGCAGCGAAGAGATAAAAGACGGGAATAGGGATCATCAGCATCGGCAGCGTATCTGCCAGAGGGACTGCATTACGGCGAAAAACAGCGCCGACGCAGTAGAGTGCCGCCCCGAGCCCCCAGCCTGCCGAGACCATCAGGAAGCTGAACAGATATTTTTCTCTGATATAGGTCTTCCTGTCAAACGGCAGTGTCATTAAAAATGCAAATCCGTTGTCGAATTCATCATAGCTTATGGTTCCGACTGCTGTTATCACAGCAATGATTGCGGGATAGCTGATAAGGAAAGAACCGCCTATGGTGATTCCCATGACCAATGTCATGATGAAGAAGAGCAAAAGGGTCTGCGTTCTGGTGAGGGTAAGCCGCAGATCCTTTTCTATGAGACCAAGCATATCAATTTCCTCCTGCCATCATCATGATCAGATCGTCTATCCTGCCGTTCTCGATGACAATACCAGGATAGTTTTCTGCATAAAACTGCTTCTCATTTGTAAAACACAGATATCCGAAGGGCTCTTTTTTCGCACGGAGGAGATAATGTTTGTCGAGTCTTTCATAGGTATCCGCACTGAGCTTCAGGATCGCGTAATTGCTTAATATGATGTCGGTATCCTCGTGGAGGATGATTTTGCCGTCATGGATAAGATAAATGTCATCGCACAGCCCCTCGAGGTCGGAAGAGATATGAGAGCTAAGCAGGATGGAACGCCTGTCATTGCCGAGAAGATACTGGCGGAGCAGATCAAGAATGTCGTTCCTTGCTTCGATGTCGAGTCCGGCCGTGGGTTCATCCAGAATAAGCAGCTCTGCCCGGTGACTGACAGCAACGAGTACACGGAGCTTAGCGCGCATGCCTGTAGAGAAGTCCTTTATTTTTTTGTCAAACGAAAGTCCCTGTGCTGCGCAGTTTTTTCTGAAAAAATTTTCGTCAAATGCCGGATACATTTTCCGAAGAATGCAGATAATGTCCCTTATACTAAGGTAAGCGCTGAATCCGGAATCAGACAGTGCGGCTCCGATGGAGCGCTTTTCGGTCCTGCTCAGCTCTGCCGCTTCCCTGCCGTTTATGCGGACATGCCCTCCGTCCGGCTTTATGAGCCCAAGTATCGCTTTTATTGTCGTGCTTTTGCCGGCGCCGTTTTTTCCGACGAGCCCCGTAACGGTTCCGTCCGGGATCTCCATGGAGACATTCAGTCGGAAATCGCCGTAATTTTTCACAAGCTTATCAACCTTGACCATCACAAGTCCTCCAGCAGAATCTCTACAAGCGAAAGAATATCGTCTCCGGTGAATCCGATTGCACGGGCTTTCCGGACAGCAGCTGCGAAGTCGTTCTCCACGGCCTTTCTCCGGGCTTCCATGGCAAGCAGTCGGTTGGCTGCGGCAACATAGCTGCCTTTTCCATGTACAGTAACAATAAAACCCTCTTCCTCCAGCTTGTCATAGGCTTTTTTAACAGTAAGAGCGCTGATGCGCAGCTCGCCGGAAAGTGCTCTGACAGATGGAAGAACTTCATTTTCCGCGAGTTTACCGCTCAGGATTTCATTTTTCACCTGCTCCACAAGTTGTTCATAGATCGGTACCATTGAGGAATTGTTTAAAATGATATGCACATCCCTGCCCTCCATAAACAGTATATAACAGTGTGCGGCAGACGTCAACTGTTACACACTGTTATACAATGCTGCTTCTTTGATTTTTGTGTTTCGTTGTCTAAGCTTTCACGGCGTGTACCGAAGCACTTGATTTAAAAACAAATGTACGCTATTATATTTTCCGTGTGATGCTCATTCGGAGGGAATTTCGTACAGGGCATAGACTGCGCTGCTACAGGCAGCTTTCGGGAGGATAGAATGGCAGAGAACTACAATGCAGACAGTATTACCGTGCTGGAGGGGCTGGAGGCTGTCCGCAGGAGACCGGGCATGTATATCGGCTCCGTCAGCACGAAAGGGCTGAACCATCTGATCTATGAGATTGTGGACAATTCCGTGGACGAGCATCTGGCGGGGCACTGCTCTGAGATCTGGGTGACGCTTGGTGAGGATGGTTCCTGTACCGTCAGGGATAACGGAAGAGGGATTCCGGTCGGTCTGCATAAGAAGGGGGTTTCCGCGGAGCGGATCGTAATGACGACGCTGCATGCCGGCGGGAAATTCGACGACAAATCCTACAAGACCTCCGGCGGACTGCATGGCGTGGGCTCCTCGGTCGTGAACGCACTTTCGCGCTATATGAGGATTCGCATCTATCAGGACGGTAAAATCTATGAGGATGAATATGCGAGGGGGATTCCGACGAAGGAGCTGACCGGCGGGCTGCTTCCGGTGGTCGGGAGAACGAAGGAGACCGGAACGGAGACCTGCTTCATTCCGGATGAAGAGATCTTTGAGAAGACCCGCTTCAAGGCGGATTGGTTACAGTCGCGGCTTCATGAGACCGCATATCTGAATCCGGAGCTGACGATTCATTATCGGGATGAGAGAGAGGTCCCGGCAGTGGAAGCGCAGTATCATGAGCCGGAGGGACTGATCGCTTTCGTGCGGGAGCTCAATAAGGATGCCGGCGCCCCGGTGACCCCGGCAATCTATTTCCGCGGGAGTGCGGAGCGCTCGGAGGTGGAGTGCTGCATCCAGTATACCGATTCTTTTGAGGAGAATATTCTCGGCTTCTGTAATGATATTTATACGCAGGAGGGCGGCACGCATATCGTCGGCTTCAAAACGAAGCTGACACAGATCGTGAACAGCTATGCGAGGCAGCTCGGTATCCTGAAGGAGAAGGATCCGAATTTCACCGGTGCGGATACCCGCAACGGCATCACAGCGATTGTATCAATTAAGTATCATGAGCCTGTTTTCGAGGGACAGACCAAGACGAAGCTTGCCTCGCTGGAGGCGGCGAAGCATGTCGCGGCAGTCACAGGGGAGGAGCTGGAGCATTTCTTCGATCGGAATGTCGAGGTTGTGAAGGCGGTGATCGGCTGTGCGGAGCGCTCTGCGAAGATCCGGCGGCAGGAGGAGAAGGCGAAGACCAACCTGCTCTCGAAGTCGAAGTACAGCTTCGATTCCAATGGGAAGCTCGCGAACTGCATTTCCAGGAACCCGGAGGAATGCGAGATTTTCATCGTGGAGGGAGATTCCGCGGGCGGCTCGGCACGGGGCTCCCGCAACCGTCACACGCAGGCGATCCTTCCGCTCCGCGGAAAAATCCTGAATGTAGAGAAGGCATCAATCGATAAGGTGCTCGCCAATGCGGAGATCAAGACGATGATCAACACCTTCGGCTGCGGCTTTTCGGAGGGCTACGGCAATGACTTCGACATTTCGAAGCTGCGCTACAATAAGATCATTTTGATGACGGATGCGGATGTCGACGGCAGCCATATCGACACGCTGCTTCTGACCTTCCTCTACCGCTTCATGCCGGATCTGATTCGGGAGGGGCATGTCTATGTGTCGATGCCGCCGCTGTATCTGGCGACACCGAATAATAAGAAGGAGACGCCGCAGTACCTTTATGATGAGAGTGCGCTCCTGAAGTACCGCGAGAAGCATAAAGAGGGGAGCTATGAGATCAAGCGCTTCAAGGGACTCGGTGAGATGGATCCGTCCGAGCTCTGGGAGACGACGCTGAATCCGGAGAACCGTGTGCTGAAGCGCGTCGAGATCGAGGATGCACGGCTTGCCTCCGAGGTTACGGGAATGCTGATGGGCACGGAGGTCGGTCCGCGGCGGGAATTTATCTATCAGCATGCCAATGAGGCGGTGATCGACGCGTGAATCAATTGTATCCGTTCTGCCCCGATCTCTGATCGGGAGAGCTTCGAGGTTTATCGCAGGGACAAGTCCTGCGATAAACCTCTGGCGAAGCGCTTTGAGCGGTTCAGGGCAATCGCTTGCGATTGCTTCTTTAAAAGAGAGGACGAAAGATTTAGATGGCAGAAAGAATACTAACGACAGAATTTTCGGAGGAGATGCAGAAGTCCTATCTCGACTATTCCATGAGCGTGATCACCAGCCGCGCGGTACCGGATATTCGGGACGGGCTGAAGCCGGTACAGCGGCGGGTGCTCTTCGATATGGATGAGCTGCACGTTACCCATGACAGGCCGACGCTGAAATCTGCCCGGATCTGCGGTGATACGATGGGAAAGTATCATCCGCATGGAGATGCCTCGATCTATGACACACTGGTTGTGATGGCGCAGGGCTTCAAGAGGATGCAGCCGCTCGTTCGGGGACAGGGGAATTTCGGCTCCATAGAGGGCGACTCTGCTGCCGCGCCCAGATATACCGAGGCGAGGCTCGAGAAGTTTACCGACGATGTGATGCTGCGGGACATGGAGATTACCGTCCCTTTCCAGCTGAATTATGACGAGAAGCTGCGGGAGCCTGTGGTGCTTCCGGCGCGTATCCCATATTTTCTTCTGAACGGCTCGGAAGGCATCGCCGTAGGGATGAGCACCTCCGCTCCGTCCCATAACCTTGGGGAGATCATCGACCTGCTCCTCGCCTATCTTGAGAATCCGGCGATGGACATTTCCGAGATGATGCAGTATCTGCACGGCCCCGATTTTCCTACCGGAGGTATCATCGCGAACAAGTCGGAGCTGCTGGATATCTACCGGAGCGGCTGCGGCAGGCTCAAGCTCCGCGGGAAGCTATGCTTCGAGAAGAAGCAGGGCAGGTCGGATCGGGACAAGCTCGTGATCACGGAGATTCCCTATACGATGATCGGACAGGGCATACAGAAGTTCATGCAGGACACTGCGCAGCTCGTTGAGGACAAGAAGCTGCCGGAAATTCTGGACATCTCCAACCAGTCCGACAAGGAGGGAATGCGGATCGTGCTCGAGCTTCGGAGCGGAGCGGATATCGAACGCATCACCAATATTCTCTATAAGAAGACGAAGCTCGAGGACACCTTCGGCGTCAATATGCTTGCGATCGTGAATGGGCGGCCGGAGATTCTGTCTCTGCGCGGCATCCTGAAGGAATATGTGAAGTTCCAGTATGAGCTGATCGATCGGAAGTATACGAATCTGCTCGAAAAGGAGAGCCAGAGACGGGAGATTCAGGAGGGGCTGATTGAGGCGGTCGATTTGATCGATGCCATCATTGCCCTGCTTCGGAGCTGTCAGTCGCAGGCAGACGCGAAGCAGGCGTTGATGACGGGAGAGCTGTCGAAGCTCCGGCTGAGGCCGCGCGACATGGAATTCCGAGAGCAGATACAATGCTTTCATTTCACTGAGAGACAGGCGCAGGCGATCCTCGATATGCGGCTTGCGAAGCTGATCGGACTCGAGCTCAGAGAGCTCCGGAAGGAGCACACGGAGACGCTTCGCAGGATCAAGGAATACCGCGCGATTCTCGGATCCCGAGGCAGGGCGAACGAGCTGCTGGCGCAGGAGCTCAGGGGGATCCGGGCGGAATATGCCGTGCCGCGGAGAACCCTGCTCGAGGACGGCAGAGAGGCTGTCTATGACGAGTCTGCCGTGGAAGAGATGAATGTGATCTATGTGCAGGACAAATTCGGCTATGCAAAGCTCGTGGACGAGGCGACCTATCAGAGAAATCAGGAGGCGCTCCGCGCCGAGAGCCGCTACCTGCTGCCCTGCAAAAATACCGACCGCCTGCTCCTTTTCACGGATAAGGGCAATATGTATCAGCTGAAAATGATGGATGTGCCGCTCGGGAAGTTCCGGGACAAGGGGATCCCGATCGACAATATCAGCAAATATTCCGCGAATGAGGAGGAGATCCTGTTCCTAAGTGTCCGTTCGGGGATTTCCGGAAAACAGCTGCTCTTCCTGAGCGAGGAGGGACTGGTGAAGCGCGTTGCCGCGGAGGAGTTCGATACCGCGAACCGACAGGTTTCCGCGACGAAGCTCGCAGAGGGAGACCGTCTTGTCATGGTGAAGGAATGGGATGCGGAGAGCGATATCGTGTTTGAGACCGCCGGTGGCTTCTTCCTTCGATGCGGCATTGAGGAGATTCCCGTGCAGAAAAAGACTGCGAAGGGCGTCGTCTCTGTGAAGCTTGGGAAGGGCGACAGTCTGAAGGGCTTCTACCTGCTCGGCAGCGAGAACAAAGAGATCACTGTCAATGAGAAAAAGCTCGCGCTGAACCGCCTGAAAATCGGAAAACGCGGCGGAAAAGGAACGAAGCACTGAGCAGTATATGGAAAGGGAAATGCAGCGCGATGCCCGGACATTCTTTGGGGCTATAGGAAGCATAGGCATTTGTTCTATTGTCTTTCCTGTCGCTTCGGAGTATAAATCTAAGAAACAATGACAGACATTTAATGACAAACATTTCGCATTCTCTGCCGCATTCCGGCGGGGCTGCGGCAGAGGAGATGAATATGGAAAAGCTAAAGGTTGGAATTCTGGGCGCGACGGGGATGGTAGGACAGAGGTTTGCCACGCTGCTGGCGGAGCATCCCTGGTTTGAGATTACGACACTGGCAGCCTCCCCGCGCTCCGCAGGACTTCGCTATGAGCAGGCGGTCGGAGGCAGATGGAAGCTGGAGACGCCGATGCCGGAGAAGGTCAGGGATATCATCGTGAAGGACGTTTCGAAGGTCACGGAGGTCGTTTCCGATGTAGACTTCGTATTCTCTGCTGTTGACATGAAGAAAGAGGAGATCAGGGAGATCGAGGAGGCATATGCGAAGACGGAGACGCCGGTGGTTTCCAATAACTCCGCGCATCGTTGGACGCCGGATGTTCCGATGGTTGTGCCGGAGATCAACCCGGAGCATTACGAGATCATCAAGGTGCAGCGGGAGAGGCTCGGTACGAGCCGCGGCTTCATTGCGGTGAAGCCGAACTGCTCCATTCAGTCCTACAGTCCGGCGCTTGCCGCATGGAGAGAATTCGAGCCGACGCAGGTGGTGGTTTCCACCTATCAGGCGATCTCCGGCGCGGGGAAGAACTTCGAGAGCTGGCCGGAGATGGTCGGCAACGTAATCCCGTATATCGGCGGCGAGGAGGAGAAGTCCGAGAGAGAGCCGCTCCGCGTCTTCGGCAGGATCGTCGGCAGGGAGATCGTTCCGGCAGAGAGTCCGCTGATCACTTCACAATGCATCCGTGTGCCGGTGCTGAACGGACATACTGCGACGGTCTTCGTGAATTTCAGAAAGAAGCCGACAAAGGAGGAGCTGATTGACCGTCTCGTAAGCTACAGAGGGCTGCCGCAGGAGTATGCGCTACCGTCTGCGCCGAAACAGTTCATCCAGTATCTGACGGAGGACAACCGGCCGCAGGTCAGGCTGGATGTGAATTTTGAGAACGGTATGGGCATCTCGATCGGCCGGCTCCGTCCGGACAGTCTCTTTGACTGGAAGTTCGTCGGACTCAGCCACAATACCCTTCGCGGCGCGGCAGGCGGCGGTGTGGAATCGGCGGAAATGCTGGTGAAGCTCGGGTATATCACGAAGAAGTAAGAAGCATTGGCGCTGCTTTCAGCTGTACAGAAAAAGGAACTCCTCGCATAAGGGGTTCCTTTTCCTTACCTTTTTTGTCTGCGATTCTGCATTCCTCAGAAGCATTGGAAACCTACCGCAGGCATGGTATAATATGACCCTATGCAGCATATAAAGGGGAGGACAGAGCGTAAGGACAGGCTATGAAGCATTTTTTTGAGGTATTCGAGAATCTGGAGCTTCGGGACGGGATGCTGTCCCTGTTTCAGGATGTGCTGGTTTCCCGCGTGACGATCTCCCGGGACAAGACACAGCTTCGGATCTATATTCATTCCCGGCATGTGATCGATAAGGCGGAGGTTCGGGAAATGGAGCGGGCGATCAAGACGCAGCTCTTCCCCGGGAAGAAGCTCGGCGTACGGATACTGGAGAAGTTCCGGCTGTCCGCCCAGTACAGTGCGCGGACGCTGTATGAGATGTACGGAGAATCGATCCTGATGGAGCTTCGGGATTACAATATCGTCCTTTATAATATGCTCTCCATCGGGAAGATCAGCTGGAATGATGAGGACAGTATGCAGCTGACGGTTCCGAATTCCCATCTCTACGCAAGGGCGGAGAAGGAGCTTATACAGATTCTGAAGAAGCTCTTCGAGGAGCGGTGCGGCGTAGACTACAGGCTCGAGGTGCTGTACGAGGAACGGGAAAAGAAGGAGGAGATACGGTCCTGCGATCGAAACTATGTTCCGGCAGAGCTTCGCGGGCCGACAGCGGAGACGATCCGGAAAAGGGAGGAGGGCTTCCTGCACGCCTACGATCCTTTCCAGCTGGACAGTGCAAAGAGGGCATATGAGTATCAAGGAAACGGAACGCAGACGGAGAAGCGCAACGAAACCGCAGTCTCCGAGCGAAGGACGCAGCCGATTGCAAGTCCGCAGATGGGAGCGGGAAGCGGAAAATGGGGGAGAGACGGCAACGCCCGGCGAAAATTCGCCTTCAAGCGCTCGGAATCGGAGGAGGTGCTCTATGGCAGGGACTTCTACGAGGAGCCGATAAAAATTTCCGAAGTCAGTGAGGCGAGCGGTACCGTGGTGCTGGGCGGACAAATTATTATGGTGGACGAGCGGCGGACGAAGTCCGGAAAGAATATCCTCAGCTTTTCCTTCACGGACTTTACCGATTCCATTGCATCCAAGATCTTCGTGGATGATGAGGATATGGAGGCGGCACGTGCATTCCTGAAGCCGGGAAGCCAGATTAAACTGAAGGGCGTCGTTGAGTTCGATACCTTTGATAAGGAGCTGGAGCTCTCTCACGTGAACGGGATCAAGAAATACAGCATTACACGGGAAAAGCGGCAGGATCACGCGAAGGAGAAGCGCGTCGAGCTGCATCTGCATACAAAAATGTCCGACATGGATGGGGTTTCCGATATCAACGATTACATCGATACCGCCATCTCCTTCGGTATGCGTGCGATGGCGATTACGGATCATGGCGTCGTGCAGGCGTTTCCGGATGCGGCGATTTATCTGAAAAAGATCGGACATGAGAAGGACTTTAAGCTGCTCTACGGCGTAGAGGGCTATCTTGTAGACGACCTCCAGTCCATCGTAACGAATCCGGGTGAGCAGGCGCTCCGTGCGGAGACGGTGGTTTTCGATATCGAGACGACCGGCTTTAATGCTGCGAATGACCGCATCATTGAGATCGGCGCGGTGAAGCTCCGCGACAATCAGATCGTGGATCGGATGGATGTCTTCGTGAATCCGAGGATCCCGATTCCGTTCCGCATCACACAGCTCACCTCAATCGACGATTCCATGGTGCTCGACGCAGATCCGATTGAGGAGGTGCTCCCGCGCTTTCTCGACTGGTGCGGTTCGGCTGTGATTGTAGCGCACAATGCTGAATTCGACACGGGCTTCATTCGTGCCAATGCGAAGCGGCTCGGAATTCCGTATCAGCCGACGATATTGGATACGGTCGGACTCTCCAGACTGCTGCTTCCGCATCTGAACCGTTTCAAGCTGGATACGATCGCGAAGGAGCTGAAGGTCTCCCTGGAGAACCATCACCGCGCCGTGGATGACGCCGGCGCGACTGCGGAGATCTATCAGAGGGAAATCGAAATGCTGGAGAAGCGCGGCGTGACGCGGCTTATCGACATTGACCGTCTGGATTATGACCATGCGGCAAATGTCTGCAAGCTGCCGAGCCATCACGTTATCCTCCTTGCGAAGAACGATGTCGGCAGGATCAATCTTTACCGGCTGATTTCGGAATCGCACCTCCATTACTTCAAAAAGGCGCCGCGTATCCCGAAATCGCTGCTCAAGGAAAGGCGGGAGGGACTGCTTGTCGGAAGTGCCTGCGTAATGGGGGAGCTCTTTGACAGCATGGTGCGCGGAGCGGAGGACTCCCAGCTCATGGACATTGCGTCCTTTTACGACTACCTCGAGGTGCAGCCGCTCGGGAACAATGATTTCATGCTGCATTCGGATCGCTACTCCGCGAAGACGCGGGAGGATCTGATCGAATACAATAAAAAAATCATTTCGATCGGGGAGCAGCTCGGGAAACCGGTCTGCGCGACCTGCGATGCGCATTATGTGAATCCGGAGGATGATATTTATCGGAAGATTATCATGGCGGGGCGGGGCTTCGAGGAAGAGGAGAGCGACGCCTGCCTCTATTTCCGTTCGACAGAGGAGATGCTTGGGGAGTTCGACTACCTTACGCCGAATAAGGCGAAGGAGCTGGTGATCGACAATCCGAACCGAATCGCGGATATGTGCGAGCCGATCAAGCCGGTGCGTCCGGACAAGTGCCCGCCGGTTATCGAGCATTCGGACGAGGAGCTGCGCCGGATCTGCTATGAGACCGCGCACAGGATGTATGGGCCGGAGTTGCCGAAGATTGTGGAGGACCGTCTCGAGGTCGAGCTGAAGTCTATCATCGGAAACGGCTATTCGGTGATGTATATCATTGCACAGAAGCTTGTGGACAAGTCCAATGAGGACGGATATCTGGTCGGCTCCCGAGGCTCGGTCGGCTCCTCCTTCGCGGCGACCATGGCGCATATCACGGAGGTGAACCCGCTTTCCCCGCATTATGTCTGTCCGGACTGCTTCTGGTACGACTTCGACTCTCCGGAGGTGAAGAAGTATTCCGGTATGGCGGGCTGCGATATGCCGGCGAAGAAGTGCCCGCGCTGCGGGGCGGAGCTGAACCGCTGGGGCTTCGACATTCCCTTCGAGACCTTCCTCGGCTTCAATGGAGACAAGGAGCCGGATATCGATCTGAATTTCTCCGGAGAGTATCAGGCGAAGGCACATGCTTATACCGGTGTGATCTTCGGAGACGGGCATACCTTCAAGGCGGGAACCATCGGTACGCTCGCCGACAAGACGGCGTACGGCATGATACGGAAATACTATGAGGAACGCGGTGTCGCGAAGCGGAATGCAGAGATCGACCGTCTGGTGCAGGGCTGTGTCGGCGTGCGCCGAACGACCGGACAGCATCCGGGCGGGATTGTCGTGCTGCCGCACGGGGAGGAGATCGAAACCTTCACCCCGGTGCAGCACCCTGCGAACGACAGCAGCTCTCCGATCATTACGACGCACTTTGACTACCACAAGATCGACCACAACCTGCTGAAGCTGGACATTCTGGGTCACGATGATCCGACGATGATACGGAAGCTGCAGGATCTGACCGGCATTGACCCCGTGAAGGATATTCCGCTCAGCTCGCCGGAGGTGATGAGTCTCTTCCGCTCGACGGAGGCGCTGGGCATCCGTCCGGAAGACATACAGGGTGTGCGGCTGGGCTGTCTCGGCATCCCTGAGTTCGGCACCTCCTTCGCTATGCAGATGGTAGAGGACACAAAGCCGCAGTACCTCTCTGATCTGGTGCGGATATCCGGTCTATCGCACGGGACGGACGTCTATCTCAATAATGCGCAGGATCTGATCCTGCAGGGCGTCACGACCCTGCAGAACGCGATCTGCTGCCGGGACGATATCATGGTCTATCTCATGCATATGGGGATGGATCCCGGGGAAAGCTTCACGATCATGGAAGCGACGAGGAAGCATAAGCCGCTGAAGGATGAGTGGTGCCGGGATATGCTGGAACACAATGTCCCGCAGTGGTATATCGATGCCTGCAAGAAGATCAAGTATATGTTCCCGAAGGCACATGCCGCCGCCTATGTCATGATGGCGTGGCGTGTGGCGTACTGCAAGGTCTTCTATCCGAGAGAATATTATACGGCATATTACTCGATCCGTGCGGACGGCTTCGACTATGACAAGATGTGCTTCGGACTGGACAAGCTCCGCTATTATATCAAGGAGTATCAGAATATCCCGAAGCCGACGAATACGGAGGCGCTCTGCCTCCGGGATATGAAGATCTGTGAGGAAATGTACGCCCGCGGCATCGAGTTCGCCCCGATCGACATTTACAAGGCGAAGGCGACGAGCTTCCAGATCACGGAGGACGGCAGGATCATGCCGAGCTTCAGCTGTATGGCGGGACTCGGAGAGGCAGTGGCGCAGGGGATCGAGGAGGGAGCAAGGGCAGGACAGTTCCTGTCCCGGGACGACTTCATCAACCGAACCCACTGTCCGAAGGGCTTCGCCGAGAAATTCTCCGAGCTGGGGCTGCTGGGCGATATTCCGAGCTCCAACCAGATGAGCATCTTTGATCTGCTGTAAGGCTTGTCAGGGAAATAATCGCAAGCGATTATCTTGAATCGCTCTAAGCCGCGCGGCTCCCCCGAGCAGAGCTCGGGGGCAGCAAGGAAACAATCACAAGCGATTATTTTGAACCGCTCTAAGCTCTTCGCCGGAGAGGCAGCGCAGTCCTTCGAACCGCACTAAGCCGCGCGGCTCCCCCGGGCAGAGCTCGGGGGCAGCAAAAAAGATCCGGAGACTCTTGAAGAAGGGAACCAGATCTTTTTCGGCAGACGGATTTGTTTGAAAAAATGGGGAGAGCTCGAGAGGATTCCTGCTCAGCGGATAAAGTCCTCGTGGAAGAAAAGATGGTTCTTCCGGCTTTTCGCCTGATACAGTGCGCTGTCGGCATAGGGCAGCAGCTTGGAGACCGGGGCGGAGCCCATGACGGCGCCGATGCTGGCGCTGAGCTCGAGGTCGGGGAAGCGGCGCTGCCCGAGCTCGTGGAGCCGAAGCCGGATTTTCTCGAGCTTTTCCATCAGATTCTCCCTGCTGATGTTCTGGAAGGCAAGGAAGAATTCATCTCCGCCGTAGCGGAGCACGATATCAGAGCTGCGAACCATTGCCTTGAGCTCCTGCGCAGCATCCTCGAGAAAGCTGTCTCCCTGAATATGTCCGTGGGTATCGTTCAGCTTCTTGAAATTATCGAGATCCAGCATCGCGATGGCATCCAGCCGCAGATCTGCCACCTGATCGTCGTAGTAACGGCGGTTGTGGATACCGGTCAGGGAATCTGAATAGAGCAGCGCGGAATAGCTCTCGAGCTGCTGGTGCAGAGAAGGACTATTCAGAGAATTCCGCAGAACATCTCCGGTGATTTTCTGTACAATTTCGAGTGTGAAAGGCTTTTGGTCTGCCAGAATATACTGTGAGGTAACATGATAAACATCCTCACCGATGAATTCAAACTTGGTAAGACGCGTTTTTTTCAGATAGGAAAGCAGAGAAATACAGTTTTCACAGCGCTTATTTTTGTGCCAGATTTCATGACAATGATGGCTCTGCATCCTGCAATGTCCGTTCCTGTCCATATCCACGACAAAAAGCGAAACGGCGTCTACGACCCGCACGACGTCAAAGATCAGAGAAAGCTTCTGGATAAGCTCGCAGAGCTCTTCGTGCGTGAGGACCGGATAAGGATGATCTGGATGCTGGCTTGACATTCATTCCCTCCTTATTGAGCAGGCAGATGATACGACAGTCGAATAGTACTTTGCATACAAGTTCTTAGGATGTTCCTACCATTCTATTATCTGCCGTGGGCTTCGTCAAGTATTGATTCCGGAGTAAGACTTGACCGAAGCGCGTTGAAGTGCTAAAGTGATTAAATCTGTAAGTTAAAAGTATCGGTATCGTCAATAGTATAAAAGCTGTGCATCACTTCGCAGCGCTTGCGCCGCTGATAGGTATTTGGCTGCGGAAGGGGAAGGACGCGGTGCGACGTGGCAAAGAAGAGGAGAAAACTATGAGATCTATCGCATTTATCGGCTTCGGATTGATCGGCGGCTCCATCGCGAAGGGGGTACTGAAAAAATATCCGGATACCCGGATTATGGCATTCGGCAGGAACAAATCCAATCTGGAGATTGCACAGGAGGAGGGCGTCGTCAATGTGATCCTGGAAAGTCCGTGCGACAAAAGGATTTCCGAGTGTGACATGGTCTTTCTCTGCGCGCCGGTGCAGGACAATCTCGCTTACCTCCCGGAAATCGGCAGACTGATCAAGGATGGTGCGGTGCTTACGGATGTTGGCTCGACCAAGGGGGCGATCTGCGCACGGGCGAAGGAGCTCGGGCTCGAGCGCTGTTTCGTCGGCGGACATCCGATGGCAGGTTCGGAGCAGACCGGCTACAAGGCAAGCACGGACTACCTTTTTTCCAATGCCTACTATATCATCAGCCCGATTTCCGACGAGCATCCCGAGCTGACGGGGGCACTTCGAAGGCTCGCGGAGGATCTGCAGGCGATTCCGATGCAGGTGGAGGCGGAGAAGCACGACGCGGCAGTGGCTGCCGTTTCGCATCTTCCGCATATTGTGGCGAGTTCCCTTGTAAATATCGTGAAGGCATCGGATGATGCACAGCATACGCTGAAAACGATTGCCGCAGGCGGTTTCCGGGATATCACGAGGATCGCGTCCGCGAGTCCGGCGCTTTGGGAACAAATTTGTGACAGTAATTCGCATGCGCTGGCGGCGCTGCTCGACCGTTATATCGGGATGCTCTCCGATATTTCCTTCTCCTTGAAAAAGGAGCAGAGCGATCAGAGAATCCTCCGGATGTTCGAGAGCTCGCGGGAATACCGAAATTCTATTGATGCGAAGAGCAAGGGGGCGCTCAGTGCGGACTACAGCTTCTCCGTGGATATCGCGGACGAGGTCGGCGCGATCTCTACGATTTCAGTGATCCTCGCCTCTAAGGGGATCTCTATCAAGAATATCGGCATCAACAATGCCCGCGATCACGGAGAGGGCGCGCTCCGGATCGCCTTCTACGAGGAAGAGGCGAAGGAGAAGGCGCTTACGGTGCTGAAGCGGTATCAGTATGATCTGCGAGATTGAACTTGTGAAAAAGGAATATATTTCTTGTAATATTGTCTTGATTTTAGTAAAATAAAACTAAATTTCAGAGCGTCTCTCGCCGTTTCCGATTCGGCAGGAGACGGCGACAACAGGAGGTAGGAAGAATATGAAGGTTTATGACACCGGAGCCATACGCAACGTAGTTCTCTTAGGGCATGGGGGCGCAGGCAAGACCACAGTAGCAGAGGCGCTTATGTTTGTTACCGGAGGCATCAGCCGCATGGGCTCCGTGCCGGATGGGACTACGGTATCGGATTATGATAAAGAGGAGAAGAAGAGGCACTTCTCAATCTCTGCTTCCGTGCTTCCGATCGAATACAAGGGAGAGAGCGGAGATATAAAGGTGAATATCCTCGATACTCCGGGATATTTCGATTTCATCGGCGAGGTGGAGGAGGCGGTTTCCGCTGCGGATGCCGCCGTTATCGTCGTGAACTGCAAGGCGGGGATTGAGCCGGGGACGGTCAAGGCGTGGGAGATCTGTGAGAGGTTCCGCATTCCGAGGCTGTTCTTCGTCAGCAATATGGATGACGATCACGCCTCCTACCGGCAGTTGGTGCTGGATCTTGAGAAACGTTTCGGACGCGCTGTCGCGCCGTTCCAGCTTCCGATCCGTGAGAATGAGAAGTTTGTGGGCTTTGTGAATGTCATCAAGATGGCGGGACGCCGCTTCACGAAGCTGAACGAATATGAGCCCTGCGAGATTCCGGATTATGTGGAGAAGAATCTCGGCATCGCGAGGAGCGCGCTGCTCGAGGCAGTAGCGGAGACCTCGGATGAGTATATGGAGAAATATTTCTCCGGCGAGGAATTCACGGTAGATGAGATCCAGACTGCGCTCCGCGAGAATGTGAAAACCTGCAGCGTGGTGCCGGTACTGATGGGATCAGGCACAAATATTCAGGGCTTCAATGTCCTTTTGCAGATCATTGAGAAATATTTTCCGGCTCCGAATGAGTTCGAGACCGTCGGCGTGGACGCATCCACCGGCGAGCGCTTCACAGCGAAGTATAATTCCGAGGTTTCCCTCTCCGCAAAGGTCTGGAAGACGATCGCCGATCCGTTCATGGGCAAGTACAGTCTGGTGAAGATCTGCACAGGCACCATGAAGCCGAATTCGGAGATTTATAATTCCAAAAAGGAGACGATAGAGAAGGTCGGAAAGGTTTACCTGCTCCGCGGCGGGGATTCCATCGAGGTTCCGGAGCTTCGCGCCGGAGATATCGGCGCAGTGGCGAAGCTTGCCGTGACAGAGACCGGAGATTCGATCGCCGTCCGTACCGCTCCGGTGCTCTACCATGGACCGCAGCTTTCGACGCCGTATACCTATATGGCGTACCGCGCAGAGAACAAGGCGGATGAGGACAAGCTTTCCACCGCGCTCCAGCGGATGATGGAGGAGGATAAGACGCTGAAGACCGTGGCTGATCCGGAAAACCGGCAGTCTCTGCTCTATGCAATCGGCGAGCAGCAGCTCGAGGTCACAGCCTCCATGCTGAAGGAGCGCTACAATGTCTCTATCGTCCTGTCGAAGCCGAAGTTCGCATACCGAGAGACTCTGAAGAAGACCGTCAAGGTGCAGGGCAGGTACAAGAAGCAGTCCGGCGGACACGGACAGTATGGCGATGTCATCATGGAGTTCGCCCCGAGCGGTGACAATGAGACGCCGTATATTTTCGAAGAGAAGGTATTCGGCGGCGCTGTGCCGAAGAATTTCTTCCCGGCGGTAGAGAAGGGAATCCAGGAGAGCTGCAAGAAAGGACCGCTCGCCGGCTATCCGGTGGTCGGCGTCCGGGCGACGCTGCTGGACGGCTCCTATCATCCGGTGGATTCCTCGGAGCAGGCGTTCAAGACGGCAGCGTCCATCGCATTCAAGGACGGCTTCATGAAAGCACAGCCGGTGCTGCTCGAGCCGATCGCCTCTCTCAAGGTGACAGCGCCGGACAGCAATACCGGAGACATCATGGGCGATCTGACGAAGCGCCGCGGACGTGTGCTCGGTATGACCGCACTGCACGACGGCAAGCAGATGATCGAGGCAGAGCTTCCGATGAGCAATCTCTACGGCTACAACACAGACCTCCGCTCGATGACCGGCGGCGCCGGAAGCTATGAATATGCTTTCGTCCGTTATGAGCAGGCGCCGGGCGACATTCAGAATCAGATTGTCGCAGAGGCAGCGGCGAACAAGGCACAGGACTAGGCGGCAGCAGTGCAGCGCGAGTTTTTGGGGAACCGGCAGATCTTTGCCGGTTCTCTTGTTACCCTGTGGCTTTATTATGTTACGGGAGTCCTGCAGTTGATCGCAGTGAAGAGGATTGCGTCCTGCACGGAAGCGGGAAGAGGAGGGAAGCATGAAGCGGTTTGAAGCACAAAGAGCATTTCTGAAAACGGATTTTCACAGTCTTCAAGGTGTGCAGACCGGGGCAAAGCGGGGAGAGCCCCAGCCTCCGGCGGAAAAGGCACCAGAGGCCGGACAGGAGCTGTATCCGCTTCCGGAGCCTGTGGAGGAGGTGCTTAAGAAGCGGGATATCTGGAGCTGTATTCGGGAACGGCGAAGCGTAAGGCGGTACAGCGGGGAGCGTCTTTCTCTTCCGGAGCTGTCCTATCTGCTTTGGGCAACACAGGGCGTGAGCGGACATACGGCGGCAGGGAAGCCGCTCCGCACAGTGCCGTCGGCCGGCATGACTTATACTCTGGAAACGTATCTGTTGCTTCGGGACGTAGAGGGGCTTTCTGCAGGAATCTATCGGTATCAGCCATTTTCCCACAGCCTTTTGCAGCTTCGTACCTTGGAGAACAGCGAGGCGCTGATTGACGAGCTCACCATGGGAAAGACGCAGCCGTTTCTACCGTATTTTGCCGGAAAGGCAAATGCGGTCTTTGTCTGGAGCACGGTGCCGTATCGTTCGGAGTGGAAGTTTGACACGCAGGCACATAAGAAGATTTTGCTTGACGCGGGACATGTCTGTCAGAATCTCTATCTTGCGGCAGAGTCGATTGACGCAGGTGCCTGCGCGCTGGGAATCTATGAGCAAAAGGGGATGGACAGGCTGCTGGGACTGGACGGCGAGGAGGAATTTGTGATTTATCTTGCCGCTGTGGGGAAAAAATGACTTCCGGAAAAGACCATGAGAAATTTTCAGTTCATCTCAAAGCATATCTGTCTGTATTTCAGCTGCTGCTTGGCATAGGGCTTCTTACATTGACACTATATGTCGGATGGAGATACCACCGGCTGACGCATCAGGCGGGAGAAAACGAGTTGCCTGCGTACAGCTACAAATATCATATTTCAATGATTACCGGTCAGCAGCAAAGTGCATATTGGAGAAGCATTTATGAGGCGGCAAGAGAGGAGGCTGCGAAGAAGGGGGCTTATGTAGAGCTTATGGATGAACAGCTTGTAGATCGGCTTTCCGTTTGCGAACTGCTCGACATGGCGTATTACAGCCATACGGACGGTGTTCTCCTCTACCCAGAGGATGATGATGCAGTCAGACGCCGGATCGATAAGCTGGTTGCAGCAGGAATCCCTGTTGTTACGATGGAGCGGGATGCAGCGGGCACAAAGCGAACCGGCTTTGTTGGGGAAAACGAATATTTCCTTGGGAGAGAGTTTGGACGCAGGATTCTGGCTATGGACACCGGCGGGAGACATTCTATTTCTGTCCTTGCGCCGTCCAAGACGTTTGGGAGCGGCAATCAGTTTTGGTTCCAAAGCGGGATTGCTTCCGCTATCGGAACGGAGGACTATGTCTTGGATATTCAGCTTGTAGCGGAATCGGATGGGCTTACCAATGCAGAGGCGGTCATCAATCAGCTTCTTTGCCGTACAGAATCGATGCCAAATCTTGTCATTTGTCTGGATCAATCCACAACAGAGCTTGCCTACCAGATTATTAAGGACAGAGGGCTGGGAAAGCACATAGATATTCTGGGAAGCTGTCTTTCTGACATCATTAAAGAGGGCATCCGGGATGGAGGCATTCAGGCCGCAGTCACGATCGATCCGGATTCGCTCGGACAGAGGGCTGCGCATGAACTGATTCGTTATCTTGAGCATCATCTCGCAAACTATTTCACAGATGCCGGTCTATGCACCATCACGCGGCAGAATCTGGAGCAATATGAAGAGGGAGCGAGGTATGAAAATCATTCCGAATGACAGAGTTTCCGGAATCGCGCAGGAGAACACAGGCAGAAGGAAAGGCTTTTTGTCTCTCAGGCTTCGTCTGCTTATTCCTGCGATTTTCCTTTTATTGCTGCTTCTCCTTATGAATGTCTTTCTCTTCAAGCGAGTAAATCGCGGCATCCGGAGGCTGAATTCTGCATATGATACCAGCATTCAGCTTACGGAGCTGCAAAATGGGCTCACTGAGCTGCAACGTGCCTTTGACAGTTATATCAATACGCAAAGCGACGCAGCATTGCAGGCATATCAAAACGCCTTCGAGCTGTTTCAGAATAGACTGGGGAACGTCCCCAGTGAGATCAGCGACCAGCCTGCTAGGCAGCTGGAACGTACAATCAGGGAGCTTTCCGATTCCTATCTGCTTTTGACGGGACAGGCCGTGAGAAAAAAGCAGAGAGGCGGTATTGCAGACTGCAGAGAGGAATTCATCAAAGCAAGAACTGTATATGGCTACATCCTTTCCAATTGTCGTTCACTGGAGCTTCTGCGTTTCCAGCTTAATTCAGACAATTATGATATTCTCTACCATTCTTTGGAAAATCTTGAACAGATTATTCTTCTGATTTTGTGTACCGTGAGCATCTATATGCTGATAATCTTGTGGACCGTTATTTCAACCGTTATCCGGCCGCTGCGCGAGCTGTCAGACAGGGCCCTGGAGGTAGAGGGAGGAAACCTGGATATCGCCTTTCCGGAAGTCAGACACGAGGATGAGGTCGGGACACTCACGCGTACCTTCAGCAGTATGCTGCAAAGTATCCGGGCGGATATTACGAAGATCAAAGCCGCTGCAAGGCGGGAAATGGAGATGCGGGAGAAGGAATTAAAGATGGATGCGCTGCTTAAGGATGCACAGCTGAAATATTATCAGGCACAGCTCGACCCGCATTTTCTTTTTAATACCTTGAATGCGGGGCAGCAGCTTTCCATGATGGAGGATGCCGAACGAACCTATGCTTTCCTGAACCACACAGCAGCGTTTCTCCGTGGTCAGCTCAGAGGAAATGGGAGAGAATCCACGATTCAGGATGAGCTTGTTTTGGTGGACAACTATATATACATTATGAATGTCCGTTTCTCCGGTGAGTATACGTTGAAAAAAGAAATTGACGACCGGCTTCTGGAGGCAGCCTTCCCGGGTATGGTGCTTCAGCCGATTGTAGAAAACAGTCTGAAATACGCTTATGATCCGGATTTTTCGGGGGACAAGCTCATAACTATACGGGTAAGCAGGGAGAACGAAAGGTATGCGCTGATTGAGATCCAAGATAACGGCTGCGGTATTCCGGAGAAAAAGCTGGAGGAGATCCGCAGCGGAGAAATCAATTTCAGCAGAAATCCAAAGGAAAGCGGCGTGGGCCTGAAAAATGTCAGGGAACGGTTGAGGCTGTATTATCAAAAAGAGGATGTTTTCAAAATCGAAAACGTGAATGGAACCAGAGTGCGGATCAGCGTCCCTGTAAAGAAATGCAGTATAGGCTGAGGATGGCTATAACAGAGGAAGTATGTACAGAATTTTAATAGCGGATGATGAGGGAATCGTCAGGGATTCCCTGAAGTTTATCATTGAAAGGGATTTCGGCTCCGACTGCGAGGTGTTTTCAGCGAAAAGCGGACGGCAGGCGATCGAGCTCTTTGAAGCGGAACGACCGGACATTGGTCTGATTGATATTCAGATGCCGGGCATTAACGGCCTCGGCGCTTTGGCAGAAATGAAGAAGCAGAATCCGAAATTCAAGGCGCTTATTCTGACGGCATACGATAATTTCGAGTATGCCGCAGAGGCAATCAAGCTGGGAGCTGCGGATTACCTCATGAAGCCTATGGACCGGAAAAAGGTGGGCGAAGCACTGAAGAAGCTTATGTATGAGCTGGATGGAGAACGCGCCAAACGACAGCAGGATCTGAAGATACAGGAGCGGATGGAGACGGTTATTCCCATTATTGAGAACGGCTTCGTTATGTCCCTTATTACCCGGGATGAATACTGTTATGCGGGAAACAAATACAGAAGTCTTTTGAACGTGGAGGAGAACTACGGCTATGTCCTGGCGCTTGAGTGGGGAGAGGGCTTTGACAAGGATGGTCCCGGCAATCCAATCGGCGCGTCTGTCCGTGCCCGGAAGTTTATTCCGAAGATGAACGGACAGATAAGAAGTTGCTTTAAGGTATTTCTGTCTGATGCGATGGGTAATAAGATTATCTGTGTGGCGCCGACGGAAAGGGAGGAGCTTTCGTACAAGGAGCGTCTGCGCAGGATTGAGAAGGTTCGTGCCATGACCACATCTCTGCGGGAAATAACAGGTATTGACTTCAAAGCGGGTATCGGATCCGTAAGGACATGGGAGGAAATGTACAATTCCTATCATGAAGCCCTGAATGCACTTCGGCACGGCGTCCGTAAGGTTACACATATTGACGACCTTGCAGCATGGAATACAGGGGACAGGCAGCAGGCGGAGGCTCGAAAAAATATTCTCAACGCACTTCGAAGGGGATCAGAAATAGAGATACGCAGGGAGGCGGAGTGGATGATTTCCTATTTACTGCAACCGGAGGCGTATCGTACGATGCCTGTGTCGGTGGCGGACACCTGTATGGACGAGACGGATGGCGCCGCAGAAAGCAGGATAGAGCACGCCCGCATTGTCATACTGGAAATTCTCATGGCAGCCCGCCAGCTTGCTTCCGAACAGGGATATCTCCCTCTGGGGGATGCGGAAATCGCAGTTGTCAAGGCAGCAGATGCGAAGGAACTGCAGACGGCCTTCCTCGATGCAATGCTGCAGTATGGCAGAAGGGTGTTTTTGGCAGGACAGAGGACGGATACGGTAGCGGGCAGAGCGAAGGAATATATGAGGAAAAATTTCCAGAGGGATCTTTCACTGGAGTCTGTGGCAACAGAACTGAATATCAGTCCATATTACTTCAGTAAGCTTTTCAAAGAGGGAACCGGAGAAAATTTCAGCGATTTTCTCACAGACCTTCGGATTGGAAGAGCCAAAACACTGCTGTACGAGAATCCGGAACGGAATATAAAGGAAATATGCATAGAAGCAGGGTATACAAATCCAAATTACTTTTCCAGAATTTTCAAAAAATATACAGGTATGACGCCGACAGAGATGAGAGACCGGCTGCGGGAGGGTAAATAACGTCATTTGCATTCAACAAGCCCCAGAGGATAGCACTGTTTTATCGCAAAATAGTGCTATCCTTTTGTGTCCGGATCCTCTTGCGGCAGAATAGAGCAGAGCTTTGACAAACAAGTGCTAACCGTTCTTTTCTATAATAGACATGACAAAATAATTTCTTTCAAATAACCATGTCCTATTATCTGATTTGGCAGCAGAATGAATTGACGGAATTTGTGAGGGAGGGGAGCGATTCATGGATACTTTTTTACAGGCATGCGTAAATGGTCTGCTGATTGGCGGGTTCTATTCCCTGATGGGCATGGGGCAGAACGTCATTTTCGGTGTGATGAAGATAATTAACTTCTGCCATGGGGAAATGCTGATGGCAGGAATGTACCTTACCTTCGTGCTGTACACATTTTTGGGACTTGATCCCTATGTTTGTGTGCCGATCGTCGCGTTTTTGATGTTCTGCATCGGAGCGGTGATTCAATCATCATTGATTACGCCGTCTCTCGGGACGCACAGCTTCACCAATCTCTTGTTTCTTACGGTCGGGCTTGGTACGCTTCTGCAGAATCTTGCACTGGTGATATTCGGCTCCAATTATCGGACATTGCAGACAGGGTATTCCTCTGCAACGCTGCGGCTCGGACCGATTACCATGGCGCTGCCAAAGCTCATCAGCTTCGGCGCTTTGATTATAATTACAGCTGCGCTGTTTATCTTTCTGAAATATACTACGATAGGAAAGCAGATTCGGGCAGTTTCCCAGAATGCGGTTGGCGCGGAGGTCGTGGGAATCCATGTGAAGAGAACATATATCCTGACATATGGAATCGGTGCGGCGCTGGCAGGCGTCGCGGGAGCGCTTCTGACACAGTTCTATGTCATCAGTCCGACAGCAGGCGCGGGATTTTCTCTGAGAGCGCTGATTGTAGTCGTTGTCGGCGGCTTCGGTTCCATTCAGGGGGCCTTTTTTGCAGGGATATTTCTGGGGATTTTGGAAACGATGACATCCCTCGTTATCAGTCCTGCTTATAAGGATCTCATCGTTTTCGTAACCTTCATAGTCATTTTGGTCGTTCGGCAGAATATAATTGCAAGGAGCAAATAAGATGGATAACAAGAAAGCTGTGAGGGCGTACCACAGGAATATCGCGGTCTGCATCGGCGTGCTGCTCCTGTTTCTGATTCTGCTGCCGCTGTTTATTCAGGATAAGCCATATATCATGAATATTTTCATACTGGTATTCTATATGACGACCCTGTCCATGGCATGGAACCTTCTGGGAGGCATGACCGGACAAAATTCGCTGGGACACGCAGCATATATGGGGCTTGGCGCATACGCATGCTGCCTTCTTATGAGCAAAACGAATGTGAATCCGTGGGTCTGCGCCGTATTTGGAATGCTCGTTGTAGGATTGGTATCCGGTATTATTTTCTATCCCTGCTTCATCCTGAGAGGCCCTTATTTCACGCTGGTCAGCATTGCGTTCGGAGAGGCGATCCGGCAGTTCATCATTAACTGGGATTTCGCGGGAAAAGCAATCGGAATTTCCCTTTCATTTGGAGAGGACTCCTGGGCAGAGTTTCGGTTTATGAGTAAGCTTCCATACTACTATGTGGGGCTTGTTATGGTCATCGGCATTTACCTCCTTATGAAAAAAATTGACCGCAGCAAGCTGGGCTTCGCGCTGAAAACCATCCGCGAGGATGAGGATACGGCGGCAGCAATCGGCATCAACCCCACAAGGTATAAGGTTGCCGCTGTCGTAATCTCCGCAATGGTGGCAGGGCTGGTCGGATTCTTCTATGCCTCCTACAACAGGTATATTGATCCGGATCTGATGCTGCAAAGCTATTCTGTGGAGTCGGTGCTGCCGGCTGTGGTAGGCGGAGCGGCGTTCGTAGAGGGACCTTTGCTCGGCGGCGGTATTATGATTACCCTTTCAGAGTTTCTGCGAAACCGGTTTGGTGCGATTCTTCCCGGAATCAATCTGATAATGTATGCAGTTGTGCTGATTCTTATTATTCGATTCCGTCCATCCGGAATCCTGGGCTGGTATATGAGAAGCAGATGCAAGAGATGGGTTGATAATACCATTCTGAAAAAACCGCCGATTGCGTCTATTGAGGCGATGCAGATGGAGGCGGATGGCAGGAAGATCGGAATGGAAGGGAGGGAACGCAGCTGATATGGCGGAAAATGAGATTATCAGAGTGGAGCATATTACAAAACGTTTCAAGGGACTGACCGCCGTTCGTGACGTTTCCTTTGCAGTGCAAAAGGGGCGTGTTACCGGGATGATTGGACCGAATGGAGCAGGAAAGTCTACGACCTTCAATATGATTTGCGGCTACTATCCGCCATCTGAAGGGAGAATCTATTATAAGGGACGGGATATCACAGCTACACCGGCGTATGACTATACAAAAATGGGAATTGCAAGAACCTTCCAGATTATGAAGCCCTTAAAGAATATGACGGTTCTCGAAAATGTGATAGCAAGCGCTTATTTTGGTGCAAGCCCCGCTAAAAATCAACGTGAGGCACGGGAGACGGCACGGGAAATACTGGCGTTTACGGGGCTTTATGACAAACGGAACGAGCTTTCAAAGGATATGGGAACGCCGGATCAAAAACGTTTGGAGATGGCGCGGGCATTGGCGACGAAGCCGGAAATGCTGTTTCTGGATGAGAATATGGCGGGGCTGAATCCTGCGGAAACAGAGGATGCCATCGCCTTAATCCGTCGAATCAATGACACGGGTGTTACAATTTTCCTGATCGAGCATATCATGAAGGCAGTTGTGAGCCTCTGTGAGGAGGTGATTGTACTGCATCATGGGGAAAAGATTTCTGTCGGAACCCCGGAACAGGTTATGAACGACCCGTACGTCATGGAAGTATATCTGGGAAAGGGAAAGAGGGAGGGATAGGATGCTCAGCGTCAGGAAATTGAATGCGGGATATGGCACTATCAGGATTCTCTGGGATATTTCCTTTGAAATCGGAGATGGCGAAATCGTTGCGCTTCTTGGATCCAACGGCGCAGGGAAGACGACGACGGTCAGGGCTGTGACCGGCATGCTTCCCCTTCTTTCCGGCTCTGTAGAATTTAACGGAAAGGAGCTGAGCAGGAAGGATTCCCGATTCATTCTGAATCAGGGCATCGTACAGGTGCCCGAAGGAAGGCAGCTCTTCACCGGTATGACCGTGCTTGAAAATCTGGAGCTGGGAGCATTTAATAAAGGGCTCAAAGCGCGTTTTCAGGACAACCTGAAAAAGGTCTACGGATGGTTTCCGAAGCTGGAGGAGAGAGCCAGACAGGCAGCGGGTACGCTGTCCGGCGGCGAGCAGCAGATGGCGGCGGTCGCAAGGGCGCTGATTGGAGAGCCCAGGCTCCTCATTCTGGACGAACCGTCTCTGGGGCTTGCACCCAATATCGTAGATGATATCCTGGAAGCAGTCGGGGAGCTTGCCAAGACCGGTGTTTCTGTCCTGCTGGTGGAGCAGGATATCAATAAGGCGCTGGCGGCGGCAGACCGGGGATATGTCATCGAAAACGGACGTATGGCACTGGAGGGAAGTGCCAGGGAGCTGGGAGAAAATGAACATGTAAAAAAGGCATATCTCGGAATCTGAGAGAAAGTCTGTAAACCTGCGGCCGGCTGCCATCTGGCACGGCTGTGCATATACCATTTTTTAAGGAGGAAGCGTTATGAAATTAAGGAAACTGACCTCGGCGCTTTGTGCGCTGGCAATCGTCGGAGCCGTACTGACCGGCTGTGCGGGAAAGGCCGGCTCGCCGGGGTCTGTCGGCACAGAGACAAAATCAGAGACAGAGGCGGCGAAGGATACCGAGGCAGCGAATACGGCAGCAGAGCCGATGCAGCTTGACGGAGAGGCAATCCGAATCGGCGCCATGTATGCACTGTCCGGAGATAAGGCGGCCATTGGCACAAATATTATGCGCGGCGTAGATTTCGCGGTGGAGGAGATCAATGCGGCAGGCGGCGTCAACGGGCGTCCGATTGAGATTGTTCGCGGAGATACGCAGGGAGATCCAAAGGTGGCACGCTCCGTCGCGGAACGCCTCATTACCCAGGACAAGGTTAATGCAATTATGGGCTGCCATCAGTCCACGCTGACAGCGATTGTGGCGAAGGTCTGCGAGCAGTATAAAATCCCGATGATTACTGCCATTTCAACGGTTGACAGCATCTCGACAGAGGATTTGAGCTATTTTTTCCGTCTATGCCCGTTAAATTCCGTGTATGTGGAGGATATGATCAAATATCTGAAGGATTCTGCACAGCAGACCGGCAAGGAAGTGAAGACGGTTTCGATTTTTGCAGACAACTCTCAGATTGGGCAGGAAATCATCCGCTGCGTCAATATGTATGCGCCAAAATATAATTTGGAGGTTGTAAAGGACGTACAGTATTCTACGGGGGCAGCTGATTTGACCTCAGAGGTGCTGGCACTGAAGGAAGCCAATGCAGATGCGGTAATCTGTGAGTCTTATATTGCAGACGCAATTCTCTTCACGAAGACGCTGAAGGAGCAGAATTACCAGCCGCCGATTGTCATCGCGAAGGCGAATGGCTTTGCAGACCCCTCCTACATTCCTGCAACGCAGGGAATTTCCAACGGTCTGACCACAGTGGTGGAATTTAATCCTGATCTTAAGAAGGGGATTGAGACGAATGAAAGATTCAAAAAGGTCTATGATGTGGATATGAATGGTCACTCCGCGGAGTCCTATACTGTGGTATGGCTGTTCAAGACAGCCTTTGAAGAGGCAGGTACAACCGATGGGGAGAAGGTGAAAGACGTATTGGAAACGATAGACATCAAAGGCTCTTTTCCAAACGGCGGGCCGGACATCATTCTCCCCTATGATGAAATCAGGTTCCGGGATTATGAGTTTGATGGTGCGCAGCATTACAATGACAATACCTCTTCGTCCGTAGCGATCGCACAGATTCAGGATGGTGCCTTTAAGACGGTATGGCCCTTTGAATATACAGATACCGGGATTCAGTATCCGGCACCGCTTAAATAGCATTCACATTTTTCACTTTTTGCTTTGTTTGGAGCAATGCAGCCGGACACAGGGCTTCCCTGTATCCGGCTGCATTTGTGCTGTGCCTCTAAGATTTCAACGATGCGATTTTTTACTTTTGCCGTACAGCCTGGTTTCCGGCATGGATAAGATAAATATTTGTAATGAGGTGAAATACGATATATACTTATGCTGCTGAAACAGCGGAGGTACTGAAAAGGGAGAAGAGAGATCGCTTGCGTTGAAATCGGTTTCATTTTTTCAGAGAATGCTCCTACTGTGATCAGCATGAAAGACATAAGTGATAT
This sequence comes from Oribacterium sp. oral taxon 102, assembly GCF_013394775.1. NCBI lineage: Bacteria > Bacillati > Bacillota > Clostridia > Lachnospirales > Lachnospiraceae > Oribacterium > Oribacterium sp. oral taxon 102. Next base: position 1,508,669 of record NZ_JABXYT010000001.1, read on the forward strand.
TTATTTTGAAAAGTATTATGTTGAAAAACAATTCGCCGCAATGGAGTTTTTATTTCCGGATGGAACAAGTTATGCTGCTTATTTGCTCGTAGTGCTTAGGTACATACTTAGGGTTCTGCGGCTTGACTGCCATGATTCCCCGGCGCCTGAGAACGCGATAAAGGCCGGTAACAGAGCGTTTGTAGCCGCGCTGCATGAGCTTTACCCAGAAGGTGACAAGGCCCGGCGCTTTGGTTCCTGCGGCGCATGTCGGAGATGAGTTTCAACTCCTCCGGGGTATGCTGGTTGGGATGACTGTGGGGGACGCCTGGATCGGTAACTGAGAGACTCCCGGGAGCCGTCATAGCGTTTCATCCAGCGGTAGATAAACTGTCGGTTAACGCGATAACGGCCCGCAGCTTTGGTGACACCATGTTTTTGGGCGTAACGGATAAGAGATAGCCTAAAGCGCATATCCTGTGTTATAGTAGCCACAACGGAAGACCTCCTTATGTTTGGATTTGTTTGTGGTGAACTAACTTTAACACAAGACAGGCTCTTCCGTTTTTTTATTTAGTTGTGATGTAACACATGTATTGTAATCCTACAGGACGGCGAGGAGGAATTTGTGATTTATCTTGCCGCTGTGGAAAAAAATGACTGTTTCGGAGAGGATAGAATTCAGGGTTTGGCAGTTGTGGGCGTTTGCGGAGCCGGATAGGATGTGAGATAAATCTGTGAAATGCCGGGTGCAAATCCGAAAATGGAAAAAGACAATGGTGATGGAACAGATGCGGATCCTACAGGATGACGGGAAGAAACGCGGCGATTTAATGGAGCGCGAACAGAGGAGGAGACAGGATGCGGGTGGTTTTAAAAGAGGAAATCCTGCAGGCCCTGACAGAGCTTGGTGTCTGTAAAGGCGATGTGCTGATGGTTCATACGTCCATGAAAAATATGGGCTATGTATGCGGAGGCGCGCAGTCCGTCATTGAAGCGCTGATAGAAGCGGCGGGTGCAGAGGGAAGTATTATGATGCCGACGCAGTCCTGGAAGAACCTCGATCCGGCGGACGGGGTACACTGGGACGCAGATGCGTCGGACTGGCAGCGGATCCGGGACAATTGGCCTGCGTATGACAAAGAGCTCACACCGACCAATGCCATGGGTGCGGTGGCAGAAATGTTTCGGAAGTGGCCAGGATGTATCAGAAGCGATCACCCGGCGCGGTCGGTCTGTGCCTACGGGAAATATGCGGGCTATCTGACGGAGAAGCATACCCTGTCCGACATTTTCGGCGACAGCTCTCCGATCGGTAGGCTGTATGAGCTGGATGGCAAGGTGCTGTTGCTCGGCGTAGGGTATGATAAGAATACTTCTCTTCATCTGGCGGATTTCAGAGCGGAATATAAGAGCAAGCATAGCTGCGTGGAATCCAGCGCAGTCATGGAGAATGGGAGAAGGGTATGGAAATCCTATGAGACGCTGTATGTCGATGGGGAAGACTTCAATCAGATCGGTGCGGCGTTTGAGCGCAGATGCCCTGTGAAAAAGACCAGGCTTGGTGATGCGGAGCTCAGACTCATGCGGCAGCGGGAGCTGGTGGATTTCGCAGTCTCATGGATAGAGGAGAACAGAAGAGGATAGTGCGGGAAAGCCGGTTATCAGGAAAATATTCTTCCTGCGCTGCTGAAGGATATGAAAGAGAAGACGCTGCGAGAGGGAAATAAAGAGAAAAAATAATAGAATAGGGAGCTTTTATGGGAACGATAAAGGATTATATTAAATGGCGGGGGGATCTGGAATTTTGGCAGGATGGGTTTAATACCATAGATAATCTCGTTTTGTCTTGCATTTCTTACGTTGAAATCGATCCCGTTTTTTCTGAGGAAGCACCTGCTGTAATCAGCATGAAAGACGTAAGCGATATCTATTTTGAAAAGTATTATGATGAAAAATCAATTCGCGGAAGCTTGGTGCTGAAAGATGCGCCGATGTTATTAAGGGAAGTCGCCGCATCAAGCAGATATAGGGATATAAAAATTCGAAATTATGTCAGTTTGAATGACACCGCAAGAACCCTTCAATTCGCCGCAATGGAGTTTTTACTTCCGGATGGAACAAGTTATGCTGCTTACAGGGGGACGGACGACACGGTAGTCGGCTGGAAGGAAGATTTCATGTTTGCGATAAAAGAAACCGAGGCAGAGAAAGAGGCGGTAAGCTATCTGAACCGGATTGCGAGAGACAACGATAGACTGCTTCGCGTCGGCGGGCATTCCAAAGGCGGGCATCTGGCGGTATTTGCGGCCGCGAAATGTCAAAAAACCGTCCAAAAACGAATCCTCGCCATATATAGCAATGACGGCCCCGGCTTCATGGAAAAAACCGCATCCAGCAAGGCGTTTCAGAATATCATTCCGAAGCTCATCAGCATTGTGCCGGAAGAAACCATTGTCGGTCTATTGATGACACCGGTTTGCGAACCGACTGTCGTAAAAAGCACTGCTGTTTCTGTATTACAGCATAATCCTGCCACCTGGCGCGTCGAGGGGAGAGGGCTTGTTACTGCCGATGATATCGCAAAATCCGCCAGAAAAGTAGATAAGCTGATAAAGGACAATCTTTCGAAAATGACAGAAGCAGAGCTGAATGCCTATGTGGAAAAGCTCTTCTCAATATTTGAAAATGCCGGCGCGATCACCTTGTCTGATTTTAAGGAGGGCGGTCTGCGGTCGATCCAGGCAATATCAAAATCCGTGTAAGCATTCATGGAAGCGGAGCTTTATGACGGATGGGACAATGGGAAGCGTACGCATGACCTGCTCTGCCATTTTTTGACAGCCTTCCCTTCCTTTGCTATAATAGAGCGTCAAAATGAGAGCGGCAGCGCAGACATACAGATACTTATGCTGTAGGAATGTGATTCATAGCAAGACGTTCTGCTTCGGCGGATCGCAAAGAACCTGATCGGACTGCTGCAAATGGAGGGCGGTGTTCTCCGGAAAAGAGGGGCAGAGGATGGATAAAGCGGTCATGCGGGAGAGACTGCGGGAGAAGAAAAGAATCGTCGTTAAGGTGGGATCTGCCAGCATTACGCATGAAAGGACCGGCGGGCTCAACCTCGGCAGGATCGAACGGCTGGTGCGGGTTCTGTCTGATCTGAAGGAGGAGGGGAGGGATGTGATCCTCGTCTCCTCCGGTGCGATCGCCTGCGGGCGGCATGCAATGAAGGTACAGACTCGTCCGAGGGATATGGCGGAGAAGCAGGCGTTTGCGGCGATCGGGCAGGCGCGGCTGATGATGACCTACCAGAAGCTCTTCGCGGAATACAGCCAGACGGCGGCGCAGCTTCTGCTCACGAAGAATATCATGCTGGAGGAGGATTCCCGGCAGAATGTTTCCAACACCTTTTCGGAGCTTCTGAAGCTGGGCGCGATTCCGGTCGTTAATGAGAATGATACCGTGTCCACGAGCGAGATTCATCATGTCGAGACCTTCGGGGACAATGATCAGCTCGCCGCGATCGTGGCGGCGATCACCCACGCGGACCTTCTGATCCTGCTGTCCGATATCGACGGGCTCTTCACGGATGACCCGCGGGAAAATCCGGAGGCGGAGTTTATCGACTTCATTCCGGTCATTACGGAACGCGTCCTTTCCATGGGGAAGGGCAGCGGCAGCATGGTCGGCACCGGCGGCATGAGCTCGAAGCTCGCGGCAGCGCGAATCGCGACAGACTCCGGTTCGGATATGCTGATCGCGCGGTTCACGGAGGCAGATGTGATTTCCAGGATTCTCTGCGGCGAGAATATCGGGACGCTCTTTGCCGCGCATCCGAATGTGGACTTTGACCTTCTGTCCTATATCAAGACAATGTGAGGAGACAGTATGACAGACTTACAGGAAATCGGGAAACGGGCGCGGGCGGCGGCGCAGGAGACGGCGCTTCTCTCCGAGGAGAGAAGGACTTCTGCACTTTGCGCCGCGGCGGAGATCCTTTGCAGGGAGATGCCTGCCATTCTCTCGGCAAATGAGCGTGACATGGAGAACGGCAGGAGGAGCGGGATGTCCGCGGGAATGCTGGATCGCCTCCTGCTGACAGAGGAGCGGATACTCGCAATGTCGGAGGCAGTGCGGCATGTCGCGGCACTGCCGTCGCCGCTCGGAGAGACTCTTTCCGAGGAGATCCGCCCGAACGGGCTTCGCATTACGAAGAAACGAGTACCGATCGGTGTGATCGGCATCATTTACGAGGCGCGCCCGAATGTCACGAGCGATGCCTTTTCTCTTTGCTTTCGCTCGGGCAATGCAGTGATCCTGAAGGGCGGAAGTGATGCCGCGCATTCCAATGCGGCGATTGTGTCCGCGCTGCGGGCGGCGCTCCGCAGCGTATCAGCGCCGGAGGACGCGCTGCAGCTCCTCACGGCGGCGGATCATGAGACGACACGGCGCTTCATGCGGCTTCGTTCCTATGTGGACGTGCTGATCCCGCGCGGCTCGAAGCGCCTGATCGATACCGTGATGGAGAATGCGAGCGTGCCGGTGCTGGAGACCGGCGCGGGGAACTGTCATATCTATCTCGATGAGAGCGCCGACCCCGCGAAGGCGGTTCCTATCGTTTATAATGCGAAGACCCAGCGGATCGGGGTCTGCAATGCCTGTGAATCGCTGGTCGTACACCGGAACGCGCTGCCGATTCTGCCTGCGGTGGTGCGAAAGCTGCAGGAGAAGGCGGTGACCGTCTGTGCGGATGCGGAGAGCCGCGCCTTTCTGCTTCTAAGAGCCGAGCAGGAGGGGCTGGACAGCGCTCTGCTCCTCCCGGCGACGGAGGAGGACTTCGGAACAGAGTACCTCGACTACAGGCTTTCGATTCGCACCGTGGGCTCGCTTTCGGAGGCAATCGCCCATATCAACCGTTATTCCACGAAGCATTCCGAGAGCATTCTGACGGAAAATGCGGAAAATGCGGAGCGCTTCCTTCGGGGCGTGGATTCCGCCTGCGTTTACTGGAATGCCTCCACACGCTTCACCGACGGCGGGGAATTCGGCTTCGGGGCAGAGATCGGGATCTCGACCTCGCGGCTCCATGCGAGGGGACCGATGGGGCTCCGGGAGCTGTGTACGACGAAATATGAGATCCGTGGAAACGGACAGTGCAGAATCCAGGGAACAGGAAAGCAGTAAGGGATGAATAAGGAAACAAAAACGATTTATGATGCCGTCCTCCGGGAGGCACCGGAGGAGGAGCCTGCGCGGCAGTATTATTTCATGGAGCGCGTGCGGGAGCTCGTAGAGCTGAAGAAGTCCGAGGGCTATACGGCGGCGGCGATGGTCAATGTCATCGGCTGCCAGATGTCTGCAAAGGACGGAGAGAAGCTGCAGGGGATACTGGAACGCTGCGGCTACCGGAGCAGCACGGATGCGGACGACAGCGATATTATCCTATTCACTACCTGTACGGTGCGGGAGAACGCCAACCAGAAGCTCTACGGCAGGATCGGCAGGCTCAAGCATCAGGCGGAGAGAAGAGAGGGCATGATCCTCGGTATCACCGGCTGCATGATGCAGGAGAAGGACGAGGTCGAGACGATACAGAAGAAGTACCCCTATGTGAAGCTGATCTTTGGAACCCACAATATCTACAAGCTTGCGGAGCTTCTGTACAGCACGCTGATGCGGGAGAAACGAACCGTCGAGATTATCGAGGATACGAAGCTGATCGTGGAGGATCTGCCGTCGGAGCGCAGGTATCGCTTCAAGGGCGCCGTCAATATCAGCTACGGCTGCAATAACTTCTGCACCTACTGCATCGTACCCTATGTGCGGGGGCGGGAGAAGTCCCGAAGCGCGGCGGATATTCTCCGCGAGTGCGAGCGGCTGGTGCAGGACGGCGCAAAGGAGATCACGCTGCTCGGACAGAATGTCAATTCCTATGGAAAGGATCTGAACGGGGGATACAGCTTCCCGGAGCTGCTCCGTATGGTGGCGGGCCTCCCGGGGCTTCGAAGAATCCGCTTCATGACGCCCAATCCCAAGGATTTCTCCGACGAGCTGATCGAGGTGATCCGGCAGCATGAGAATATCTGCCGTCACATTCATCTGCCGATGCAGTCCGGCTCTTCTGATGTGCTGAAGAGGATGAACCGTCATTACACAAAGGAGAGCTATCTGGAGCTGGCACGGAAGATCCGCACGAAACTTCCGGATGTCACCCTCACAACGGACATCATCGTCGGCTTCCCCGGGGAATCGGACGCAGATTTCCAGGATACGATAGATGTGGTCAGGGAGGCGGGCTTCGACTCCGCCTTTACCTTCCTCTATTCAAGACGGACGGGGACACCGGCTGCGTCATGGGAAGCCGTCCCGGAGCCTGTGATGAAGGAACGCTTCGAGCGTCTGCTCAGCGCAGTACGGGAAAGCGCCGCAGAAAGGGAAGGAAAGGACGAGGGCAGGATCATGGAGGTGCTCGTCGAGGAGAAGAATGCGGAACGGCAGGGAATGCTGACCGGCAGACTCTCCAACAACATTCTGGTGCATTTCGAGGGGCCGGATGAGCTGGTCGGCGAGATGGCGAGAGTGAAGCTGGAGCGCTCCATGGGCTTCTATTATATCGGATGCCTGGCGGGCGCATGCGATTGTCCGCAGACGTAGGAAAAGGAGTGAGATGGCGGAAAAGAAAATGTCTCCGATGATGACGCAGTATCTGGATACAAAGAAAGAGTACCCGGACGCGCTGCTCTTCTATCGGATCGGAGACTTCTACGAGATGTTTTTCGAGGATGCGAAAACCGCCTCGGAGGCGCTGGATCTGGTGCTGACAGGGAAGGACTGCGGAACCGAAGAACGGGCGCCGATGTGCGGGATTCCGTACCATGCTGCGGACAGCTATGTCGCGCGGCTGGTGGCGAAGGGCTTCAAGGTCGCGATTGCGGAGCAGATGGAGGATCCGAAGCTCGCGAAGGGGATCGTGAAGCGGGAGGTGATCCGCGTCATCACCCCGGGGACGGTCACCTCGGAGACGGTGCTGGATGAGGGGAGGAACAACTTCCTGATGAGCATTTTCTATGACAATTCCGGCTTCGGCATCTCTACGGTGGATATCTCGACAGGGGAATTCCTGACGACGCTCTGTACCTCGGTGAAGGAAATGCTGGATGAGCTCAGCCGCTTTTCTCCGGCGGAGATCGTCTGCAATCACAGCTTCATGATATCCGGTGCGGACATCGAGGAAATCAAGAGCCGCTATCAGCTCGTCGTCACAGAGCTGGAGGACAGCGTCTATAAGGAGCAGACCGCGGATGCGCTTCTGGAGGAACACTTCCATTCCAGCATCGAGGGGCTGGGGCTTCGGGACAGGGATCTGCCGCGTCTGTCTGCGGCGGCTGCGCTCCGCTATATCTACGACACGCAGAAGGGGCAGGTCAGCCATATTTCCAACATTCGATTCTATCAGAGCTCGCAGTATATGATCCTCGACGCGAGCACGCAGCGGAATCTGGAGCTCTGCGAGACGATGCGGGAGAAGAAAAAGCGGGGAACGCTTCTCTGGGTGCTGGATCGGACGAAGACCGCGATGGGGGCGCGGCTCCTGCGCCGCTTTCTGGAGCAGCCATTGATCTCGGAGGAGGAAATCCTCCGAAGACAGGATGCGGTGGATGAGTTCTGCGACCACTATATCGACAGGGAGGAGCTCGCAGAGTACCTCGGCTCGATCTATGATCTGGAGCGCCTGCTCGGCAGGATCAGCTACCAGTCCGCGACGCCGAGGGATCTGATCGCCTTCAAGCAGTCCCTCTCCATGCTGCCGGATATCCGGCAGCTGCTCCGGCAGTTCCGTGCGCCTCTCGTCACGGAGATCTATCGGGATCTCGATGAGCTTCGGGATCTCTATACGCTGATCGACAGTGCGATTGAGGAGGAGCCGCCGCTCTCTGCGAAGGACGGCGGCGTCATCCGCAGCGGCTTCCATGCGGAGGCGGATCGCTACAAGCAGGCGGGGCACAGCGGGAAGCAGTGGCTCGCCGAGCTGGAGGCGAGCGAGCGGGAAAAGACGGGTATCAAGACGCTTCGGATCAAGTACAATCGGATCTTCGGCTACTGCTTCGAGGTGACAAACAGCTTCCGGGAGCAGGTGCCGGATTATTTCATCCGGAAACAGACGCTCGCGGGAGCGGAGCGATATACGACAGACCGGCTGGAGGAGCTGCAGAATACGATACTCGGTGCCGAGGAGAAGCTGCATACGCTGGAGTATACGCTCTTCTGCCAGGTGCGGGACACGATCGCCGAGAACATCGCCCGCATACAGCAGAGCTCGCGGAATATCGCGCTGCTGGATTGCATGATCTCCCTCTCCCGTGTGGCGACGGCGAACCATTATGTCCGTCCGCATATCAATACGGAGGGCATCATCTCGATTCGGGACGGGCGGCATCCGGTCATAGAAAAGCTGCTGACAGAGGGGAGCTTCGTGACGAATGACACGCTGTTAAACGACAGCGGGGAGCGGATCGCGATCATTACCGGCCCGAATATGGCAGGGAAATCGACCTATATGCGGCAGGTTGCCCTGATCGTACTGATGGCGAGCATCGGCTCCTTTGTCCCGGCGCGGGAGGCGGATATCGGCATCTGCGACCGCATTTTCACGAGGGTGGGGGCATCGGACGATCTTGCCTCCGGACAGTCCACCTTCATGGTGGAGATGAACGAGGTCGCAGGGATTCTCCGCAATGCGACGACGAAATCGCTCCTGATTCTCGATGAGATCGGGCGCGGCACCTCAACCTTCGACGGGCTCTCGATCGCGTGGGCGGTAGTGGAGTATATCAGTCGGGTGGTGAAGGCGAAAACGCTCTTCGCAACGCATTACCATGAGCTGACGGAGCTGGAGGGAAAGCTCGAGAGCGTAAACAACTACTGCATCGCGGTGACGCGACATGATTCGGATATCATCTTTCTTCGGAAGATCATCCCGGGCGGCGCGGATCAGAGCTACGGCATCGATGTGGCGCGGCTTGCCGGCGTCCCGCAGCCTGTGATCGACCGTGCCAAGGAGATCGCCGCGGAGCTGGAGGATGCGGATATCACGGCGAAGACCAAGGAGCTGTCGGCGGAGCATGCCTTTTTGGAGAACGCGGCGGAGCATGTGCCGGAAATACGTGCAGGAGAGGAGCTGCGGGGAGAGCACGCGGTCATAGAGACGCTGACAGGGCTGGATCTGAACCGGCTGACGCCGCTGGAGGCGATGAACGTGCTTTTCGAGCTGCGGGAGAAGCTGGAAAACGTCTGAGCAGGCGAGGGGAGGAGGTCTTCGCGAATGCCTCGGGCAGGAAAGGAGCTTGGATGATTCGGGTTTTAAGCGAGGAAACGATCAATCAGATCGCAGCGGGAGAGGTGATCGAGCGTCCCCTCAGTATCGTGAAGGAGCTGCTGGAAAACGCGATCGACGCGGGAGCAAGCGCCGTCTCTGTTGAGATCCGGGAGGGCGGCATCGCACTGATCCGGGTTACGGACAACGGCTCCGGTATGGAGAGGGAGGAGGTGCGAACCGCCTTCCTTCGCCATGCGACCAGTAAGATCCGGGAGGCAGCGGATCTGGAGAGCATTCATACGCTGGGCTTCCGCGGAGAGGCACTTGCCTCCATCGCGTCCGTGGCGAAGGTGGAGCTCATCACGAAGAAGCAGGGAGAGCTGCTTGCCGCGCATTATCGGATCGAGGGCGGAGCGGAGAAGGAGCTTTCGGAGATCGGCGCACCGGATGGTACGACGATGCTGGTACGAGAGCTTTTCTTCAATGTTCCGGCGCGCCGGAAATTCCTGAAATCGGCGCCCACCGAGGCGGCGCGGATACAGGATATCATCGAGAAGGAAGCACTGGCGCATCCGGAGGTCGCGTTCCGCTTCACGCAGGACGGGAAGCAGAAGCTCGCAACGCTGGGAAACGGTTCGCTCATGGATGTAATCTATGCGATCTACGGACGGGATGTGGCCGTTCAGCTCCTGACCGTGAAGCAGTCCTATCTTCCGGCGGAATTGAGCGGACTGCCGCAGATCACGGTGCGGGGCTTCGTCGGGAGACCGGCGACGAACCGCTCGAACCGAAACTTCGAAATCTATTTCGTAAACGGCCGCTTCGTGAAAAATCCGCTCCTGACCAAGGCAATCGAGGACGGCTACCGTGCCTTCCTGATGCAGCACAAATTCCCGTTCACCGTGCTGCTTCTCGATCTCAGCCCGAAGCTCGTGGATGTCAACGTGCATCCGCAGAAGCTGGAGGTGCGCTTCGCCGATGGGCTCAGCGTCTACAATTCCGTGGTGGATGCGGTACAGCAGGCGCTGCGGGAGTCGGAGCTGGTCGTGAATACCGATCTGGAGCAGCCGAGGGAGGAGAGCGGTGCTGTACCGAAGCTGCAGCCGTTCGAGCCCTTTGAGACGAAGAGAGCAGAAGTGCTGCGTCCGCAGTATGAGGAGCGGCTCCATGCGAGCCTGCCGGAGGCGGCATTCCCCGGAGAGGACATCCGCTGCAGCGGGAGCAGCAGCGAGCTGCAGATCCGGGAGACATCGTTCGCTTCGGGCGATTCGGCTCCGGAGCATTTTGCCATGTGTAACAATGCTGCTCCGGCGGCGGAAGCCTCCCCCGCGGAGCAGACTGCGGGGGCAGCCTCCTACCATTACAGAAAAACAGGCGTGCTTCGGGAGAGAGCAGAAGGCGGCAGATCCTTCGGCAGCGCTTCGGCAGTGCGAGGAAGCGGATTTTCTCTGCAGGATTTCCGACCGGAGGACAAAGGTTCAGAGAAGCCGGAAGGGAAAGAGGGCAGGGCAGTGTCGGAGGAGGAAAAGCCGCTTACGGGGAAGCAGGAGACAATGTTTCAGGAACGCTTCCTTTCCGAAAAGGCACGGCTTCAGCACCGCATCATCGGGCAGGTCTTCGAGACCTACTGGCTGATCGAATACGGAGAGAAGCTCTATATCATCGATCAGCATGCAGCACATGAGAAGGTCTATTTTGAACGGATGATGCACCGTCTTCAGGAGAAGCAGCCGGTCTCCCAGTACCTGAATCCGCCGATTCTCCTGAGCTTAAGCGGCGCGGAGGCGCAGCTGCTTCGGGAGTATCAGTCGTATTTCAGCGGCTTCGGCTATGAGATCCGGGACCTCGGAGGACGGGATTTCAGCATCTCCGCGATTCCGGCGGATCTGCCGGAGCTTGAGAAAAGGGAGCTTCTGCTGGAGCTTCTGGACGAGCTTAGCGAGGAGAGTGCGGCGGCGACAGCAGAGTCAATCTACCATCGGATCGCGACGATGTCCTGCAAGGCAGCCGTCAAGGGCAACCATCGCTTGAGCCTTCTGGAGGCGGATGCACTGATCTCGGAGCTGCTCACACTGGAGAATCCCTATGCCTGTCCGCATGGCAGGCCGACCATCATTTCCATGTCGAAGCAGGAGCTGGAGAAGAAATTCAAACGGATTGTCTGAGAGCTTCCCTGCGAAGTTCTACGATGGATTTTATGGACTTATGGGGACTTCTGCACGATTCCCGTGTCGGAAGCTCCGGCGATGCCAAAGAGGCAGGGTGATAGACATCCGAGAGCGGGCGGAGTGAGAAGAAGAGGTGCGAAGCTATGGACTCTGAACAGAAGAAAAAACCGCTTTTGATCATAGGGGGACCTACAGGCGTCGGAAAGACTGCGCTCTCTGTCGAGCTTGCGAGGCGGCTCTCCGGAGAGTGCATCTCTGCGGATTCGGTACAGGTTTACAAGGGGCTCGATATCGGGAGTGCCAAGGCATCTCCTGCGGAAATGCAGGGGATTTTGCATCATCTGATCGACATACTGGAGCCGACGGAGCACTATGATGCCGTCCGCTTCCAGCAGATGGCGGGGAAGGCGGCAGCGGAGATCCATGCGAGAAAGCACCTGCCGATCCTCGTCGGCGGTACAGGCTTCTACATTCAGGCGCTGCTCTACGGCATCGATTTTTCCGAGGAGCCGGAGGAGCGGCAGCGGGAGCTCCGACAGCAGCTCGAGGCGGAGGCGGGGGAGCCGGACGGCGCGCTCCGTCTCCATGCGCGGCTTTCCCGTATAGATCCGGAAAGCGCGGAGAAGATTCATCCGCACAATATCCGGAGAGTACTGCGGGCGCTGGAGTATTACGAGCTGCATCAGCGTCCGATCTCTATGCACAATGCGGAGGAACGCGCCAGAGAAGCGGTTTACGACGCGGCGTTCTTCGTACTGACAGATGAGCGGGAGCGGCTCTATGCACGGATCGACCAAAGGGTCGAGCGGATGCTCTCAGAGGGGCTTCTGGCAGAGACGGAGGGGCTCTATGCCCGCGGCTTCCGGAGCACGGATCCGGGGATGCAGGGGATCGGCTATCGGGAGCTCCTTCTTTTCCTTGAGGGGAAGTGCAGCCTTCCTGATGCGGTCGAGGCGATCAAGCGGCATTCCCGGAATTATGCCAAGCGGCAGCTTAGCTGGTTTCGCAGGGAAAGGGCGGTCAGCTGGATTGATATTTCAAAATTTGATTATGAAAAGGACAGAATAGCAGGATGGATAACAGACAAATGTATGAAGAAATGGGCATAAGCACAGCGGTCTATGACTTCTGTGCGCCGATTCTCCTCTCGCTTCGGGAGCGCTTTGAGCGAATCGACGAGATCGCGGAATACAACCAGCTGAAGGTCATCCGTGCCATGCAGGATGCCGCCGTTTCCGAGGCGCATCTCATCGGGACGAGCGGCTACGGCTACGATGATATCGGGCGGGATGCGCTGGAACGGGTCTATGCCAATCTCTTTCATACAGAGGATGCGCTGGTTCGCGGGCAGATTGTCTGCGGGACGCACGCCCTCGCGATCGCCCTGCAGGCGAACCTGCGTCCGGGCGACGAGATCCTCTCTCCGGTCGGGAAGCCCTATGACACGCTGGAGGAGGTCATCGGAATACGGGAGGCGGTCGGCTCGCTCCGTGAGTTCGGCATTCACTACCGGCAGGTGGAGCTGAATGCAGACAGCAGCTTCCGCTATGACGAGATTCGGGATGCGATCAACGAGAGGACGCGTCTCGTGGAGATCCAACGCTCGAAGGGCTACAGCAGCCGTGACAGCTTCAGCCCGGAGCAGATCGGAGAGCTGATCCGCTTTATCCGCTCGGTAAAGCCGGACGTGATCTGCATGGTCGATAACTGCTACGGCGAGTTTGTCTGCCGCGAGGAGCCGAGCGACTTCGGTGCGGACATGGTCGTCGGTTCCCTCATCAAGAATCCGGGCGGCGGGCTGGCGCCGATCGGCGGCTATATCGCGGGGACGCGGGAATGCATCGAGCGCTGCGCGGCACGGCTTACGACCCCGGGACTCGGCAAGGAGGTCGGTCCCTCTCTTCACCTCAATAAGGATTTCTATCAGGGGCTCTTCCTCGCGCCGTCTATCGTAGCGGGAGCAGAGAAGGCTGCGATCTTCGCGGCGGCGGTCTATGAGAGGCTGGGCTATGCCTGCCATCCTGCCGCGGATGCCGAGAGAAGGGATATCATTCAGGCGGTCACGCTCGGGAGCTCGGAGGCGGTGATCGCTTTCTGTCGGGGCATTCAGGCCGCCGCGCCGGTGGATTCCTTCGTGACCCCGCAGCCGGGCGATATGCCGGGCTATGACGCCCAGGTCATCATGGCGGCAGGCGCCTTCGTACAGGGCTCCAGCATCGAGCTCTCCGCAGACGGCCCCATCAAGCCGCCCTATAACGTCTATTTTCAGGGCGGTCTCACATGGCACCATGCCAAGCTGGGAATCCTGATGTCGGTACAAAAGCTCTTTGAAAACGGTCTGCTTCGTGGTAAAATTTAATACCTGTGGATTCCTGCGCCTTTCGGAACAGGAGAAATATGAATCAGGGAAAAAACGGCGGACACAGAGGACTTCGGGAGCACAGGCAGGAGGAGCTTCCGAGAGAGCGGTGCAGGCTCCTCGGCTGTGCCGCGCTCACAGACGGAGAGCTTCTGGCGATTCTGCTCCGAACCGGGACGCGGGAGAAGTCCGTGCTGGAGCTTTCAGAGGAGCTCCTGCACTGGAATCCGGAGTTTGACGGATTGGCGGGGCTGATCCATTACAGCGCGGAGGAGCTGCAAAGCATCTCCGGGATCGGAGAGGTTAAGGCGATGGAGCTGACCGTCGTCGGGGAAATTTCCCGGAGGATCTGGAGACGGAAGATCCGGAAACGAACGAAACGTTTCCGGAACGCGCAGGATGTCATGCTCTTTTGCAAGGAGGATATGCGGAGCCTCGGCTATGAGGAGATCCGCGTCCTCTATCTGGATAACCAGATGCAGCTTATTCGGGAGCACGCGGTATCGAGGGGAACCTGCAACCATTCGGCGCTGTCGCCCCGGGATATCTTTATCGAGGCGTTCCGGCTCCGCGCCGTTTGCATGGTGCTGGTGCACAACCATCCGAGCGGCATCCCGGAGCCGTCGGAGGAGGATATCGCGCTGACAAGGGAGCTTGAGAAGGCAGGAGACTGGATCGGCATTACGCTGGTCGATCATATCATTATCGGAGATAACTGTTACTACAGCTTCAAGGAGCAGGGAATCATCTAGTGGAGAATAAAAGTAGCAAATACATATTTATCATTCTCGCCGTTCTGTGCGTGATGATGATCGTCCTTTCAACCGTGCGGGACGGGCTGATGAATCCGATTCGGAATACCGTCGGCTCCGTCCTCGTTCCCGTACAGACCGGTGTGAACCGGGTGGGGCTTCGGATCTATGAGGAGCTTCGGGATCGGAAAAGCCTCCGGGATGCAGAGGAGGAGAACCGGAGTCTTCGGGAGCGGATCGACCTTCTGACGGAGGAGAACAATATCCTGAAGCAGAACGAGCAGGAGCTGTCGAGGCTGCGGGAGCTCTATCAGCTCGATCAGGACTACCTTCGCTACAGCAAGGTCGCAGCGCATATCATTGCGAAGGATTCGGAGAACTGGTTTCAGGTATTCCGGATCGACAAGGGCTCGCAGGACGGTATCCGCGTGGATCAGAATGTCATCGCGAACGGCGGTCTGGTCGGCATCGTGACGGATGTGGGGCTGAACTACGCGACGGTACGCTCCATTATTGACGACGAGTCCCGGGTAGCGGCGATGGGGATACAGTCCAGCGACACCTGCATTGTCGCAGGCGATCTGACGCTCTTTCAGGAGGGCAGGCTTCGCATCACCAATATTGCGAAGGACTCTGTTCTCCAGGATGGGGATCGGATCGTGACCTCTAATCTCTCCTCCAAGTTCATGCCGGGGATACTGCTGGGCTATGCCGTGGAGATCACGGAGGATGAGAAGCGGCTGATGAAGACCGGCTATCTCGTGCCGGCGGCGGATTTTGACGATATGAGCGAGGTACTGGTGCTGACCGAGGTGAAGTCCGACCAGTTCCGCGACGCGGGGATGGTCGGTGCTGCTGCCGCGGCAGGCTGAGAGGTGTAAGCTTGAAAATCAAATTTTCGAAAAAACTGAAGCAGAGGAAGCTGCGTCTCTTCCTTGCCTTTTTGTCCCTGATTCTTGCATTTCTGATCCAGACCAGCGTTTTTCCGCTGATTCCCTTCCTTTCCGCGACGCCGAATCTGCTGCTGGTGCTGACCTTTTCCTTCGGCTTCCTGCATGGAAATACCGCAGGTATGCTCTATGGACTTTTCGCGGGACTTCTGATGGATATGTTCTACTCCGGCCCCTTCGGCTTCTACAGCCTGATCTTCCTCGTGATCGGCTATATAAACGGCTTTTTCAGCCGCTTCTACTATGAGGAATATATCACTCTGCCGGTGTTCATCTGTGTGGCGAGCGAGCTTGTATATCATCTGTATATTTATCTGTTTCGTTTTCTGATTCGGGGGAAGTGGGATATCCTGTATTATTTTATGCATATCATCTTTCCCTCTGTCATTTTTTCAGTGCTGCTGACGCTTTTGCTGTACCGCTTCTTCTTCATGGCGAATGAGAAGCTTCAGGAGGAGTAAGAAGGAAATATGTGGAAAGAGCTTCGGGACTTTATCAGGGAAGTGGGAGGGCATATCGTAAGCTCCCGTCTCTTCGCGCTGGGAGCGGCATTCTCCGCTCTTTTTCTGCTGCTGCTCGTGCATCTCGTCCGGCTTCAGCTTTTTGAGGGACAGGAATATCTGGAACGCTATGAGCAGCAGACATTGCATACGGAGACGACGGTCGGGACCCGCGGAAATATTTATGACCGGGACGGAAAGCTGCTTGCCTTTAATCAGCTCCAGTACAATATCACGATCGCGGATACAGAAGCCTATGATACCTCTCCGGATGGCATCAATCGGCGAAATACCATGCTGCTCCGCCTCGCGCAGATTATCGAGAAGTACGGATATACCGTAGAGTCGCAGTATAAGCTCGCAAGAAACGCGGATGGGAGCTTCTTCTATACGACTGGAAGCGACGCGGAGCGGCGGCGCTTCATCGCGAGTGTCCATGGGAAGAAGGAGGAGCAGCTGAAGGAGGCGGAATACTCGAAGAGCGCACAGGAGCTCTTCGAGTATTCGAAGGGCCGCTACCGCTTCGATGCGGTGCGGGATCAGGATGGCAATGCGGTCGTGATCCCGGACGACACGGCGCTCCTTATGATCCACATTCTCTATACCCTGCGGCTGACAGCGTACCAGCGCTATCAAACCACCACGATCGTGAAGAATGTTTCGGAGGAGTGCATGGCGGAGGTACTGGAGTCCAAGGGAGATCTGCAGGGGGTCGACATCGAGGATGTCTCGGTCCGTCGCTATAACTATGCACCGTATCTCTCTCATATCGTCGGTTATACCGGACAGGTACAGAAGAATCAGCTCGCAGAGCTGCAAAAGCTCGATCCGAGCTATACACAGAGCGATATCGTCGGCGTCTGGGGACTCGAAAAAAGCGAGGAGACGGTGCTGAAGGGGCAGAAGGGCGAGAGAGAGATGTACCTGAACTCGGTCGGCTCTGTATTACAGGAGCTTTCCAATACGGAGGCAAAGGCGGGGAAGGACATTTATACGACGATTTCTGCCAACGACCAGATCGCCATCTATCATCTTCTGGAGCAGGAATTTGCAGGGATTCTGGTGTCTAAGCTGACGGAAAACGAGGATTTCAACAACGGGGAGATCAAGCAGTCCCAGATTATGATCCCGATTAGGGATGCCTATTTTCAGCTGATCAACAACAATATCCTGAACCGCGCGCATTTTACGGCGGAGGATGCCGGCAGTGCGGAGAAGCGGATTCAGGGGATCTTTACCGATTACCGGACGCGGGCGTTCTCCATGCTGGAGACGCAGCTTTCCGGTGAAAACGGAGGGACGCTCTCGGAGCTCCCGATGGACATGCAGGCGTATATCGTTCATGTCTACGAGTATCTGACAAGCCGGGAGGCCGGCATCATCGACAGTTCCGATCCGCGCTTCCGGCAGTCTGATTCCTATCAGCGCTGGCGGGATGACAGCATTTCCATGCACGATTTCATCGTGAGCGGAATCGAGGAGGGCTGGATCGATACCTCGAAGCTTGGGCTCTCGGAGGAGTATTCCGATACGGGCAGTATCTTTCGGCTCTTCATCGAGAGCATTCTCCGCTTCCTCTCGGAGGAGGAGGCCTTCGATAAGCTGCTGTATAAGTACGCGATACAGGACAGATCCCTATCCGGGAATCTCCTTCTGATGGCGTGCTACGAGCAGGGCGTGCTGGAGCCGGATTCCGAGGCCTACGGGCAGCTCGCACAGGGGGACGCCCATTTTGCCTTCACGCATTTCGTGGATAAGGTGCGGAAGATCCAGCTCACGCCGGCGCAGCTTGCGCTGGATCCCTGCAATGGCTCTGTGGTCGTAACCGATGTACACAGCGGAAAGATCCGCGCCCTTGTGACCTACCCGGGCTTCGACAATAATAAGATTAACGACGCGGAGACGCTTCGCCGCTACAACGAGGATCTGTCTCTGCCGCTTCTGAATACTGCGACGCAGACACAGCTTGCGCCGGGCTCCTCCTTCAAGCCGATCACCACCGTGGCGGCGCTGGAGGAGGGTGCCGTTACGCTGGATACCATCATCGACTGTACCGGACGCTACGAGGAGGTCGTGCCGAATATTCGCTGCTGGGTCTTCCCCTCGGCGCATGGGCCGGAGAATATCGTGGACGGACTGAAGAACTCCTGCAACTATTTCTTCGCGGCGCTGGGGCACCGTCTCTCTACAAATGACGCGGGAGACTACAATCAGGAGGATGGATTGCAGAAGATCCAGAAGTATGCGAAGCTCTTCGGGCTCTCGGAGAAGAGCGGTGTCGAGCTGGATGAGGCGGAGCCGCGCATTTCCGATATTGATCCGGAGCGCTCCGCGATGGGACAGGGCAATCATGCCTACAACTGCGTACAGCTCTCGAAATACATTACCGCGATGGCGAACAACGGCACGCTCTACGACCTTTCGATTGTGGATCGGATCTGCGATGCGGAAGGCGAGGTGGTGGAGACCGTCGCGCCGAAGGTGGACGCGGAGCTCTCCTTCAGCCCGGTGACCTGGAACGCGGTTCACACGGGGCTTCGGAAGATTGTCACCGAGGGTGTCGCGAAGAATGTCTTCCGCGGGCAGGACATCCCTATCGCGGGAAAGACCGGAACGGCGCAGGAGAGAGAGGATCGCGGAAACCATGCGCTCTTCGTTTCCTACGCACCCTATGAGGATCCGGAGATCAGCGTGACGGTGACGATCCGCTACGGCTATTCCTCCGGAAATGCCGCGACGCTTGCGAACCACGTCTACGATTATTGCTTCGGCAAGACCAGCCTGGATACGATCCTGCATCAGGACGCGTCCTATATTACCGCTGTGAATGTGAGTGACTGATGAGCAGATTTATCGATTACAATTTCAGAAAATATGACTGTCGCCTGCTCCTTTATATCCTGCTTCTGAACGGAATCGGGATATTTGTCATCGCCTCGGCGACCTTCGCACATAGCTTTCGGGATCCGCAGGTACTCCGGCAGCTTATGGGGTCGTTTGCGGGACTTGCGATCTGCCTTGCCGCGTCGCTCTATGATTACCGGCGGCTCTGCCGGCAGTCCGGGCTGCTCTACCTCCTGAGTATTCTCCTGCTGCTGGGCGTGAAGGTCTATGGCACCGCCTCGCACGGCGCGGTGCGCTGGATTACGCTGCCGATCGTGGGGCAGGTACAGCCGACAGAGTTCGTGAAGCTTGCGCTGATCCTGTTCTATGCGAATTACTTTCACAGGATGAAGGAGGAGATTAACCTTCCTCATGTGGTGGGGCTTGCACTTCTGTATTATCTGATTCCGGCGGTGCTGATCCTGCTGCAGCCAAATCTCTCGACGACGATCATCGTGACGGTGATCGTGGCGGCGATTGTCTTCGCGAGTCCGATCAGCTTTCGCTGGATTCTCGGTGCGGTCGCAGCTGTCATCCCGTTCGCAGTCGGCTTCATTGTCCTTTTCCGGGCAGGGCTCTATGACCGGATCCCGTTCCTCCGCGGCTATCAGGCGGAGCGGATCCTGACCTTTCTGAATCCGTCGGAGAACCAGCAGAGCTTCTATCAGCAGAGGAATTCCATTATGGCGATCGCCTCCGGGATGTTTTCGGGGAAGGGGCTCTTCAATACTTCGATTTATTCTGTAAAAAACGGAAATTTTCTTGTGGAGCAGGACAACGACTTCATTTTCGCGGTTATCGGAGAGGAGCTGGGCTTTCGCGGGGCGGCATTTATTATTATAATATTCTTGTTGATTATCATAGAATGTCTTATAATAGCAGCAAGAGCGAAAAATCTGAGCGGAAGACTGATTGCCGTCGGCATGGCGGCATGGATCGGGTTTCAGACCTATATCAATATCGCAGTGGCGACAGGTCTGTTCCCCAATACCGGAATTACACTCCCGTTTTTTTCGAGAGGTGTGAGTTCGCTGCTCTCGGTTTATGCCGGTTTCGGTGTTGTGTTGAATATTGCGCTGCAAAGGGAGGAACGTGGATGAATGTTGGTTTGATTGCACATGATTCGAAGAAGAAGCTGATGCAGAATTTCTGCATTGCCTATAGAGGGATTTTAAGTAAGCATGAGCTCTATGCGACCGGAACGACGGGGATACTCGTAGAGGAAGTGACGAATTTGAAGATTCACAAGTTCCTCCCGGGACAGACCGGCGGCTCAAGGCAGCTTGCCTCCCAGATCGAGCAGGGCAATCTGGACATGGTGATCTTTCTCCGCGACCCGCAGCATCCGAAGGAGGAGGAGCCGGAGGTGAACTCCGTGGTGCGCCTCTGCGATATCTACAATATCCCGATCGGCACGAACCTCGCAACCGCAGAGCTTCTGATCCACGCGCTGGAGAGAGGGGATCTCGAGTGGAGGAATATCTGATTGCATAAATATACTCCGTTATCCGGAAAAGCCGGCATTCTCCTTCCGGCTCTTTTTTCGTTTCTTCTCCTGTCTGCCTGCGGGAAGCCGCTGGAGAAGGCGTACCGTCTGGAGGATAGTCTTGCACGGATGAGCTCGGTCGCCTCCGAAAGCGGCGCCTCGGTGCATGCGCTGCCGTTTTCCTATGCGCTGGCGCTGCCCGGCGACACCGACTTCAATACGGACAATGTGAAAAACGCAGCGGCGTATCTGCTGGTTTCGGATGACGGAGAGGCAGCGCCGGATGCGGTCGCCTATGCGAATCCCTATGTCAGAACCTACCCGGCGAGCATCACGAAGATCATGACGGCGCTGGTCTGTCTGGACAGTGGGATAGACCTGAACAGCAGCTTCACCTTGACCGGGAGCTCTGCGATCTCGGAGGCAGGGAGCTCGACGGCATTTCTCTGGCCCGGGGAGACGCTGCGTGTCCGGGATCTGCTTTACGGGATGCTGCTCCCGTCCGGAAACGATGCCGCCGTTGCGGTGGCGGAGGCAACGAGCGGCAGTGTCGCCGCATTTGTGGGAGAGATGAACCGGAAGGCATTGGAGCTGGGCTGCACCGGAACGCATTTCGTGAACCCGCACGGACTGCCGGATGATGCGCATTTCACGACGCCCTACGACATCTACCTGATTCTCTCTGCTGCAATGAAGCATGAGGCGTTCCGGGAGATCGTCGGGACAAGGGAATACACCGTGAACTACAAGGACAGAAACGGTGCTGCGAAGAGTCAGCATTGGGAGAATTCGAATCGTTATCTGAACGGAGAGGCGGAGACGCCGGCAGGGCTTCGCATACTGGGCGGGAAGACCGGCACGACGAAGAAGGCGGGCTATTGTCTGACCCAGTCGGCGGTGCGGGAAAGTACGGAAAGACGGTATATTGCGGTCGTAATGAAGGCGGATTCGAAGGATCGGCTGTACAGCGATATGACTGAACTCCTCTCTAAAATTCCTTGAAAATATGTGTAGGATGTTTTATACTTTAGTCACTACATATTAGGAGGTACTAATCTATGGTACAGTTGATCGTAGGCAAGAGGGGCAGCGGTAAGACGAGACAGCTTCTCGATAAGGCCAATAATGCGATAAAGGAAGCGAACGGCAGCGTGGATTATCTGGACAAGTCCGCACAGCATATGTACGAGCTGAACAACAGGATCCGGCTGATCAATGTCAATGAATTTCCGGTGGACTCCGAGGCAGCGTTCGTGGGCTTCATCAGCGGCATTATTTCACAGGACCATGATCTGGAATATATGTTTCTGGACAGCTTCCTGAAGCTGGCGGGACTGGAGGGAAAGGATATCTCCGACTGTATCAAGACGCTGGAGGCGCTTTCCGAGAAGTATAAGGTGACCTTTGTGCTGAGCGTTTCCATGGATGCGGACGAGCTTCCTGAAAGCGTGAAGAAGGATGTAGTGATTGCACTTTGACTTTGATGGCAGCTAAGAAACAAAATTCTGCGAAAAAGAGAAAACCGTTTTCAATCAATGTAGGGATGATAATCTTTTTGATTATCTTTCTCTACATTGTTTTTAGTGTGCATTCCTACTTCACGAGGGAGCAGATCCGCTTCTATGAGGTCGTAGAGGGCAGCCTCGTGCGGCAGAAGAGCTATACGGGCATCGTGCTCCGGGAGGAAAAGGCGGTAAATGCCGAGAGCTCCGGGTATATTCATTTTTATATTCAGGAGGGCAGGCGTGTCGCAGCAAATTCCAGTGTCTATACCATCGATGAGACGGGCGCACTCGAGAAGTATCTCACGGAGCATCCGGAGCTCACGCAGGAGTTCGGGAAGGAGGAGCTCAGCGCCCTCCGCTATCAGCTCAGCGCCTTCTCCCGGCATTTTCGTGACAGGAGCTTCTCCGAGCTCTATAATCTGAAGTCGGAGCTGGATACCTCCGTGATGGAATACAGCGGGATGGGAGACGCGGGAAAGCTCGAGACGGCGCTCTCGCAGATGAATATCAGCTACCGGCAGGTTCGTTCCCCGGAGGCAGGGGTCCTGTCCTATACGGTGGACGGCTACGAGACGCTCGGAGAAGAGCAGATCGAGGCGGGGCTCTTTCATAATGAGAGCTACCAGAAGCGGACGACCCGTCCGGGCAGTCTGGTCGAGGGCGGAACCCCTGTCTATAAACTGATCACGAGTCCGGAATGGAGTCTCGTCTTTCCGCTTTCCGAGGAGGATCGGGCGAAGTATCAGGACGTGAAGCGGCTGAAAATCCATTTTCTGAACAGCGGGGAGACGACGGAGGCGGAGCTTCGGCTCTTTACCGGGAAGGACAGACAGCTCTATGGGCGGCTTTTGCTGCACAGCTTCATGGAGCGCTACGCTTCGGCGCGGTATCTCGACTTCGAGATCGTAACAAGCGATCGGAGCGGGCTCAAGATCCCGCTGAGCGCGGTAACGGAAAAGGAGTTCTATGTCATACCGAAGGATTTCCTGCGCATACAGGACGGGGCAGCTGGCTTCCTCCGGCAGACACTTCGGGACGGGAACGCCGTCTCCGAATTTGTCGAGACGGAAATCTACCGGATCGACGAGCAGTTCTGCTACCTGAATATTCCGGCGAATCCAGAGAACACGAGCAGCCTCAAGACCGGAGACGTGCTGCGGAAGGACAGCGGCAGCCAGAGCTACAGCGTTGGTCCGACGAAGCCACTGCAGGGTGTCTACAATATCAACAAGGGCTACTGCATCTTCCGGCAGGTGATCCCAATGGAGCAGAATGAAACCTATATGATCGTCGAGCCGAATACGGACTACGGCATCTCGGTCTATGACCATATCGTCCTGAACGCCTCGATGGTAGAGGAGGGGGAGCTGATTTACCAGTAAGCCCCATGCCGAAAATGCGGCAGAGGGGCAGAAGTTTTTCTCTGCGGCTTGACAAGTTCTCATTTTTGGTTAAAATGTTTGTATATACCTTTGCAAAGGTTGGGGTGGGAGAATAAATATGAGTTTTATCAACAATTTCATGAAGAGCATGAGGCTGGATCAGGAAGACGATTATGATCTGGACGACGATTACGGCTTTGACGACGGATATGAAGAGGAGGAGCCGCAGCGTCCGAGTCTCTTTAGAAAAGCCCAGAATCAGGATGAGTATGAGGAGGAGCCTAAGCCACGTCTTTTCGGGAAGTCCAGAGGAGCGGCACAGAATCAGCAAAGGAAGAGTGGCATGGAAGTGACGATGATCAAGCCGAGCTCGATGGACGACTCGAGGGATATCTGCGATTACCTTCTAAATGGGAAGGCAGTGGTTCTGAATATGGAGGGACTTCATTCCGAGATCGCACAGCGGATCATTGACTTCACCTGCGGCGCAGCTTACGCGATAGACGGAAATCTGCAGAAGATATCCAACTATATCTTCATTGCCACCCCGGAGAATGTGGAGCTGTCCGGCGACTTTCAGAACATTCTGGCTGGCGGCACCGAGCCTGCGGTGGGCAATGTCGGCGGTTTGAACATCCGTATGTGATGAATGGATTTTCAGAGGGCATATCCGATCCGGATATGTCCTTTTCTTTTTATATGTGATCTGCATGGAAACAGGCTGTCCCGTAAAAGCGGCGGGAGGGGGGAGGTTCGGATGCCGAGAAGGCTGGACGTAAATTACGAGGGAAACTCTGCTTATACGATCTATATCGAGAGGGACTTCACACGACTCGGAGACCGTCTCGGAGAGCTGGGGACAGAGGGCAGGAAGGCGCTGCTCGTTACGGATGAGAATGTTGCTCCGCTCTATCTCGAGGAGCTTTTGGCGCGCCTCGCAGCACATTTCGCTCTCGTGGAGTATCTGATCCTTCCCGCCGGAGAGGAATACAAAAACACCCGCTCTGTTGAAAGGATCTATGAAAAAGCGGTCGAGGCGGGCTTCGACCGGAGGGACTTCTTCCTTGCGCTCGGCGGCGGCGTGGTCGGGGATATGACCGGCTTTGCTGCGGCAAGCTATATGCGTGGTGTCCGTTTCCTCCAGTTTCCGACGACGCTGCTCGCGCAGGTTGATTCCTCTATCGGCGGTAAGACCGGTGTAGACTTCCGGGAGTACAAAAACATGGTGGGCGCCTTTCATATGCCCTCCCTTGTGTATTCCGCCGTCTCGACGCTTTCTACGCTCGACCGGCGGCAGTTTGCCTCCGGCATGGGCGAGGTCATAAAGCACGCGCTGATCCGAAGCCATACATATTTCGACTATCTGCTGGCACATATCGAGGCACTTACACGCCGGGAGGGAGAGGTGCTGGAGGAAACCGTATACCGAAGCAATCAGATCAAGCGGGAGATCGTCGAGCGGGATCCGAGAGAGCAGGGGGAAAGACAGCTCCTGAATTTCGGGCATACGCTGGGGCATGCGATCGAGAGCTGCTCGGGCTTCAGCTGTACGCACGGGCAATGCGTGGCATACGGCTGTCTCGCTTCGCTCTCCATTGCGCCGGCGCTCTCGGAGAAGGAGCTTTCCGAGCTGTACCGTCTCTTCTCGGGTGTCGGACTCTCGACGAGACTCGTGCCGATGGATATCGCGTCTATCCTCCGTGCGGCGAAGAAGGACAAAAAAATGGACGGCGGACAGGTGCGCTTCATCCTGCTGCGAAGACTGGGAGAGGCATATATCGAGCGTGCTGTTCCGGCAGAAAAGCTGGAGCGCGCCCTTCGGGCGCTGATGGAGGATTGAAAGGAAATGAAGAACAGAGCATATTTCACTACAGCGTTTCTGCTGCTGAGCGCTATGCTGATCGCATTGGACGCAGGAACGAAGCAGCTCGCAGTACGGGAGCTTGGGGGCGGCAGAGAAATCGTCCTGCTGCCCCGGGTGCTCACGCTGCTCTATCTCGAGAACCGCGGCGCTGCCTTCGGCATTTTGCGCGGACAGCAATGGATATTTTACATTATCACCATATTTGTCGCTGCACTGCTGCTGTATCTTATTTTCCGTATTCCGATGCGGAAACGATATTTTCCGCTTTTTCTGGTTTGTCTTTTGGTGTTTTCCGGCGCGATCGGCAATTTTGTCGATCGTGTGTCGCAGCACTATGTCGTGGATTTTATCTATTTCAAGCTGATTGATTTTCCGATTTTCAATGTGGCGGATATCTATGTGACTGTCGGCTGCTTCCTGATGGTGCTGCTGTTCCTTTTCTATTACAGGGATGAGGATTTCACCTTTTTGCGGAGGAAGCGCTGATGCAGGCGCACTATTCGCTCACAGAGCGGGAGGCGGGACAGCGGCTGGATCGTTTTCTCTCGGAGCAGGCGGCGCTCGGGATCAGCCGGAGCTATGCCGGACGGCTGATCGAGGAGAATCGTGTGCTCCTTGATGGGAAACGAACGAAGGCCGGAACGAAGCTAAGGGCCGGGATGAAGCTCGACATAACTGTCCCGGAGCCGGAGAAGCCGGAGCTTTTGCCGGAGGATATCCCTCTTTCTATCGTCTATGAGGATGAGGATGTGCTGATTGTCAACAAGCCGAAGGGCATGGTCGTCCATCCGGCGGCGGGACACGGCAGCGGAACGCTGGTCAATGCGATCCTGCATCACTGCGGCGATACGCTCTCCTCTATCAACGGGGTGGCGCGTCCGGGCATCGTACACCGGATCGACAAGGATACGACGGGGCTTCTGGTAATCTGCAAGAATGACGAGGCGCACCGGAGCCTGTCGGAGCAGCTTCGGGTACATTCCATTACCCGGCGCTATGCCGCCATTGTCTGCGGCAATCTCCGTGAGGACAGCGGGACGATCGACAAGCCGATCGGGCGGCACAGGACGGAGCGGAAGAGGCAGGCGATCGATCCCGAGCGGGGGAGAGAGGCGGTCACGCACTATACGGTGCTGGAACGCTTCGGAGCTTACACGCTGGTGGAATGCCGGCTGGAAACCGGGAGGACGCACCAGATACGGGTTCATATGGCCAGCATCGGGCATCCTCTTCTGGGGGATGAGGTCTATGGCCAACGGAAGCAGCCCTTCCGTCTGGAGGGACAGTGTCTCCACGCGAAAACACTTGGATTCCGGCATCCAAGGACAGGGGAATATGTTGAATTTGATTCGGAATATCCGGAATACTTTACGGCGCTGCTGCGAAAGCTCCGTCATTAGAAAATGGCGCCAAAGGACTGCGCTTCTTGTCTTGTTGCTTTTCGCTGTCCTTTGCGGCTCTCTCCTTCTTTCGCGTCATGCACGGCTGCAGCGTATGCAGGCAGAGGAAAAGGCTTCTCCCTCCGAAATTGCGGAGATAACGGAAGCTGCGGAAACAGAGACGCATGGCATATTGTCAGCGGACGAGGAGACGGCGTATCGTCCCGCCGCGGATCAGCTGAATCTCGCCGTCCTCTACCCGGAGGATGCGGATCGGAGCGATGCTCTGCATTCCTATGCAGGGCATGTCTACGCGAGGCTGATGCGAGAGGACAGCCGGTATATCGCGAAACTCTATGATTTCGCGGGCGATACGCCGCGGGAGATGGCGGAGCGGCTCGGAATCAAGCCTGCCCGCGTGCTCGCAAAATACAATCCCGAGGACGATTCTCAGGATAAAGAGGATCCTGCAAGCTGGTATGTTCCGGATTTTCAAAATGTGAATTTTCGCTTTTACAATGCAGATGGCGAACAGATTCGGGATTTTTCAAATGTGAAGGCAATCATGGCGATGGCAAATGTTTACTGTTATTACCATGATTATCGTGATGCAGAGTGCTTCGAGGCGATCTGCGAGGAGCTATACCGGAAGTCACGTTCCTACAAGGTCAGCATCGGCAGCGTCTATTTTGATGAGGGCTGCATGCACCGCCCCGTAGCGGAGGAGACAGCGGTGCTTCCTCCGGAAAGCGGAAAGCAGGATCCGACAGAGGGGATTGGTGATTTCACTGCTGCCGTATCCGAAGAAACGACGGCGGGCACGAATACAGCGGGCGAAGAGCCGGCGGAAATCATAAGCATGAACGGCGCACGCTATTACGTTCGCTATGGAGCGCCCGGAGAGGATGGAAGACGACCGCTGCATTTCACACCTGTGGAGACGGCGGAGGCAGAGGGCGAAGGAACGGCAGCAGAGAGCGATGCGGAGACAGTGCCGGAGGGCAGGGAAGCACATCCTGCCGCAGAGGACGCGGAGATTTCGGAGAAAGCTGTGGAGGCTGCCGCTGCAGAAGCGGAGGATACGGAATCTTCTTCGGCAAACGCCGCGGAAACGGAGCACGCAGAATCTGCTTCGGCAGGTGCCGCGTCCGAAGAGTGTGCCGGGAGCAAAAGCTACTGCCCCGGTCATATAGATCTGAATGTTTCCGTGTCCGTCTGCGGTGCAGGCGAGAGAAAGGGACTCCGTGCGCTTGCCCTCTCCTCCGCGGAGGACTGGAACACACCGGAGGAGGGAGCCCCTTGGAAGGGCTGGACGGAAGAAAATCTTGCTGCGGCAGAGCGACTGCTTTCCGCAGATTGGTACCGGAGCTATGGGCTCAGCATCTCGTCGCTTGACCCACACTATCCGCTCGGAGCGGAGGAAATCTCTGCCTATCTGTCCGGGCTTCCGCAGGATATCAGTGCGGAGCGGAGGGCGCTTTGCCGCTATGCGCTCGATTCGGTCGGGAGGGTTCCCTACTACTGGGGAGGCAAGGCAGAGCATGCGGATTATGCGGGAAATAACTTCGGAAGCATTGTTTCGGAATCGGATGAAAGAGGCAGGATACTTCGGGGATTGGACTGCTCCGGCTGGGTGCAGTGGATCTATTGGTCGGCGCTGGGCATGGATCTCGGAGGGGTGGGCGGAACCGGAGAACTCGTTGAGCTGGGAAAACAGATCCGGCGTTCGGAGCTTCGTCCGGGAGATCTCGTCATCCGTACCGGGACGGACAGTCATGTCGTGCTGTTTCTGCAGTGGACGCAGGACGGCAGGATGCTTGCGGTGCATGAAAATGCGGACAGGAATAATGTATCTGTTGATACCGTCACAGCGAATTACCCCTATTACAGGAGTCTGCTGGACTAAAGAAGCCGAAAGGAGCTGTCTGTGATATCGGAGGAGATGGCAGACCGATCCCCTCCCGTACCCGGACTTCCGGAGACAGGAGACGCCTCTTCTTTTCCGCTGTGGCTTTTTCTTATGATGATTTCTTTCATGAAGCTTGCAGGGCTTGCAGGACAGAGAAAGCGCTTGACAGGGCAGGGAAACTCATATATTATTACATAGTATGCCGCTTAGCGAGGTTTAAGAGACCAATCGGGGTTCACCAAAGCTAGCGAGTAATGATAATAGGAGGTACCCTCGTAATGTACGCAGTGATTCTTACAGGTGGTAAGCAGTACAAGGTCAGCGAAGGTGATGTCATTAGGGTTGAGAAGCTTGATGTAGCAGAAGGTGATAAGGTTACCTTTGATCAGGTTCTGGTTCTGAATGACGGAGCCATGAAGATCGGCACGCCGGTTGTGGAAGGCGCGAAGGTTTCCGCTACCGTGACGAAGAACGGTAAGGCGAAGAAGGTCATCGTATACCGCTACAAGAGAAAGTCCGGCTATCACAAAAAGAACGGTCACAGGCAGCTCTTTACGGAAGTAAAGATTGATTCCATCGGTTGATAATTTCTTAGAGAGAATGGAGGAAATTCGACATGGCTCATCATAAGGGTATGGGCTCTACCAAAAACGGTAGAGATTCGGAGTCGAAGCGACTTGGCGCCAAGAGAGCGGACGGACAGTTCGTCAAGGCGGGAAATATTCTGTACAAGCAGAACGGAACCAGAATTCATCCGGGACTGAACGTAGGCCTCGGCAATGATTTCACACTCTTTGCGAAGGTGGACGGCGTCGTTCATTTCGGTCGCCTCGGCAGAGACAGAAAGCAGGTTTCTGTGCTCCCGAGAGCAGCAGAGTAAGAAAAAGCTAAGCCCCTCATGCCGAAGGCATGAGGGGCATTTGTCACTATGTAACGATTCGGGCAGGCTCGTGAATTGCAGGCAGCCTGCCCGGACGGTCCTATCATCATGAACAGGCATGGCAGCAGATGGAAAGCCATCCGCGGGGACGTTTTCGGATATTGGAAAGGGAGAAAACAATGTTTGCAGATGTAGCCAGAATATTTATCAAGAGCGGAAAGGGCGGAAACGGACACGTATCCTTCCGGAGAGAGCTCTATGTGCCGGCAGGCGGACCGGACGGCGGAGACGGCGGAAGGGGAGGAGACGTGATCTTCGAGGTGGATGAGGGGCTGAATACCCTCGAGAACTTCCGTCACAGGAACCGTTATGTCGCGACGCCCGGCGAGGAGGGCGGCGGCAGGAGAATGCACGGAAAAAATGGGCAGGATCTGATTATCCGCGTTCCGGCAGGCACTCTCATCAAGGACGATGAAACCGGGAAGATTATCGCGGATATGAGCGGCGGAAACCGGCGGCTGACCCTGCTTCACGGCGGTCGGGGCGGACTCGGCAATATGCACTTTGCAACACCGTCCATGCAGGCACCGAAGTTCGCGCAGCCGGGACAGGAATCCCGAGAGCTCTGGGTGCGTCTTGAGCTTCGCGTCATTGCCGATGTCGGACTGCTGGGCTTCCCGAATGTCGGCAAATCCACACTCCTCAGTATGTGCTCCAATGCCCGTCCGGAGATCGCGAACTATCATTTCACGACGTTGACACCGCACCTCGGCGTGGTGAGCCTTTCCGGAGACCGGAGCTTCGTCATGGCGGATATTCCGGGGCTCATTGAGGGTGCATCCGAGGGCATCGGGCTGGGCTACCAGTTCCTGCGCCATATCGAGCGCTGCAAGGTACTGATCCATGTCGTGGACGCAGCGGGCATTGAGGGCAGAGATCCGCTCACGGATATCGAAACCATAGACCGAGAGCTCGAAAAGTACGATCCGGAAATCCGGAAGCGGCCGCTCCTCATTGCTGCGAACAAAACGGATCTGCTGATCGATGAGCAGGGAACCGGCAGCGCAGTGACGCGGCTGAAGGAGAAGTATGAGCCGCAGGGAATACGGGTGATCCCGATTTCCGCCGCAACCAATACGGGGCTTCCGGAGCTGCTGGAGGAAGCTTGGAAAATGCTGCAGGAGGCAGGCAGCGACGCGACGGTCTATGAGAGTGAATTCGACCTGAGTCTGGTCGGGAATGTTGAGATGCTGCCGATCGAATATGCGAACCCTGAGAAGGGGCTGTTTACCGTGGAGGGGCCGAAGATCGAGAAGATGCTCGGCTACACCAATCTGGAGGCGGAACAGGGCTTCCGCTTCTTCCAAGAGTTCATGGTGAAGCAGGGTGTCATTAAGACGCTGAAGAAGATGGGAATGCAGGAGGGTGATACGATCCGCATTTATGGGCACGAGTTCGAGTATCTCGATACCGAGGAATATGACGGCGGAAATGCCACGGACTATGTGGATACGGAGTTCTGGAAGAGAAGAGCGGAGAAAGAGGAGAAGAATGCATGAAAAGCTACATCAAGAGCAGTAAGCAGCGCGCCGTATTGAAGGGCGCGGCGATGAATCTGGAACCGATGCTCTCCATCGGGAAGAATTCCCTGACAACGGAATTCATCACGGCGGTCGCGGAGTATATCTCGAAGCATGAGCTCATGAAAATCAATGTGCTGAAGAACTGCGAGGAGGATCCGAAGGAAATCGCCTATACGCTGGCGGAGCGTTCTGTCTCCGAGCTCGTGCAGGTGATCGGCAGGAAGATCGTGCTGTACAAGCCGGCGAAGGATCCGAAGGATCGAAAGTACGAGGTCTGATTGAGAGGGGGAGCTATCCATGAGAGGGCGAAAGATCGGGCTTCTGGGCGGAACCTTCGATCCGATCCACAGGGCGCACCTCGCGCTGGCGGACTGTGCCTTCCGTACGCTCTCCCTCGATGAGCTCTGGCTCCTGCCCGCAGGGACGCCCTACATGGACAAGCACAGCGGGATCACGAATGCAGAGACGCGGGCGGAGATGGCAGAGCTTGCGATTCGGGGACGAAGGGGCTACCGGGTAGAACGGATCGAGCTGGAGCGGCAGGGAAAGAGCTATACGGCAGATACGCTCCGTCTCCTGAGAGAACGCGTGCCGGAGGCGGACTTCTATTTCCTGATCGGCTCGGATCAGCTCTATGCTTTTCCGCGCTGGCATAATCCGGAGACGCTCTCCACGCTATGCCGTTTTGCCGTGGCAGCGCGGGAGCTGCCGGGGCAAAGAAGAAACCTCGGGGAACAGGCAGCATACCTTTTTCGGAAATACCGAATGGAGATCACGCTTCTCCCCTTTTCAGAGCAGGAGATCTCCAGCACGGAGATCCGGCGCATGATCCGGGAGGGGAGAGATGCATCGAAATGGCTTCCGCCGGAAGTCTATGCTTATATTCTGTCGCATCGGCTTTATCAATGAACGAAGCGGAGGAGAGAATGGATTTCGAAAAACAAAGTACAGAAGGAAAAAAGCCGGAGCTCGCTCCCATCCTTTCCATGCGGAGGAAGCTTAAGGAACTGCTGAAGCCGGAGCGTTACGAGCATTCCCTGAGCGTGAGTTTCTGCAGTATCGCTCTCGCAATGCGCTATGGCTTTGATATTGAAAAGGCAGAGATTGCAGGACTCTGCCACGACTGTGCGAAGCACTTCGGGAAGGAGGAGCTGCTGCGGGAATGCCGGCGTGCCGGCATTTCTCTCAGTCCGGAGCTGAGGGAGAATCCGCAGGTTCTCCATTCGATTTACGGCCCCTGCTATGCGCGGGAGCTTTTCGGAATTACCGATGAGGAGATCCTCTCCGCGATCCGCAGTCATACCCTCGGGCGGCCGGAGATGGGGCTTCTGGAGAAGATCGTCTTTACGGCAGATTATATCGAGGCGCGCAGGTGGAGAGCGGCGAGACTGCCGGAGCTTCGCCGTCTCGCCTTCGTGGATCTGAACCGCGCGGTCTATGAGATTCTGCGGGACACGGTGGAGTATATACGGGAAAGCGGAGCGGAGCCATGCACGGATTCCCTTGCAAGCTATCACTATTACAGAGCGCTGCTGGAAGGGACGGCAGCGGAGGAAGGAGAAAAAGATGAGCGTTTCTAAGGACATGGTGAGAACAGCAGCGGCGGTGCTTACGGAAAAGAAGGGGGAGGATCTCAGTGTCATCGATATATCAGAGATCTCCGTCCTCGCAGACTATTTCGTGATCGTTTCCGCGGACAATCTCCGGCAGGTAGCGGCGATTTCGGACGCGGTAGAGGATGCTATGGCGGCGAAGGGCTTCGCCATCCGCCGGAGGGAGGGAGGGGCCGGCTCCGGCTGGCTCCTCCTCGACTACAATGATATCATCATCCACATTTTCGATAAGGAGCAGCGTTTCTTCTATGATCTGGAGCGAATCTGGTCCGACGGGAAGAAGATTCTGAATCTTGACACGCTTTAAGGAGGCAGGAACAGCCGTTTCGCTGCGCGCCTGTCTCTATTTACGGACAAATGTTCTTTTTTGCTTGCATCAATACGGCACCTGTGCTATACTGAACACAAATTCAAACAGGTGTGCGCATAAAGGAGATTGAGGATGGGCAGACGTAAGAAGAATCCGGATGCGAATAATATGACTCCGAAGCAGGAGGCGGTATTCGAGTATATCAAGTCCTGCGTTCTGGAGCGGAATTATCCGCCCTCCGTCAGAGACATCTGCAAGGCGGTGGGACTTAAGTCGACCTCCAGCGTATTCGGCTACATCAATGATCTGGAAAAGATGGGGCTGATCCGCAAGGATCCCGCACACCCGAGAGCGCTCCAGATTATGACGAAGGAGTTTCAGGCACAGATGGAGCAGGAGGTTGCGCAGATCCCTGTGATCGGGACGGTCGCCGCCGGGCTGCCGCTTTTTGCGGAGGAGAATGTCTCCGATTATTTTCCGCTTCCGGCATATATGCTCCCGAACAAGAAGGTCTTCATGCTCAACGTGAAGGGAGACTCGATGATCAACTGCGGGATACTGAACGGAGACCGCGTCATCGTAGAGCAGCAGGAGACCTGTGAGAACGGGGAGATCGTGGTCGCACTGGTCGAGGACAGCGCGACGGTGAAGCGTTTCTATAAGGAAGCGGATCACATCCGTCTCCAGCCGGAGAATGACAGCATGGATCCGATCCTCGTTCCGGACTGCCGTGTGCTCGGGAAGGTCATCGGGCTGATTCGTCTGGGGATGAGGTAATGCTGCGGGAATGGACGGAGCTGGGAGTCGGACGGCATTTTACAGAGGAGGCGGTGCTCTGCACTGCCTCCTCCTCGGATTATGAAAACCTGAAGGTGGAATTTCAGAAGCTGAATGCGCTGACGGAGAGGCATGGCACACGCTATGCGCTGGCGGAGAGGCAGAAAGACGGGAGCTGCATTCTCCGGATTACGGTGCTTGCCGACCTTCTGAAGCGAAATGCCGGTCCGCGCAGGAAGAGAGGGTGCCTCCGAAGCATCGGCGAGCTCTGCCGCTATCAGGAGCTGCATTCGACGAAGGAGTGCGCAGAGTATGCGGGTGTCGCGCTCCGGAGCTACCAGCGGAGAGTGAAGAAATACCGGGAGGAGGGGAAGTGGAGCCCGGAAAATCCGGGGTACTTTTAGTGTATAAGCTCCTGTGCAGCGCCGCGTAAGCTTATACAGCTTCCACGCTCTCCATACAGTTTTTCAGGAGCTCGATGAAGTAGCGGCTCGCCAGCGTCATATAGCTGTCCTTCATGGTCGTGATGCAGAGGTTCCAGTTCGCGTGATACTGCCTCGGGATAGAGAAGTAGAGCGGCGTCGGTATGACGGCGCTGATCTCCAGATAGTACTTCGGGAGTATCGTGACGCCGAGGCCGGCAGCGACGCAACGGTGCGCAGTATTCAGGTTGCTGAAGCTCACGATGATATCCGGCTCGAGGATGCCTGCGCTTTGGAGCAGACTGTCACAGATTTCACGGCTTCGCTGTCCCTTCGACACCATTACGAATTTCTGTCCTCGCAGATGCTTCGGATCCAGCTCCCGGAGGGGAGCCCCGGAGGCGGAAGACGGGACAGCGAACGCTGAAAGCCCGGAATCTGCGGGCGCGACGATCAGGAAGGGATCCAGCCCGAAGAAGTCATAATTCAGCGAGGAATTTGTTTTTTCCGGTGCCGGTGCATGCATCAGAGCGAAATCAAGTGTGCCGGAAAGCAGTCTTCCCTCCAGCTGGGCGGAGGTGCCCTCACTGATATTTAAATGAATGTTCGGGTAGCGCCTCTGGTATTCCGGCAGGATCTTCGGAAGCAGCCATGAACCCAGATAGCGAGTCACACCAAGCCGCAGCTGCCCGGTTTTCAGCTTGTTGATGTCGCTGATCTCCATATTGAAGGTTTCACACATTTTCAGGATTTCCGTCGCCATGAGATAATAGCGCTCTCCTGCGTAGGTGAGGACCAGACCCCGCGAGGTACGGGTGAACAGCGGCATTTCATAGGCGCTTTCGATCCGCTTAATGCACTGCGTCAGAGAGGGCTGGGCGATAAAAAGCTTCTTCGCTGCGGCGGAGATGCTTTTTTCGTCGGCAACCGTCTTGAAATAGAGAAGCTCCTTTTCCGTCATCCGGGTTCCTTTCTTTCTGTGCCATATAGTGCTGATCGTTCAGGCAAGCCATCCGTAATTCACTGCAAGAGAAATGATTTCCATGAATTTGAAATTTTCCATTGTCGTATCAATCGGAAGGATCTGCTTTCCCGAAGCGTTATATAGCGGAAATGCTATATAAAATCTTATTTCACTATTTTTTATACCATAGCGAATCCTGTTCGGCAAGAGACTTAAGGCACTTTTAGCAGGAAAAATTGTATAGGATAAAGCCTATTATTCTGATTTATATATAAGTATTTTCCTGCTTTATAAAAGCCTGCTATGATATACACAGTTGAAGATGTGAGATTTCATCGCTTTCAGGAGGAAAAATTATGGTAAGGCTCTATGACGACGGCGTCTATCTGGTGAATGGGACGGAGCTGGTTCCGGCGGCGGAAACAGGGAGGCTCGTGTCACTCTGTGGCAGGGAAGTGAGCAGGGAAGAGGCGAAGAAGGGGACGATGGCATATGGAATTCTTTCCGCACATAACAGCTCTTCGGATATGAAGAAGCTCAGGCTCCGCTTCGATGCGATGGCATCCCATGATATCACCTATGTCGGCATCATTCAGACAGCGAGAGCCTCCGGGATGGAGCGATTCCCGCTGCCCTATGTTCTGACCTGCTGCCACAATTCACTCTGTGCGGTCGGCGGGACGATCAATGACGACGACCATCTCTTCGGGCTTTCCGCGGCGAAGAAGTACGGCGGAATCTACGTGCCGCCGCATATTGCCGTCATTCACCAGTATATGCGGGAGTGCTTCGCGGGTGTCGGGAAGATGATCCTCGGCTCGGACTCCCATACCCGTTACGGCGCGCTGGGGACCATGGCGATCGGAGAGGGCGGCGGAGAGCTGGTGAAGCAGCTCCTGCGGCAGACCTATGATGTAAGCTGCCCGGGTGTGATCGCGGTTTACCTGACAGGAAGGCCCGCGCCCTTTGTGGGACCGCAGGATATCGCGCTTGCCATCATTCGCGCGGTATTTAAGAATGGCTATGTGAAGAATAAGGTGATGGAATTCGTGGGACCGGGCATCTCCTCCATGACGACAGATTACCGGAACGGCGTGGATGTCATGACGACAGAGACCACCTGCCTGAGCTCAATCTGGCGGACAGACGAGGATACGAGGCGCTTCCTCGAGACCCACGGAAGAGGAGAAGAATACAGATCGCTGAATCCGGAGGCAGTGGCGTACTATGACGGCTGTGTCTATGTGGATCTCTCCAGCGTGAAGCCGATGATCGCGCTTCCGTTCCATCCGTCCAATGCCTATGAGATCGGTGAGCTTTACGCGAACCTTACGGACATTCTCCGTGAGACGGAGAGGGCGGCGGAGGAGATCGCCGGCGGCAGAGCGCAGCTTACACTGCTCGACAAGGTCACGGCGGACGGCAGGCTGCAGGTGCAGCAGGGCATCATCGCAGGATGTGCGGGCGGCAGCTACACCAATGTGGTAGAGGCGGCGCACGCGCTGAAGGGCAGGAGCATCGGACAGGACGAGTTCTATCTCTCCGTCTATCCCTCCTCGCAGCCGGTTTACACCGATCTCGACCGGAAGGGACTGCTGGCAGACCTCATGGACAGCGGCGCGATTATCCGTTCCGCCTTCTGCGGACCCTGCTTCGGTGCAGGAGACACTCCTGCGAACAATACACTCTCGATCCGTCACACGACCAGAAACTTCCCGAATCGCGAGGGCTCGAAGCCGGGGCAGGGACAGATGTCCGGCGTGGCGCTGATGGATGCGCGTTCCATCGCAGCGACCGCGGCAAACGGCGGCAGAATCACCTCGGCGGAGGAGCTCGATTGCTGGGGAGATATCCCTGCATACCATTATGACGACCGGGCATATCGCTCCAGAGTATATCAGGGCTATCAGAGGGCAGAGGAGGAGAGGGATCTCCGCTTTGGTCCGAACATCAGGGACTGGCCGGAGATGGAGGCACTCGGAGAGAATGTGCTCCTGAAGATCAGCTCCAAGTTGCTGGATGAGGTCACGACGACAGACGAGCTGATTCCGTCCGGAGAGACCAGCTCCTATCGCTCAAATCCCCTCGGCCTCGCGGAATTCACGCTTTCCCGGAGAGATCCGGATTATGTGAAGCGCGCAAAGGAGATCGCGGCGCTCGAGAAGAGCCGTCTCGCGGGGAAGCCCGATGCAGAGCTTCTGGCTGTACTGGATATCGTGCGGACGATTCCGGGGCAGGAGAAGGTCGGGATGGAAGACATCGAGGTCGGCTCCAGCATCTACTCCAACAAGCCCGGCGACGGCTCCGCCAGAGAGCAGGCTGCATCCTGTCAGAGAGTGCTCGGTGCATTGGCAAATATCGTCAAGGAATATGCGACGAAACGGTATCGCAGCAACTGCATGAACTGGGGGATGCTCCCATTCCATCTGAAGGACGATCCGTCCGTGCTTTCGGTCGGAGCTTATGTCTATGTTCCGGGGATTCGGGCATTTCTGGACGGCGATCTCTCCGATATTCCGGCATTTGTCATCCGGGACGGGAAAGCGAAGGAGATTCACCTCTACATTCTGGATATGACAGAGAATGAGAGGAAAATCGTGAAGGCGGGATGCCTGATTAACTTCAATCGCAAGAAATGAGAATAATTCTCAAAAAATAATATGGACATAAAGATAAAAGCATGATATTATGATCGCAGAGTCTGGACAGATCGGAGAGGCAGGGAAGAAAGAGGCTCCGCTCTGTATAAGAAAGGAGAATAAATCATGAAGAAATATGTATGTACCGTTTGCGGTTACATCTATGACCCGGAGCTCGGCGACGCTGACGCGGGGATAGAGGCCGGAACCGCATGGGAGGACGTACCGGAGGATTTCGTATGTCCGCTCTGCGGCGTAGGCAAGGATCAGTTCGAAGTATCTGAGGACTGAATATGCGTTTCCTGACGGTTCCGGGTCATACAGACTCGGAACCGTTGTTAATGTTTTTATGCTTAGGAGTAGGAAATGTTTGCGATCAGAAATGTAACAGAGGACATTGTTTATGTGGGCGTCGAGGACAGGAGACTGCATCTGTTTGAGAACCTTTTCCCGCTGGATCGGGGGGTGACGTATAATTCCTATCTGATCCGCGATGAGAAGACCGCACTGCTGGATACCTGCGACGCGACAGTGATGCCGCAGTTTTTCGCCAATGTAGATGCGGCTCTCGGAGGCAGGAAGCTGGACTATCTGATCGTGAATCACATGGAGCCGGATCACTGCGCACTGATTGAGGAGATTTTCCGGCGCTTTCCGGGCGTGACGCTTGTCGGAAATGTGAAGACCTTCCAGATGATCTCTCAGTTCTTCTCCCTTGCGATTCCGGAGGCACAGCGGATCACCGTGAAGGAGGGAGAGGAGCTTTCTCTCGGGAAGCGTATTCTCAGCTTCGTGATGGCGCCGATGGTACACTGGCCGGAGGTGATGTTCACCTATGACAGGACGGAAGGTATTCTCTTCACCGCGGATGCCTTCGGCGTCTTCGGCTGCAATAACGGCAATCTCTTCACCTCGGAGCTGGATTACAGAGCGAAGGATTTCGTGGACGACGCGCGCCGCTACTATGCCAACATTGTAGGCAAGTACGGGCTGCAGACGCAGGCGGTGCTGAAGAAGGCAAAAAATATGGAAATCCATATGATCTGCCCGCTGCACGGCCCGATCTGGCGGGAGGAGGATATCCCGTTCATCCTCTCTCTCTATGACAAGTGGTCGCGCTATGAGGCGGAGGAGCGCGCCGTCGCCGTCTTCTACAATTCCGTCTACGGCAATACAGAGTCCGTCGTCAATTCCCTCATGATGCTGCTGGGCTCGAAGGGCATCTGCAATAGCAAGGTCTATGATGTCTCGAAGACGGATATCTCCGTGATGATCGGAGAGATGTTCCGTGCCTCGCATCTCATCTTCGCGGCGACGACCTATAACAACGGACTCTTCCCGAAGATGGAGTATCTGCTCTCCGATATGCGGGCGCTGGCCGTACAGAACAGGAAGTATGCGATCCTGGAAAATGGCACCTGGGCACCGCAGAGCGGGAAGCTTCTGAAGGAAACGCTGGACAGCCTGAAGAATATGGAGCAGATCGGAGAGAGTCTGACCATTAAGTCTGCTACCTTCCATCAGGAGGCGCTGGAGACGCTGGCAGAGTGCATCACGGCTTCCCTTAGGGCATAGAGCATATACAATGTGGTGCCGGTACACCCGCGAACGTTCGGAGGAGAGCTCTTCGAGAAACTCGGAGAGCTCTTTTTTTACACAGAATATTATATAGAAATATATGTTCTGTTTGGTGCAAAATGTCGAAAATCCTGTAGAATGGTGACTGAATCCCAAAAAACATTGTAAAATCATCGGAAAGTGGTATAATTTACCCCGTCAACAGGCAGTTTTAAAGATGTTTGACATCAGATAAGACTGGAAAGTCGAGGAAAAGCATGAAAAAGTTTTTTGTGCTTATGATGCTTGCCTGTCTTCTGCTGATCGGATGCGAGAAGAAGCAGCCGCTGGTTTACAATGTGAACAAATCCGCCGAGCTTCGGGAATATGAGTCCGAGGTAGAGGCAGAGTCGGCATTTGAAGAGGAAAAAATCCGGCAGTCCATTGCAGCGGAAGAGAGCCGTGCGGCAGAGGAAGCTTCGGCACACCCTGCGGCATGGTCGAAGAGGCAGAACGGGAAAGAACGGACGAGGGTGAGGGGAATCTATCTTACCGACGCTACGGCGGGTTCGGATCGGATGGAGAGCATCATAGGACATATCGATGAGACAGAGCT
Source organism: Oribacterium sp. oral taxon 102 (assembly GCF_013394775.1). Taxonomy (NCBI): domain Bacteria; kingdom Bacillati; phylum Bacillota; class Clostridia; order Lachnospirales; family Lachnospiraceae; genus Oribacterium; species Oribacterium sp. oral taxon 102. The sequence continues at coordinate 1,548,465 of NZ_JABXYT010000001.1, forward strand.
CAACGCCGTCGTCATAGATATCAAGAATGACGAGGGCAGGATTGCCTATCGGATGAATGCGGAGACGGTTCAGGCACTGGGTGCGGAGCGGGATACGATCACGGATATCCAGAGTCTCCTGCAAAGACTGAAGGCGCACGGCATCTATGCGATCGCGCGGATCGTGAGCTTTCGGGATCCCTATCTCGAGACGGTAAAGCCGGAATGGATGTACCGCCTGCCGGATGGCAGCGTATTTCATGACAGCGCAGGCATGGCATGGGTAGATCCCTACCAGAGAGCGTACTGGGACTATATCTCGGAGATCATTTCTGCCTGCGCAGCGGACGGCTTCGACGAAGTGCAGCTCGATTATGTACGTTTCTGCACGGAGCGCGGCATGCAGGATGTGGTCTTTCCTGAGGAAGAGACACAGGGGCGAAGCAAAACAGAGATCATCACTGAATTTGTGCGTCATATCTCAGACCGCGCGGCAGAGGCGGGGATCTTCCTGTCTACGGACGTCTTCGGAACTATCATCGGCTCCTATGTCGATTCTCATGCGGTCGGACAGGACTATGCACTCCTTTCGGAGGCGGTGGACTATATGTGCCCGATGATCTATCCGTCCCATTACGGAGACGGAAATTTCGGGATCGCACATCCGGATACAGAGCCCTACCGGACGATTCTCTTTGCGCTGGGCGCCTCGAGGAAAGCGCTCGAAGCGGAGCCGGAGAGCGGACAGAGAGCGACAGTGCGCCCATGGCTTCAGGGCTTCACCGCTTCCTACCTTTCCAATTATATCCGCTACGGTCCCGAGCAGCTCCGCGCGCAGATTCAGGCGGTTTATGACAGCGGCTATGAGGAGTGGCTGGTCTGGAACGCCTCTAACAATTACGATTGGGATGCGTTCCCAAGGGAGGAAAATGGCTGACAGAAGCGTTTTCAATATACAGGAAGAGCTGACGAAGCTCCCGGCAATGCCGGGAGTTTATTTGATGCACGGTGCGAAGGACGAGGTGATTTACATCGGCAAGGCGAAGGTGCTGAAGAACCGTGTCAAGCAGTATTTTCAGAAGTCCTACAAGAAATCCGTCAAAATTCAGCAGATGGTGAGCCTGATTGAGCGCTTCGAATATATCGTCGTGGATTCCGAGCTGGAAGCGCTGATTCTCGAGTCCAATCTGATCAAGGAGTACCGGCCGCGCTACAATACGCTTCTGAAGGATGACAAAAATTATCCTTACATTCGTGTGACGCTGGACGAGCCCTACCCGAGGGTGATGTCGATCCGGAAGCGCCGGAATGACCGCAGTCGATATTTCGGTCCCTACGCCTCCTCCGAGCAGGTGAACGAGGTGATCGAGCTGCTGCGAAAGACCTTCCATGTCCGGAACTGCAGCAAGGTCTTTTCGGAGGGAAATCTCCTGCCGCGCCCCTGTATCTACTATGATATGAAGCAGTGCGACGGACCCTGCATCGGGAAACAGTCCAGAGCGGAATACCGGGCACGGATCACGCAGGTTCTCGACTTCATGAACGGAAAGTATGAGGATATCGTAAAGGAGCTGCACCGGAAGATGACGAGAGCCTCCGAGAATCTCGACTTCGAGGACGCGGCTGCCTTCCGGGATCTGATCCGCTCGATCGAAGCGGTGCAGAACCGGCAGAAGATCACTGCCTATGACACGGAGGACAGAGATATCATCGGCATGCGCCGGGAATGGACGGACTGCATCATTCAGATTTTCTTCGTCAGGGACGGAAAGATCATCGGCAGGGATCACCAGTTCATCGACATCGACCGGGAGGCATCCGATGAGGAGATTCTCAGCGCATTTTTGCAGCAGTATTACAACGGCACGCCGTTTATTCCCAAGGAGATCTGGGTGCAGACGGCACTCCCGGGTGCAGCGGTGCTCGCGGAGTGGCTCTCCGGCCTGAAGGGGCGGAAAGTCAGCATTAAGACACCGCAGATCGGACAGAAGGAAAAGCTGGTGGAGCTGGCAGTCACCAATGCCGGCATCCTGATGAACCGTTACCGCGAGAAGTACCGGGAGGAGGGAAGGAAAACGGTGCGGGCGATCGACGAGCTGCAGCAGCTCATCGGACTCCCCGCCGCATTGCACCGCATCGAGTCCTATGACATCTCCAATACCTCGGGGGCGCTGAATGTAGGCTCCATGGTAGTCTATATCGATGGAAGACCAAGAAGCAACGCGTATCGGAAGTTCCGGATTCATTCCGTGCAGGGGCCGGACGATTATGCCTCGATGCGGGAGATGCTGACGCGCCGTTTCCGGCATGGCCTCCGGGAGAGGGAGGAAAATCGAGAGAGCGGCAGGGCGGATACGCAGGGCTCCTTCTCCTTCCTGCCGGAGCTCGTGCTGATGGACGGCGGCAAGGGACAGGTCGGGATCTGTGAGGAGGTTCTGGAGGAGCTGGGCATCTGCGGCGTCACGGTCTGCGGTATGATCAAGGATGAGCGGCATAGGACGAGAGCGCTGCTCTATCGAAATGAGGAGCTGCCGATCCGGGAGAACTCCGAGGCGTTCAAGCTGCTGACCCGCATTCAGGACGAGGTACACCGCTTCGCGATAGAGTATCACCGTTCGCTCCGGACAAAGAAGCAGATCCACTCTCTGCTGGACGATATCCCGGGCATCGGACCCGTAAGGAAGAGGGCGCTGATGAAGCATTTTCAGGATATCGATCATATTCGCACGGCGGAGCTTCCGGCACTTCTGGAATGTCCGAGCATGGACGAGCGCGCTGCGCGCCAGGTCTACATCTTTTTCCGGAAGGACGGTCCTGCATCCGGGGATACTTGACGAAAGTTTTCCGTAAACATATAATACTAAGTTATGAAAATACGCCGACAGGGAGGATTTTGCATGGCTAAATATAATCATGATGCCATCGAGGAGAAGTGGCAGCAATATTGGGATCGAAATCCCATCAATGTAAATGACGGGAAGAAGGAGAAATATTATTGCCTGGATATGTTCCCGTATCCGTCCGGCTCCGGACTGCATGTCGGTCACTGGAGAGGCTATGTAATCTCCGACGCATGGGCGCGCTACCAGCTGATCCGCGGCAAATATGTCATCCATCCGATGGGCTGGGATGCTTTCGGGCTGCCTGCAGAGAATTATGCCATCAAGATGGGTATCCATCCGGCGATCACGACGAAGTCCAATGTTGACAACATTCGCCGTCAAATGAAGCAGATCAATGCCATCTACGATTGGGACATGGAGCTGAATACCACGGATCCGAGCTTCTACAAATGGACGCAGTGGATCTTCGTACAGATGTTCAAGAAGGGGCTCGCCTACGAAAAGGAGTTCCCGATCAACTGGTGCCCGAGCTGTAAGACCGGCCTCGCCAACGAGGAAGTCGTGGACGGAAAATGTGAGCGGTGCGGCACGCCGGTAACGAAGAAGAATCTCCGGCAGTGGATGCTCCGGATCACCGCCTACGCCGACCGTCTGCTGGACGATCTGGATAAGCTGGACTGGCCGGAGAAGGTCAAAAAGATGCAGGCGGAATGGATCGGGCGCTCTTACGGTGCAGAGGTGGATTTCCGGCTGGAGAACTCCGAAAAGAAGATCACCGTCTTCACGACCCGTCCCGACACGCTCTATGGCGCGACCTTCATGGTGCTCGCGCCGGAACATCCGATGGTAAAGGAAATCACCACCGAAGAGCGTAGGGAAGCAGTAGAGTGCTATATCAGCCAGGCGGCAAACAAGTCTAATGTCGATCGTATGGCGGTGAACGACAGAGATAAGACCGGCGAATTTACCGGCGCCTATGCAATCAATCCGCTCAGCGGAGAACGGACGCCGATCTGGATCTCCGATTATGTTCTGGCAGATCACGGCACCGGCGCGATCATGTGTGTCCCGGCGCATGACGCCCGCGACTTTGCCTTCGCGAAGAAGTTTTCCCTTCCGATCGTGCAGGTCATCGCGAAGGATGGCATAGAGATCAAGAATATGGAGGAGGCGTACACCGAGGCAGCCGGCACCATGATCCACTCCGGAGACTGGAACGGCATGGAGTCCTCCGTACTGAAGAGGGAAGCGCCGGAGATGATCGAGAAGAAAGGCTTCGGCAGAAAGACCGTCAGCTACAAGCTCCGCGACTGGGTTTTCTCCCGTCAGCGCTACTGGGGAGAGCCGATCCCGATCGTACACTGTCCGCACTGCGGCAATGTTCCGGTGCCGGAGGAAGAGCTCCCGCTCCGGCTGCCGGAGGTGGAGAACTATGAGCCGACCGGCACCGGTGAGTCTCCGCTCGCAGCAATGGAGGACTGGGTGAACTGCAGCTGTCCGCGTTGTGGAGGCGCAGCGAAGCGCGAGACCAATACGATGCCGCAGTGGGCAGGCTCCTCCTGGTACTTCCTGCGTTATGTGGACGTACACAACGAGCGGGAGCTGGTGAGCCGCGAGAAAGCAGACCGGCTGCTTCCGGTCGACATGTATGTTGGCGGCGTAGAGCACGCGGTACTGCACCTCCTCTATTCCCGCTTCTGGACGAAGTTCCTCTATGACATCGGCGTCATCGGCTTCGAGGAGCCGTTTACGAAGCTCTTCAATCAGGGCATGATCACCGGCAAGAATGGCATCAAGATGTCGAAATCCAAGGGCAATGTCGTGTCGCCGGACGATCTGGTTCGCGACTATGGCTGCGACGCGCTCCGTCTTTACGAGCTCTTTGTGGGACCACCGGAGCTGGACGCGGAATGGGACGACCGCGGGATCGACGGCGTCAGCCGCTTCCTGAACCGCTTCTATACACTGGTGCAGGATTCCATAGAGAAGAAGCCGGCTGCGACGAAGGAGATGATCCGTCTTCGTCACAACCTCGTTCACGATATCGAGCAGCGCTTCGATGCATTCTCTCTGAATACCGTCGTTTCCGGCTTCATGGAATACAACAACGCCATGACTCTGCTTGCGAAGAAGGAGGGAGGCATGGATCTTGAGACGCTCCGAACCTTCTCTGTCCTGCTCGCGCCCTTCGCGCCGCACATCGCGGAGGAATGCTGGCACGAGCTCGGCGGTACGGACAGCGTATTCCATGCCGGCTGGCCGAAGTATGACGAGGAGGCAATGAAGGCGGATGAGATCGAGCTGCCGGTACAGCTGAACGGGAAGACCAAGGCGGTCATTACCGTGCCGCAGGACTGCCCGAAGGAGGAGGCACTTCGAATCGCAAGAGAGGCGATCAAAGACCGGCTGGACGGGACGATCCTGAAAGAAATCTATGTCCCGGGCAGGATCGTGAATCTCGTAGTAGGGGCTTAATCCAAACGGCTTAAAAGGGCTGCCGTTCCGGCCTTCGGGCAGGGACGACAGCCTTTCTGGCTAATTTTTAATTTTTTTACGGGAATCCTTCGTAATGTTTAATGATTTTTCACTGTATACAAAACACCAGGATGTGCTAAGATTAGGGTATCGTCCGGGTGCTTTCCGCTCCGACGATACTACAGCATACGGGTGGGGGATTATGGCGCAGTATAACGGTTATCAGGATAGAAACGGCTCCGGCAGGATGCGGGGGCAGTCCCGCGGACGGACGTCGGGAGGCTCCCGCGGCGGGGATGTGCGACAGGCGGCAGGCAGCAGAGGCTATTCCGGAGGGAGCGGCAGATACAGTAAATATAAAAAGAAAAAAAGAAACGGCATGCCTCCGCTGCTCGGCGGACTCGGTGTGCTTGCCATAGCCCTCATCTGCGTTTTCGCTCTGCGGATGGGAATTCCCGGGGGAAAGAACGGAGAGGACGAGAGCGCGCCGAAGGAAAGCACGGAGGCATACGACCCGAATGTGATCCACGAGGACATTTACCTCGATTATTCGGCACTGGATGCTTCGGCAGCGCTTCTGAACCTGAAGGGCATGAACCGGCAGCAGCTGATCGATAAGCTGAAGGGAAGCTACGATTGGAGGCTGACCGTCAAAAATGAAAATCCGAATCTCGATCACTTCAAGCTGCCGGAGCTTTCGGAGCAGGCAGAGACGAGCAGTGCGGGCGCCGGCAGTACGGACAATGAGGGCACAGAGGAGATCGTAAAGATCGACAATCCCCTGAAAAATGTGACGATACGTCCGGAAAAGGGCAGCTTCGCCGTACCGGATCTGCTTTCGGAGAACGTAGAACAGCTGGCAGAGAAGATCTTTGCCGACTATCAGTCAAGTCAGGAAACCATAGAGACAGAAGCAGGCACAGCGGAGAGTGAGACGGAGAAGCAGGGCTTCTTCTCTTTCATGAAGAAAAAAGAGACGGAGACAAGTACGGAGACAGAGACGACGACCGAGGCGGTCAGCGCGGACTACCGGCTGGAGCTCCCGGATTTTTCATCGCAGCTCTCTGATCTTTCGTCGCAGCTCGCGCTCGTATGGGATATGCCGCCGGTGAACGGCGATATTGTCTCCTTCGATGCGTCCAGCGGCGAGTTCGTTTTCGGCGGCACGGTAGACGGCTACAGAATCAATGCGGAGGAAACCGCATCGAAGCTGCTCACGGCAGTACGGGACGGCAGCTACGATGCAGAGATTCCCGCCTCGGGAGAGAAGCTCGCAGCATCCTCAGCGTCAATCAGGGATCAATATAAGACGATCGGCAGCTTCACAACGAACACCACCTCGAATTCTATCCGGAACCAGAATGTGAAGCTCGCTGCGCAGGCTGTGAACGGCACCGTGCTGAAGCCGGGGGAGGAGTTCTCCTTCAATGAGGTGGTCGGACAGAGAACCGCAGAGAAGGGCTATGGCGCCGCAGCGGCATATAATGGCGGAGAGGTGGTGCAGGAGGTCGGCGGCGGCGTCTGTCAGGTATCCTCTACCCTCTACAACGCCGTATTCCGCAGCGGTCTGACGACGACCTACCGCCGCTCCCATACCTTCGCGCCGAACTATGTCCGCCCAGGCTCAGATGCGACGATCTCCTGGGGCGGTCCGGACTACCGCTTCGTGAACAGCTCGAAGCACGCGATCGGTATCCGCGCCTGGTATAAGGATCAGACCTGTACGGTGCAGCTCTACGGCATCCCTGTCCTCCCGGAGGGAGAAAGCTGGGATCTCGTTACGGAGAAGGTAGAGGATCTGCCGGTTCCCGCACCGCAGATCATCACGCCGGAGCAGGGCGCTGAGAGCAACGGTTCGGCGGGCTCCCGCTGGATCGCTTACAAGATTATCCGGAAGAACGGCAAGGAGCAGAAGATAGAGGATCACAAGGTGACCTACAAGGGACATACGCCGAAGAAATATGCGGAGGGTGTAACCAGTGCAGCGGAGAGTACGCCCGTGGAGAGCGCGTCCGAGACGGAAACCGCGGAGAGCACGGAGACGAAGAAGCAGACCGATGCGGTGCAGGAGGCGCCGACCACCGCGGAGCGCTCCGGGAACATCGATGCGCATCCGGGAAGCGAGAGCGAAGGCAATACGGACAATGATCGGATTCCGGCAGGTCCGGGGCTGTGATCCGGCATTTCACGCAGAAAGGACAGGAAGGAACGGCAGACACCGCTCCTTCTTTTTTTGTGCAAAGCATACCATAGTCTATTACTGGGAATTCCTTTTTTTCGTGCACTGTGCATTGTATTTTATTCAATAATCCTACGTTTATCTTTGCAAAATATGGGGGAAATGCTATACTTAATTTCGTATGATATCCCTTGAAACGGGTTCTCATAAATACTTCACCGCATCCAATGTGGCTATTCATTTTCCAGGAGGGTTTTATGGCAAGAAAAATGAAAACTATGGATGGAAACCAGGCAGCGGCACACGCTTCGTATGCTTTCTCCGAAGTAGCCGCTATCTTTCCCATCACACCGTCATCCGTCATGCCGGAGCATGTAGATGAGTGGGCGACCGAAGGCAGACAGAACATTCTCGGCGAGGCGGTACAGGTTACCGAGATGCAGTCCGAGGCAGGCGCCGCAGGTGCTGTGCACGGCGCTCTCGCCGCAGGCGCGCTGACGACGACCTTCACGGCTTCTCAGGGGCTTCTCCTGATGATCCCGGACATCTACAAGGTTGCCGGAGAGCAGCTCCCGGGTGTATTCGACGTTTCCGCCCGTGCGGTCGCGTCTCACGCGCTCTCCATCTTCGGCGATCATTCCGACGTGATGGCATGCCGTCAGACCGGTGCCGCTCTGCTCTGTGAGTCCTCGGTTCAGGAGGTTATGGATTTAACCCCGGTGGCTCATCTCGCAGCATTAAAGGGAAGGATTCCGTTCATCAACTTCTTCGACGGCTTCCGTACCTCTCACGAGATCCAGAAGATCGAGGAGTGGGACTATGAGGATTTGAAGGATATGGTGGATTGGGAGTACATCGATGCCTTCCGCGCACGTTCCCTCAATCCGAACCACCCGGTAGAGAGAGGCTCTGCGCAGAACCCGGATATCTTCTTCCAGGCACGCGAGGCTTCCAATCCTTACTATGATGCACTTCCCGCTATTGTCCAGGAGTACATGGACAAGGTTAATGCAAAGATCGGCACGAATTATAAGCTCTTCAACTACTATGGTGCAGCGGATGCGGAGCATGTCATCATCGCGATGGGCTCTGTAAATGACACCATCGAGGAGACCATCGACTACCTCGTAAAGACCGAGGGCGCCAAGGTCGGCGTGGTGAAGGTACGCCTGTACAGACCGTTCTCCGCAGAGGCACTGATCGAGGCGCTGCCGGAGACCGTGAAGACCATCTCCGTGCTTGATCGGACGAAGGAGCCGGGCTCTATCGGTGAGCCGCTCTACCTCGATGTGGTTGCTGCGCTTTCCGGCAGCAAATTCGCAGCTGTGAAGATCCTTTCCGGCCGCTACGGCCTCGGCTCCAAGGATACGACGCCGGGACAGATCGTTTCCGTATACAGAAATCAGGACAAGAAGAGATTCACCATCGGCATCCATGACGATGTGACCTATCTTTCTCTTCCGGACGGCCCGGCACTCGTTACGACTCCGGAGGGAACCGTGAACTGTAAGTTCTGGGGACTCGGCGCGGACGGTACCGTAGGTGCGAACAAGAACTCTATCAAGATCATCGGCGACAATACCGATATGTACGCACAGGCTTACTTCGACTATGACTCCAAGAAGTCCGGCGGCGTAACCATGTCTCACCTCCGCTTCGGCAAGAAGCCGATCAAGTCGACCTATCTGATTCGCAGAGCGAACTTCGTAGCCTGCCACAATCCGGCATACATGACCAAGTTCAACATGGTGCAGGAGCTGGTAGACGGCGGAACCTTCCTCCTGAACTGCACCTGGTCCAAGGATGAGGTCGGGAAGCACATCCCCGGACAGGTCAAGAAGTACATGGCGGAGCATCATATCAAGTTCTACATCATCAACGGCGTGAAGATCGGTATCGAGACCGGCATGGGTCCGACCCGTATCAATACGATTCTGCAGTCCGCTTTCTTTACGCTGACCGGAATCATCCCGAAGGAAGAAGCGAACCAGCTGATGAAGTCCGCCGCACAGAAGACCTACGGACGGAAGGGCGAGGATGTCGTAAAGAAGAACTGGGATGCGATCGACGCAGGCGCCAACGCCTTCGAGGAGATCACGGTTCCGGCAGAGTGGGCAGACTGTGAGGACGAGGGCCTCGAGTTCACCACTAAGACAGAGGGCAGAAAGGATGTTCTGGACTTCGTCAACAATATTCAGAACGCCGTTTCCGCACAGGAGGGCAACAGTCTTCCGGTATCCGCCTTCAACGATTATGTGGATGGCTCTACGCCGGTCGGCAGTGCAGCCTATGAGAAGCGCGGCATCGCCGTAAACGTTCCGTTATGGAATCCGGACAACTGTATCGAATGTAATTTCTGTTCCTATGTCTGCCCGCACGGCGTCATCCGCCCGTTCGCCTTCACAGAGGAGGAGGTCGCCGCAGCACCTGCCGGCATGAGAGTCAAGGGGCTGAACGGCATGGCAGGCTATCAGTTCGGCATCAAGATTTCCGCGCTCGACTGCGTTGGCTGCGGCTCCTGCGCGAACGTATGTCCGGGTATGAAGGGAGAGAAGGCGCTTACCATGGTTCCGATCGCAGAGCAGTATGGAGAGCAGAAGTATTTCGATTATGCTGTGAAACTACCGATCAAGGACGATGTCGTGGCGAAGTTCAAGGAAACTACGGTGAAGGGCTCGCAGTTCAAGCAGCCTCTCTTCGAGTTCTCCGGCGCCTGCCCGGGCTGCGGAGAGACACCGTACGCGAAGCTGATCACGCAGCTTTTCGGCGACAGGATGTATATCGCCAACGCGACAGGATGCTCCTCGATCTGGGGGAATTCCTCTCCGTCTACGCCGTACACTGTCAATGCCAAGGGACAGGGTCCGGCATGGGACAACTCTCTCTTTGAGGACAATGCCGAGTTCGGCTACGGTATGCTGCTCGCACAAAATGCGATTCGCGACCGTCTCCGGAAGCAGGTAGAGAGAATCGCCGAAGCAGACGCCTCCGTAAAGGCAGCCGCACAGGAGTATCTGGATACCTTCGCTGTCGGTGCGACCAACGGTACGGCAACCAATAAGCTGCTCGCAGCGCTGGAGGGTAAGACCGATGAGATCTCCCTCGACCTTCTGAAGAATAAGGATTTCCTCGCGAAGAAGAGCCAGTGGATCTTCGGCGGCGACGGCTGGGCTTACGATATCGGCTTCGGCGGTCTCGACCATGTGCTCGCTTCCGGTAAGGATATCAATGTCATGGTATTCGACACCGAGGTTTACTCCAATACGGGCGGACAGTCCTCCAAGGCTACCCCGACCGGTGCTGTCGCACAGTTCGCTGCCGGCGGTAAGGATACGAAGAAGAAGGATCTTGCCGGGATCGCAATGTCCTACGGCTATGTATATGTAGCGCATATTGCAATGGGCGCAGATATGGCGCAGACTGTAAAGGCGATCTCCGAGGCAGAGGCATATCCGGGACCGTCCCTGATCATCGCCTATGCTCCGTGTATCAACCACGGCATCAAGAAGGGCATGGCGAAGGCACAGACCGAGGAGAAGCTCGCCGTAGAGTCCGGATACTGGAACAACTTCCGCTTCAACCCGCTGGGCGGCGACAAGAAGTTCAGTCTGGATTCCAAGGAGCCGAAGTTCGAGGGCTATCAGGAATTCCTGAAGGGCGAGGTGCGTTATCTGTCCCTTGCGCTCAAGAATCCGGAGCGTGCAGCTGCGCTGGATGCGAAGAACGAGGCAGAGGCAAAGGAGCGCTACGAGCATCTGAAGAAGCTGGTCGAGCTCTACAACAACTAAGCATTTACAAACAGCATCACCTGAGAGAGGGGGCGGAATTTCCGCCCCCTCTTTCTTTCTCTCCGATTTAATGCTATACTTTATTAGCTTTTGGGCACTTTTCGGTATGAACGAAAATAAAGAGCGGATTTGAGGGAAATACAATGAGGAAAGCAATCGTAGCAGTAGTGGGACGACCGAATGTCGGAAAGTCCACACTCTTTAACGTGATCGCGGGGAAGCAGATCTCCATCGTACAGGATACGCCGGGTGTGACACGGGATCGGATCTATGCGGATGCGAGCTGGCTGAACTATCATTTCACACTGGTGGATACCGGCGGGATCGAGCCGGATGCGCAGGACGTGATCCTGAGCCAGATGCGTTCCCAGGCGGAGCTTGCCATCGATACGGCAGACGTCATTCTCTTCGTGACGGATGTCCGTACCGGCGTAGTGGACACGGATTATGAGGTGGCGGAGATGCTCCGGAAGTCCGGGAAGCCGGTCGTGCTCTGTGTAAATAAGGTAGACAGCTTTCAGAAGTTCGGAAACGATATTTATGAGTTCTACAGTCTCGGACTGGGAGATCCGTTCGGTGTTTCCTCTGTGAATCAGCTCGGACTGGGAGATCTGCTGGACGAGGTCGTGAAGCACTTCCCGGCGGAGCTGAGTACGGAGGAAGAGGACGATACTGTGAAGATCGCGCTGATCGGGAAGCCGAATGTCGGCAAGAGCTCCCTCGTCAACAAGCTGCTCGGACAGAACAGGGTCATCGTCTCGGAGATCGCGGGTACGACGAGGGATGCGATCGATACGGAGGTCGTACACAACGGAGAGCACTATATTTTCATCGATACCGCCGGACTTCGGCGGAAGGGCAGAGTCAGTGACGATATCGAACGCTATTCCGTCATTCGTACCGTCGCTGCGGTGGATCGCGCGAATATCTGCATCGTGATGATTGATGCGACGCAGGGCGTGACGGCGGAGGATGCCCGGATCGCCGGGATTGCCCATGAGTCCGGGAAGGGCGTCATTATCGCCGTCAATAAATGGGACGCCATTGAGAAGACGGACAAGACCATGCAGGAATTCAAGAAGACCATGAAGGAGACATTTGCCTATATGGACTATGCGGAATTCCTCTTCATTTCCGCAGAAACCGGACAGCGTCTGCACAAAATCTTCGAAATGGTAAATTTCGTCCGGCAGAACCAGACGCTCCGCATCAAGACCGGCGTGCTGAACGAGATCATGGCGAAGGCAACGGCGATGAAGCAGCCGCCCTCTGACAAGGGAAAGCGGCTGAAGCTCTACTATATCACGCAGATCGGCGTGGAACCGCCCGCCTTCGTCATCTTCGTGAACGCCCGCGAGCTGATGCACTTCTCCTATACGAGATACATCGAGAATCAGATCCGGGAAGCGTTCGGCTTCGTTGGTACCCCGCTTCGGTTTATTATCCGCGAAAGAGGGGAGGAAAATGTCTGATGGATCTCATGCACAGTTGTATCGCCCTGCTGATCGGCTTCCTCTTCGGCAATATTCCGAACGGCTATCTTTATGCACGGTCGCAGGGGCATGATATTTTCAAGGAGGGCTCCGGCAATCCCGGCAGCACCAATGTGCTTCGCACAATGGGGAAGAAGGCCGGTGCGACGGTACTGCTGATGGACATCGCGAAGACTGTCTTTCCGATCTTCCTGCTCACGCTGCTGTGGAGGGTGGAGAGCCCTGCGCTGCGGGCGCAGCTCAGTCTCGTGACAGGCTTCGGCGCGATCCTCGGACATGATTTCACTGTCATTCCGAAATTAAAGGGCGGAAAGGGCGTCGCCTGCACCGGCGCGCTGCTGCTGGTCTTCGACTTCCGGCTGGCGCTGCTGCTCCTCGCTGTATTTATCGGAATCGTTCTCATAAGCGGCTATGTGAGTCTGGGCTCCATCATCGGGGTAAGCCTGTTTTTCCTCTCCGTGCTGCTTTTCGGGCGGAGCGGCTGGCTCCCTGTCACAGAACAGACCTATTTATCATGTACGCTGCTGAGCTTCCTGATCGCAGCACTCTGCATCTTCCAGCATCGTGCAAACATTCAGAGGCTTCTGCACGGCAGAGAGAATCGGTTCGGACATAAAAAATAAGACAGGCATACAGGGAAGCGTCTCCTCCGGGAGACGTATTTTCGACAGAAGAGAAAGGGAGGGAAGGAATGAAGGCAGCGGTAATCGGCGCGGGAACATGGGGAACGGCTCTGGCAATCGTACTGGCGAAGAACGGGCACGAGGTAATGCTCTGGTCGAAGTTTCCCGCAGAGATCAAAGAGCTGATGGAGACACGCCGCCACAGGAATCTGCCGGGAGCGGTGCTGCCGGAAAATATCACCGGAGAGACAGCACTGCGTGCTGTCTGTGAGGACTGTGCAGTGCTGGTTCTCGCAGTGCCTTCGATCTATGTTCGGGAAACAGCGCGGGAGATGTCTCCCTATGTCTCTCCCGGAAAGATCGTCGTCACGGTAGCGAAGGGCATCGAGGAGGGCAGCCTCCTCACCATGACGGAGCTCGTGGAGCAGGAAATCCCGGCAGCGCGCGCAGCGGTTCTCTCCGGACCGACGCATGCGGAGGAGGTATCGCGTCTGCTGCCGACAACCATCGTCGCGGGTGCACGGGAGGAGCAGACTGCCCGCTTCGTACAGGACTGCTTCATGAATGAGAGCTTCCGGGTCTATATCAATACGGATGTAAAGGGAGTCGAGATCGGTGCAGCGCTGAAAAACGTTATCGCGCTCGCTGCGGGGATGGCGGACGGACTTGGCTACGGCGACAATACGAAGGCTGCACTGATTACCCGCGGCATCGCGGAGATTTCCCGCCTCGGCATGAAGATGGGCTGTCGGCCGGAGACCTTCGCCGGGCTGTCCGGCATCGGGGATCTGATCGTCACCTGCGCTTCCATGCATTCGAGAAACCGCCGTGCCGGAATCCTGATCGGCGAGGGCAGGAACTATGAGGAGGCAATGCGTGAGGTCGGACAGGTCGTCGAGGGCGTCTATGCCGCGAAGGCGGCGTTGGAGCTTTCGGAACGATATGAAGTCAGTATGCCGATCGTAGAGAAGGTAAACGAGATCCTCTTTGCCGGCAAGCCGGTCCGCGAGGCAGTTCGCGAGCTGATGCTCCGGGATCGAAAGGAAGAGGGAATATAAGAAATCCTCCGATACAGGAAGTCCTTCTCAGGTCCCTTTCCCGCCGGTGCGCTGTTCCTGTCTCGCAATAGGTAAGCCATTCAGATAGGCAAAGCTGCCAATATTTCATTTATACGAAATATAATTTAAATGAATACCTCATGACTTTGATGTGAATAAAAGTTATAAAAGTCATTGACATTATAATTTCCTATGCCTATAATACAGAAAAGTTTTTACAGCGCTCCCGACAGCGCTGCAAGACATTTGCCGTCGCAGGGAAAAGGAGGAGGAAATTATGAAGAAGAGAGCATATGCAGCTTCCATGGCGATGATCATGACGGCAGCGCTGGCTGCCTGTGGGAATTCCGGCAGCGGCAGCGCTTCGACGAGCGCGGCGGGAGAATCTGCCGCAGCATCCGAAGCGGAGGGGCTGAGCTGGAAGATCGGCTCGCAGGGGCCCCTGACAGGAGGCGCGGCAGTATACGGCAATGCGGTCGTGAACGGTGCGGAGGTCGCGATTCAGGAGATCAATGCGAACGGCGGCATCAACGGTTATCCGATTTCCTATAAAAAGGCGGACGATGAGCACGATCAGGAGAAGGCGATCAATGCTTACAATTCTCTGAAGGATTGGGGAATGCAGTTCCTCGTAGGCCCGACGACCTCGGCTCCGACGATCGCAGTCGGCGCGGAGGCAGAGGCGGACAACCTGTTCATTCTCTCTCCGTCCGGTTCCGCTGTGGAGTGTACGGCTCCCAAAAACGTATTCCGCATCTGCTTCTCCGATCCGGCACAGGGCGCGAAGTCCGCACAGTATATCGGAGAGCATAAGCTCGCGGCAAAGATCGGCATCATCTATGATTCCTCCGATGTGTATTCCACAGGAATCCATGATTCCTTTGTGCAGGAGGCGCCGGGCTACGGGCTCGAGGTCGTCGCAGACGAGCAGTTCACCGCAGATTCCAACAAGGATTTCTCGACCCAGCTCCAGAAGATGAAGGACAGCGGCGCGGAGCTCGTATTCCTGCCGTTCTATTACACCGAGGCGGCGTTGGTGCTGACGCAGGCAAATACCATGGGCTTCCAGCCGACCTTCTTCGGCTGCGACGGGATGGATGGCATCCTGAATATGGAGAACTTCGATACCTCCCTTGCTGAGGGGCTGATGCTTCTGACACCGTTTGCAGCGGATGCAACAGACGAGCGTACGGTGAATTTCGTGAAGAGCTATAAGGAGAGCTACAGCGAGACCCCGATCCAATTCGCAGCAGATGCCTATGATGCGGTGTATGTCCTGAAGGCCGCGGCAGAAAAGGCGAACCTGAGCCCGGACATGACAGCCGCAGAGCTCGGCACGAAGATGGAGGAGACAGTTCCGACGCTGACCCTCGACGGACTGACCGGTGCCGGCATGACATGGAACGAGAACGGCGACGTGGACAAGGAGCCGAAGGCAGTCGTCATTAAGGACGGTGTCTACGTTTCCGCGGAGTAAGAATAGAAAAGAAGCTCCGTTCCGAGACGGAGACGATCAAAAAGGGTTGCGGAGGCAGCCCTTTTTGATCGTCAGGGAGCAAGCTTAGGACGATGGAGGCCTGGACGCTTTCATCCGGGAAAGGGATACGATGATATGATGAGCTTTATATCCTATTTTTTCAGCGGCGTGAGTCTCGGCTCCGTCTATGCCATCATTGCGTTGGGCTACACCATGGTGTATGGGATCGCAAAGATGCTGAATTTTGCGCACGGAGACATCCTGATGGTCGGGAGCTATGCCGCTTTCCTTGCACTGAATACGCTGGGACTGCCGATTCCCGTGGCAGTTCTTCTCTCCGTGCTGGTCTGTACTCTGCTGGGCGTTCTGACCGAGAGAGTGGCGTATAAACCGCTTCGGCAGGCGAATTCCCTGTCGGTGCTGATCACCGCAATCGGGGTATCCTATCTCCTGCAGAATCTGGCGCTGCTCCTCTTCGGCGCGAATCCGAAAAGCTTCAGCTCCTTCGTGCCGCTTGCACCGCTTCGCTTCCGGGATGGCGCGCTGACGATCTCCGGAGAGACGGTGGTGACAATTGTGGTCTGCCTGCTGATCGTCGGCGGACTCCTGCTCTTTATCAACCGTACCAAGGCAGGGCAGGCGATGCTCGCCGTCTCGGAGGACAAGGGCGCAGCGACGCTGATGGGCGTCAATGTGAACCGTACGATCGCCATGACCTTTGCGATCGGCTCCGCGCTGGCGGCAATCGGCGGCATCCTACTCTGCTCGGCGTATCCGACCCTGACCCCGACGACCGGCGCGATGCCCGGCATCAAGGCGTTTGTCGCCGCCGTGCTCGGCGGGATCGGTTCGATTCCGGGCGCCTTCATCGGAGGGATTCTCCTCGGGGTGCTCGAGAACCTGTCCAAGGCGTATATTTCCTCGAAGCTTTCGGATGTCATTGTGTTTTCTGTGCTGATCGTTGTACTTCTGGTGAAGCCGACCGGGATTCTCGGCAAGAAGGTCATGGAGAAGGTATAGGATGATGAAAACAAAGCAGAAGATCTTTCGCAGCAACGGCATTACCTTTCTGATGATCGTGCTTGCCTACCTTATCGTCGAGGCATTTCTTCAGAGCGGGAATATGAGCTCCTTGATGAGGGGACTGCTGGTGCCGCTCTGCATCTACAGCATCATGGCTGTCAGCCTGAATCTGGTCGTCGGCGTCTCGGGGGAGCTTTCCCTCGGACATGCCGGCTTCATGTGCGTCGGCGCGTTTGCGAGTGCGACATGGTCGATGCTGATGAAGGGAAGCGGGCTTCCGACGGGACTTGTCTTTTTCGCAGCGCTTCTGATCGGCGCCCTGTCCGCAGCGCTCTGCGGCTTCCTGATCGGCATTCCGGTGCTCCGGCTGAAGGGCGATTACCTCGCGATCGTGACGCTCGCCTTCGGAGAGATCATCAAAAATCTGATCAACGCGCTTTACTTCGGCGTAGATTCCAGAGGGATGCATTTCTCCCTGAAGGATAATATGGCGCTGGGACTCACAACAGGCGGGCAGACCATCATCAAGGGCGCACAGGGCATCACCGGCACGCCGAAGCTTTCCAGCTTCACGGTCGGAATCGTGCTTCTGCTGCTGGTGCTCTTCGTCGTGCTGAACTTCATGAATTCCCGTGCCGGACGTGCCGTCATGGCGATCCGTGACAACCGCATCGCGGCAGAATCCATCGGTCTTAATGTGACAGGCTATAAGCTCCTGACCTTCACCCTTTCCGCGGCGATCGCCGGCATCGGCGGCGTGCTCTATGCTCATAATCTGAGCTCCCTGCAGGCACTCCCGAAGAACTTCGGCTATAACCAGTCCATTATGATACTGGTTTTCGTGGTGCTCGGCGGAATCGGAAATATGCGCGGCTCCGTCATTGCCGCCGTCGTCCTGACACTGCTTCCGGAGCTGCTGCGCGGACTCAATGATTACCGCATGCTGATCTATGCGGTAGTGCTGATCCTGATGATGCTCTTCACCTCCGCGCCCGGACTGATTCAGCTCCGAGAGCGGATCGGACAGCGTTTCCGGGGAGGACTCGCGAAGCAGGGAAAGGAGGGGGTGTAAATGGCGATGCTGAGTGTGAAGGCGCTGGGGATCTCCTTCGGCGGTCTGAAAGCGGTAGATCAGTTTCATGTCGAAATCGAGAAAAATGAGCTCTACGGGTTGATCGGGCCGAACGGTGCGGGAAAAACCACCTGCTTCAATCTCCTGACCGGCGTCTACAGGCCGACGGCGGGGCGAATCCTTCTGGACGGAGAGAACATTACCGGAATGCGCTGCGAGGAGGTCAATAAAAGGGGGATCGCGAGAACCTTCCAGAATATCCGCCTCTTCGGGCAGCTCTCCGTGCTGGACAATGTCAAGGCAGGGCTGCACAATCATTATCGCTATTCCGTGCCGGACGGGATTTTCCGCACCCCGAAATACCGGAGGACGGAGAAGGCGATGAATGAGCGGGCGCTGGAGCTGCTTACGGTCTTCGGACTCGAGGGCTTCTCGGACTATAAGGCGGGAAATCTGCCCTATGGACAGCAGAGAAAGCTGGAGATCGCCCGCGCTCTCGCCACAAAGCCGAAGCTGCTGCTTCTGGACGAGCCTGCGGCAGGCATGAATCCGAATGAGACGGAGGAGCTGATGCGCACGATCCGCCTCGTCCGCGATCGCTTCGATATGACGATCCTCCTGATCGAGCATGATATGAAGCTGGTTTCCGGGATCTGCGGCCGCCTTACTGTCCTTAATTTCGGGCAGGTGCTGAAGCAGGGGGAGACGCAGGAGGTGCTGCATGACCCGGAGGTCATCAAGGCGTACCTCGGAGACGAGTAAGGAGAGGGCATGAGCAGGATTTTAGAGGTACAGGAGCTGAATGTATATTATGGGATGATCCATGCCCTGAAGGGAATCTCCTTTCATGTGGAGAAGGGCGAGATCGTCACGCTGATCGGCGCGAACGGTGCAGGTAAGACGACGACGCTGCAGACTGTCACCGGACTGATTCCGGCGCGGAGCGGGAGAGTATTCTATAACGAAAAGGAAATCACACGGGTTCCGGGACACGAGCTGGTGAAGCGGGGGCTCGCCCATGTGCCGGAGGGCAGGCGCGTATTCGCGACGCTGAGCGTCTATCAGAACCTGATGCTGGGCGCCTTCACGAGAAGCGACAGGGCGGAGGTCGAGGAGAGCCTCCGTATGGTGTACCGGCATTTCCCGCGCCTTCAGGAGCGGAGAAATCAGATTGCGGGAACGCTCTCCGGCGGAGAGCAGCAGATGCTTGCGATGGGCAGGGCGCTGATGTCCAAGCCGGAAATGATCGTGCTGGACGAGCCGTCCATGGGGCTGTCTCCGATCTATGTGAAAGAGATCTTCGAGATCATCCGGAAGATCCACGAGAGCGGCGTGACCGTCCTCCTCGTCGAGCAGAACGCCAACAAGGCACTCGCTGTGGCAGACCGCGCCTATGTGCTCGAGACCGGACGGATCCGCCTCGAGGGAAATGCCTCAGCGCTTCTGGCAGACCCGAAGGTGAGGGCGGCGTATCTGTCGGAATAAGGACAGGAATACATGTGATTTCATTTTAAATGATGAATTTTCCGGTATCTATGGATTACCCTTAGCCCAATCAGCATAGCGAGTACAGCGGTAAGAAAATTACTTACGAACATAACTACACCGCAGCTCTGGCTGCCGAAATTTGTACAGTGCCTAAGGAAGAGGAAGACCGGGATGCGGAAGACGAAAACACGGGAAACATTGATGAGCAGCGTAAAGCGCGTCTCTCCGAGTCCGTAAAGCAGCGCCATGACGGCGCAGTTTGCGCCGAGCGGAACTGCGCCGAGTGCCTCCCAGCGATAGACATCCATGATCAGCTGCTGAAAGGCGGGATGATCGGAGGAGAAAAGCCCGGAGAGCGGGCGGAGCAGGCAAAGCTCCGCCCCGGAGACGAGTGCGCCCTCCAGCATACAGAGAAGGAGCGTGACGTGAAACGCCTGCAGCACCCGCTCCGGCTTCTGCGCACCCTCATTCTGGGAAATGATCGCGGCAGCGCCGTCCTGAAAACCGTTCTGCGGATTGGTCGTGATGCCGCCCAGATTGTTGGAGACGCCGAGTGCGCCGACGGTCAGCGCGCCGTAACCCGCAGCCATGGAATTGATGATCGTCTTGCCGAAGGAGAAGAGTGCCTTCTCGAGCATGACGGGATAGGAGGTATGGAGCATCGGGGCGGTCAGCTCTCTTCGGAAGCTGACCGAGGCGAGATGGAAGCCGAAGATATTGCCGCTGTCTATACTGTTCTTCACGGCGAAAAACAGCATCAGGCTCTGGGAAGCAAACGAGGCGTAGGCGATCATCACGAGATCTCCACGGAGGACGTAGACAAAGAGCGCCGTCAGTATAAGCTTCACCGTGATGCAGAGCAGGTTCAGCCGGAGGATGCGCTTCGCGTTGCCGCGGGCGCGTTCCACAGAGATATAGACATTGTCGAGGAAGCTGACGACAAGGACGAGGAGCTGCACACGGAAATAAGGCTGTCCGGTCCGGATCAGCTCCTCTGGCGTGCCTGCGAAACGGAGAAAGGCGCCGCTCACCGGCAGGATCAGGAGCAGGATGCCGAGTCCTGCCATGAGACACATCGCATAGAGCGTGGAGACCCGCCGCTTCACCAGCTCGAAGTTCTCCTCCCCGAAGGCACGGGAAATCAGGATGCCCGCGCCGATTGCAAGCCCGGAACCGATCGCAGAGAGAATGGAGCTTAATTGCGAGAGATATGCCACGGCAGAGACGGACTCGGCGCTGATGTGGGACGCCATCATGGTATCGAGGATGGAGAAGAGCTGCTGCAGAGTCTGGTACAGCGCGAGCGGCATGCCGACCGTCAGTACGACCCGCAGCATCGGGGCATGGAGACTCTCCTTGAGAAATTTCTCGTCCTTCTGTGATAAGCCTGCCGTCATACTCTATGATCCTTTCCTGAAAAAGCTATGCCTGCAAGTCTAGCATAGTAATTCTATATTTTCTAAGGAAAATATCTGTCAATTCTTGAAAATGACTGATTTTCTATTATAATCAGCAAGGGAGCTGCCCCGATTCTGTACAGCCGCCTTTATCCGCGCTTCAGCGAATTGCTTAGCTGAACTGTTACATAAAATGCGAAAGAAAATGATATAAAAGAGGATCGAAGAGAAGAAATGCAGTTTGGAAAAATCAAACAGATCGATCGGGTTTACGGAGAGCGCAGGGAACGGGAGCCTTCCTTCGTGATGCGGGATTATCATTATCATCGCTTTTATGAAATTTATTATGTAGAGCGTGGAAGCTGTCAGTTCTTCGTGGGGGACAGTCTGTACCGCATCGGGGAGGGCAGCCTCCTGCTGATTCCCCCGGAGAATCTTCATTATACCAGCTACAGGGAAAGCTGCCTGCGTTTTTCCATTTACTTCAGGCTTGCCGACATTGACAGAGAGAGCGACAGAACGATCCGATTCCGGAAACGTTTTGCTGCTCCTGTGCTGCTTCAGATTCCATCCGCATGGCAGGGTGAGATTCGGAAGCTTCTGGAACGAATGGAGCAGGAGGAACGGTTTTCCGACTACAGTACCGCAGCCTGTCTGCGCCTGCTGCTCAATGAGCTTCTGCTGCAGGCGATCCGCTTCGGAAATGTGGAAATGGAAGCGACCGGAGAGCTCTACAGCGAGGATGAGGCGATCCTCCGGGCAGCGCGCTATATCAGCCGGCATTATGAGGAGAGACTGACGCAGGGAAAGCTCGCGACGCTGAGCGGCTACTCCCCGAATTACTTCAGCCGCCGCTTCCGGGAAACGACAGGAATCGGCGCGCATGAGTATCTGCGGCTGACTCGTCTCCGGCACGCCGCTGCGCTGCTTCGGGCGGGAGAGCAGAGCGTAACAGTGATCGCTCTTTCCGTCGGCTTCAGCGATGCCAATTATTTCAAGGATGCTTTCAAGGCGATGTACGGGATTTCTCCCAGAGAATACCGTCGGGAATGCCGACGCGGGGAACGGGAGAACGGTATGGACACAGACCCGACAGCTTGATTTTTATAGCGAAAAACAGTAACATAGGTATGCTATGCAGCATTACGGTTTCTGACAGGGAGGACATGGCGCAGATGATCAGAATTGCGATAGATGCGATGGGTGGGGACAACGGTCCCGAGGTGATGCTCCGCGGGGCGGTCGATTCCCTTCCGCTCGTCCCGAATACGAAGCTCTTTCTCTTCGGCCCGGAGGAAAGACTGCGGCAGATTCTGTCCGGCTGTCACTATGACAGAGACCGGATCGAGCTCGTAGACGCGCCGGAGGTGGTGAGCCTGCATGAGTCTCCGGTGATGGCAGTCCGCAGGAAGAAGGATTCCAGCATTGTGAAGGGCATGCGCTTCGTGAAGGACGGCAATGCCGACGCGATCCTCTCCTCCGGCTCCACCGGGGCGATCCTCGCGGGAGGACAGCTGATCGTCGGCAGGCTCAGGGGGATACAGCGTCCGCCGCTGGGTGCGTTGATCCCGACCCGGAAGGGACTGAGCCTCCTCGTGGACTGCGGTGCCAATGTGGATGCGAAGCCGGAGTGGCTCGTGCAGTTCGCGGAAATGGGCAGCATCTATGTACGGAATATGCTCGGCATCGCACGTCCGACGATCGGACTTGTCAACATCGGCGCAGAGGAGGAGAAGGGCAACGCGCTCGTCAAGGAGACGATGCAGCTTCTCAAAAAGCAGGAGCGACTGAATTTCATCGGCTCTGTCGAGGCAAGGGACATCGTCGAGGGAAACTGTGACGTGATCGTCGCCGATGCCTTCGTCGGAAATGTCGTTCTGAAGATGTATGAGGGTGTCGCAAAAATGCTGCTCACGGAAATCAGCGGCGCATTGCGGCACAGCGGATTGCCGACCCTTCTCGGCGCAGCGCTGATCAAGGGAAGTCTCAAGCGGACGCTGCAGCGCTTCGATGCCAAAGCTGCCGGCGGCGCGCCGATCCTCGGGCTGAACGGGCTGGTGGTTAAGGTACATGGCAATACGGACGGTACGGAGGTGACGGCAGCTGTGCGGCAGGCGGCAGACTTCGTGCGAAGCGGTATTGTACAG
The DNA here is from genome assembly GCF_013394775.1 of Oribacterium sp. oral taxon 102. Lineage (NCBI taxonomy): Bacteria > Bacillati > Bacillota > Clostridia > Lachnospirales > Lachnospiraceae > Oribacterium > Oribacterium sp. oral taxon 102. Next base: position 1,571,507 of record NZ_JABXYT010000001.1, read on the forward strand.
AAGATCTCGGAGAACCTCGCCACAGAGGAGAAGGAAGCAGAAAACGAAGAGTAAGTCGCGCTTCCAGACATCAAAATGGAAGCCGGATAAGGAGAAACCATGGAATTTGAAAAATTAAAGAAGATCATCGCGGCAGAGCTTACAGATGTCAGCGAGGAGAGCATCACGATGGAAAGCCGTTTCGCAGAGGATTTGCATGCGGATTCCCTCGACGTCGTACAGATTGTGATGGCGATCGAGGAGGAGTTCGGGATCGAGATCCCGGAGGATGCCGCGGAGAAGATCCGGACGGTCGGCGAGGCGGTCGAGGCAATCCGGAGCGCAGAATAAAAGAATAAGGGAGCGGAATGAGAGATTTAACAGCATTACAGGCTTCTGTCGGCTATCATTTTCAGGATGAGTCCCTGCTTTTACATGCACTGACTCATCCATCCTTTTCCAATGAAAACGGAGATCCGAAGGAAGCGTCGAATCAGCGGCTGGAATTTCTGGGAGATGCCGTGCTGGAGCTGGTTTCCAGCCTGTTCCTCTTTCAGAGAGAGCCTGTGCTGCAGGAGGGTGTGATGACCAAGCTTCGGGCGTCGCTGGTCTGCGAGCCGACATTGGCGGAGAGTGCGCGGAGACTGCAGCTCGGTGATTATATCATCCTGGGGAAGGGAGAGGGGCGAGAGGGGATCAGCCAGAGAGATTCCGTCCTTTCCGATACCTTCGAGGCAGTGATCGGCGCGATATATCTGGACGGCGGAATGGAGCCGGCACAGCGCTTCATCACGGAGTTTGTCCTCTCAGATATCGAAAATAAGGAGCTTTATCACGACGCGAAGACCATGCTGCAGGAATACAGCTCGCAGAACCATCGAGAGCTTCGTTATGCGCTTCTGACGGAGGAGGGGCCCTGCCATGACCGTACCTATCGAATCGAGGTGCGTCTGGATGAGATGGTTTACGGCATTGGTGAAGGCTCCTCCAAAAAGAAAGCGGAACAGGCGGCAGCATATCAGGCGCTATGCAGAATAAAGGCGGAAACCGGTAATGTATTTAAAATCCATTGAGATTCAGGGCTTTAAATCCTTTGCAAATAAGACTGTTCTGGATTTCAGCGAGGGAATCACAGGCATCGTCGGCCCGAATGGCTCCGGAAAATCGAATATATCCGACGCTGTGAGATGGGTTCTGGGAGAGCAGAAGGTGAAGCAGCTCCGCGGCGCCTCGATGCAGGACGTGATCTTCGCGGGGACGCAGCAGCGCCGGCCGCAAAGCTATGCCTATGTGGCAATCACGCTGGATAACGCGGATCACAGTCTCGCGCTCGATTATCCGGAGGTTACCGTAACGAGACGGCTCTACCGTTCCGGAGAGTCGGAATATGTGCTGAACGGCACGGAATGCCGCCTGAAGGATATCAACGAGCTTTTTTACGATACAGGAATCGGCAAGGAGGGCTACTCTATCATCGGGCAGGGACAGATCGACAAAATCCTGTCCGGAAGACCGGAGGAGCGGAGAGCGCTCTTCGACGAAGCGGTCGGCATCGTGAAGTACAAGCGGAGAAAGGACGTTGCGGAAAAGAAGCTTGCGGAGGAGCAATCCAATCTCACCCGCGTAAGCGACATTCTCGCGGAGCTGGAACGGCAGGTCGGCCCGCTCCGGCGGCAGTCGGAGCAGGCGAAGGAATACCTTTCGCTCCGCGAGCGGCTGCTCCTGCTCGACGCGAACCTCTACCTCCGGGATATGGAGGCAGTGACGAAGGAGCTTGACAGCCTCGGGGAAAATGAGAGCATTGTCAATGAAGATCTGCTCCGTGCGAGAGAGGAGTCGGAGGCGCTTCGCGTGCAGTATGACACGATCGAGGAACGGCTCCGCAGTCTGGAGCAGCTTCTCACCGAGCATCGGAAGGGGATCTCCCGCGCAGAGCTCCTCCGCAGCAATCTTTCGGGACAGATCGATGTACAGCGGGAACAGATCTCCTCAGAGAAGAACAATGCACAGCATTATACTCAGCGGATCAATGCCCTGAAGAAAGAGCAGTTCGACACGATCGCGGGTATCGAGGACAATCTCTCGGTGCTGCATTCCATCCGGGAGCAGATTTCCTTCATCCGAGAGCAGGGAAGCGGAGAGGTCGAGCAGGAAAATGTCGAGCTGGATCTGCAGCTGATCGACGCGACGCTTTCCGAGACAGACTCCATGGTGCATGCCTGTATGGGAGAGAATTATCCGCTGGAGGCGCGTCCGCTCCGAAAGGCAGAGGAGGGAGCTGCGCCTCGGGCAGGGGACGGCTTCCTCACCGGAATCGAAGCGAAGCGGCAGGAGCTTTCCGCACTTTCCGAGCGGCTAAGAAGCGAAGCGGAGGAGCTTAATCAGCTTCGCAGCGCGCTTTCTGCGCTCCGGCAGGAGGAGAACGGACTCGCCGAAAAATGCCGCCGGAGCTATCAGCAGACGGACAGCGCGAAGAACAGGCTGGAGACGCTGCAGAACCTGGCGGAGCGCTATGAGGGCTTCGGCAATGCCGTAAAGGCGGTCATGGATCGAAGAGCGCAGTACCCGGGGATGCTGGGCGTCGTGGCAGAGCTGATCGAGGTTCCGAAGGACTATGAAACGGCGATCGAAACGGCGCTCGGCGGCAGCATACAGAATATCGTGACGAGGGATGAGAATACCGCGAAGGCGCTGGTGGAGCATCTGAAGAAAAACCGGCTGGGACGCGCCACCTTCCTGCCACTTCAGAATATCCGCGGACGCCGGGACGAGAGCTGTCTCCGCGCCTCCCACGAGAAGGGTGTGCTTGGACTGGGCTGTGATCTGGTTCACTGCGCTGAGGACTATACGCTTCTCACAGAGCACCTTCTGGGGCGTGTGCTCGTGGTCAATACGCTTGAAAATGCACTGCAGATCGCAAGGAAGTACAGGCAGAGTCTCCGCATTGTCACGCTGGATGGGGAACTTCTGAATCCGGGCGGCGCGATCTCGGGCGGCGCCTACCGGAACAGCTCCAACCTGATGAGCCGCAGGCGGGAGCTGGAGGAGCTGGAGCGGGAGCTGCAGCTCTTCCGGGAGGAATCTGCGCTTCTGGAGGCGGAGCGAAAGAATGCCGGCAGTCGTGCGGAGGCACTTTCCGCGCAGCTTCTCCGCGGGGAGCAGGCGCTCAAAGAGCTCGAGCTGGAGAAGAATACCCGGACATTAAGCATTGCATCCGAGATCAACGTCGAATACAGCTCCCTGTCCACCCGCACAGATTTCGTGACAGAGAATCTGCACCGTCTGAATTCCCAGCTCGAACGGGTCTTCCGGGAGAGGTCGGAGATGGAGGATGCGCAAAGAAACTCCGACGGACTGCTCCGGGAAAAGGAGGAGCGAATCCGAGAGCTGCAGCAGCTGATCGAAAACGCTGCCGCAGAGGCCGCGCAGCTGCAGGAGGAAATTGTCCGGCAGGATCAGGAGCGGGAGAGCCTGCTCTCGGAACGGAAGGCATTTTTCGGAAAAAAGGATACGCTCTCCGAACGGCTCCTGTCTATGGAGAAGGAATCCCTCCGCGTCCAGAATAAACGGGAAAAGCTTGAGCAGCGCATCGAATCGCTGACGGCATACCTCTATGACGAATACGGGCTGACCTATCAGGCAGCGAAGGAGCGGTATTCGGAGGCATTTACCGATGTCACGGCGCTTCGCGGGGAGGTTTCCGGGCTCAAAGGACAGATCCGGGCGCTCGGCTCCGTCAATCTCGACGCGATCGAGCAGTATCGCGAGATCTCCGGGCGTTATGAGTTCCTGAATACGCAGTATCAGGATCTCGTCTGCTCCGAAGCCAGCCTGAAAAAAATCATAGACGATCTGGACGAGGGGATGCGGAAGCAGTTTCAAGAGAACTTCACCCTCATCCGGAAGAAGTTCAATGAGGTCTTCCAGGTGCTGTTCGGCGGCGGACAGGGACGGATCGAGCTGGACACAGAGGATCGCGATGTCCTCACGACGAGCATCAGCATCATTGCGGAGCCGCCCGGAAAGAAGCTGCAGAATATGATGCAGCTCTCAGGTGGAGAGAAGGCGCTGACGGCGATCGCACTGCTTTTCGCGATCCAGAGCCTGAAGCCCTCGCCATTCTGCCTTCTGGACGAGATCGAGGCGGCGCTGGATGATTCCAACGTCGCGCGCTTCGCGGATTACCTTCGTAATCTGACGGAGCGGACGCAGTTTATCGTGATCACGCACCGCAGGGGCACGATGGAACGGGCGGATCGCCTTTTCGGTGTCACGATGCAGGAGAAGGGCATTTCCGCGCTGGTATCTGTGGATCTGGTGCAGGATCAATTGGAGAACTGATATGGCAAATTTCTTTTCAAGACTGATGAATAATCTCTTCCAGTCCAACGAGGTGGCAGATGACGCCTTCTACGAGGAGCTGGAGGACGCGATGATCATGAGCGATGTCGGTGTCAATACGACGCTGAAAATCATCGAGGCGGTACAGCACGAGGCGGAGAGGCAGGGCGTGAACCTGACGCGGGATATCCGGCGAATCCTCCGAGACTATCTCTATGAGCTGATGCGCGCGGACGAAAGCTACTATGCCTTCGAGAAGCAGAAGAGCATTATTTCCGTGATCGGGGTCAACGGTGTCGGAAAAACGACCTCTATCGGGAAGCTCGCAAGCCTCTTCCATCGCGCCGGGAAACGCGTTATCCTCGCGGCGGGAGACACCTTCCGCTCCGGGGCGATCGAACAGCTCGTGGAGTGGGGGAAGCGCGCGAATGTCGATGTGATTCACCAGAGAGAGGGCGCCGATCCTGCGGCGGTCGTATTTGATGCGCTGCAATCCTTCAAGGCGAAGAACGCGGATCTTCTGATCATCGATACAGCGGGACGGCTCCACAACAAAAAGAACCTGATGCAGGAGCTCGGAAAGATCAACCGCATCATAGACCGGGAGTTCGCGGAGGGCTACCGGGAAACGCTGGTTGTGCTGGACGCGACAACCGGGCAGAACGCGCTGAATCAGGCGGAGATCTTCAAGGAGGCATGCGAGGTCACGGGCATCATCCTGACCAAGATGGACGGCACCGCCAAGGGCGGCATCGCGCTCGCGATCCAGGCGGAGCTGGGGCTCCCCGTGAAATATATCGGAACCGGAGAGAAGGCGTCGGATCTTCGGCGCTTCGACGCGAAAACGTATATAGACGGAATTATCGGCGGCTAAGCGCTTCGGTGTATGGCGTTAAACAATCATAGAAATGCAAAACAGGTGATTTTGCTGTAATAAAAGTAACTTGCTTATATGAAAAATAAAATTATATCAAAGTACAGTATATGGATTTTGCATTTGTTTATGGCAGCAGATATTTTTTCTGAAAGCCTTCAGACATATTAAAAATACATATTACAATGTATATCCATATGCTTTATATAGTGTTTTAAGGCTTTTGATTTTTGGCATGCTGATAGCAATCCAAGTCATAATTTTACATAAGCATTATTCCTTTATTAGGATGCCCCTGTGCTTGCCCCCTGTCAAGAAAAAATATTGACAGGGGCGCTTCCATCTGTTATGATACTCTGGCTTTGAGGTGAGCGATGGAAGAATTTGTGCGGAAGGGAATCCTTTTTTCTCTGTATGGCGGGCTTCTGAATGAGAACCAGCGGCAGGTCTACGAGTATCACATCATAGAGGATATGAGCTTTACAGAGATCGGAGAGCTTGTCGGCATCAGCAGACAGGCGGCGCAGGATCTGTTTCGACGGGCGGACCGGAAGCTTCAGCAGTCTGAGAATACGCTCCGGCTGCAGCAGAAGTTCACACGTCTTCGCTCGCTGGCGGAGCGGATACAGAGCGAGTCCGGAGAAGCACGGATCAGAGCATTGGCAGGAGAGATGATAGATGGCATTTGAGACGCTTTCAGATCGTTTAACAAATATATTCGCGGGACTCTCCGGAAAGGGGCGGCTCGGCGAGGAGGATGTCAATGCCGCACTGCGCGAGGTGCGCATGGCGCTCCTGGAGGCGGATGTCAACTTCAAGCTGGTCAGGGACTTTGTCGCGAAGGTGAGGGAAAAGGCGGTCGGGGAGGAGGTCCTGAACTCTCTGACACCGGCGCAGACCGTCGTGAAGATTGTGCATGACGAGCTCACGGAGATGATGGGCTCGGAGACGACGGAGATCAAGCTTCGTCCGCAGAGCGAGATTACTGTCCTGATGCTGATCGGTCTGCAGGGCGCCGGTAAGACAACCACCGCCGCGAAGCTCGCCGGGAAATTCCGGCAGCAGCACCGGAAGCCGCTTCTGGCAGCCTGCGACATTTATCGTCCGGCAGCGATCGAGCAGCTCCGTGTCAATGCGGAGAAGCAGGAGGTGCCGTTCTTCTCCCTTGGGGACAAGCTGAGTCCGGTGGAGATCGCACGGCGCGCGGTAGAGGAGGCAAAGGCGAAGGGCTATAATCTCGTCATTCTGGATACCGCGGGACGGCTGCAGATCGATGAACGTCTGATGGAGGAGCTGCAGGAGATCAAGCGCGCCGTCCATGTGGATTGGAGCATCCTGACCGTAGATGCGATGACCGGACAGGAGGCTGTCCACGTCGCGGAGACCTTCACGGAAAAGGTCGGCATCGACGGCGTGATCCTGACGAAATGCGACGGCGACACCCGCGGCGGGGCGGCGCTCTCCATCAAGGCAATGACAGGAAAGCCGATTCTCTGCCTCGGTATGGGCGAGAAGCTCTCCGAGCTGGAGCAGTTCTATCCGGATCGCATGGCGGGACGCATCCTCGGCATGGGAGATGTACTCTCCCTGATCGAGAAGGCGCAAAGTGAGATGGATGAGGAGAAGGCGCGTGCGTCCGTCCGCCGTCTTTCGAAGGGACAGTTCAGCTATGATGATTTCATGGAGCAGATGACGCAGCTGCAGAAGCTTGGCGGGCTCGGCGGGATACTCAAAATGCTGCCGGGCATGGGCAAGGCGCTGCGGGGGCTTGATCTCGAAGAATCGGAGAAGCAGCTCGGCAGAGTCAGGGTTATCATTCAATCCATGACCTATAAGGAGAGGGCGAATCCGAAGCTGATGAATCCATCCAGGAAGAGACGGATCGCAGCGGGCGCCGGTGTGGATATCGCAGAGGTCAACCGGCTCGTGAAGCAGTTCGAGCAGATGCAGAAGATGATGAAGCAGTTCGGCGGCACGATGAAATCCGGCAGAGGCGGCTTCCCCGGACTCGGCGGGATGCCCGGAATGGGCTTCGGCGGGAAAAGAGGCGGCTTTCCGTTTTAAACACGGTTTCAATAGCACACGCTATGAAACATAAATATTATTAAGCATTCAAAGGAGAATACGAAAATGGCAGTTAAGATCAGATTGAGAAGAATGGGTTCCGCGCATGCACCTTTCTACAGAGTGATTGTAGCAGATTCCAGAAGCCCGAGAAACGGCAGATTCATTGAGGAGCTCGGCTACTATGATCCGACCAAGGAGCCGTCCGTCGTCAAGATTGATACGGAAGCGGCGAAGAAGTGGTTGGCAAACGGCGCACAGCCGACGGATACGGTTCAGAGACTTCTGAAGCAGGCAGGCATCTGATTAGCGGGGCGTGTCCCCATACATGAGAAGGGTTGGAGTCTGAATGAAAGAGCTGTTGGAAACGATTGCGAAGGCTCTCGTCCAGTATCCGGAGGAGGTTCATGCAGTACAGGAGGAGGGCGAGAACGGAGAGATCCGCCTCACCCTTTCCGTGAATGAACAGGATATGGGAAAGGTGATCGGCCGTTCGGGGCGTATCGCAAAGGCAATCCGTTCTGTCATGAGTGCAGCGGCATCCAAGGCAGAGGTGAAGGTGTCTGTGGATATCAAATGAGTATGCAGATGACGCTGCGCCGGAAATCCCGGCGCGGCGTTCTTATGGAGGAGAGTTCATGCTGGAAAGGCTGAGAGTAGGTGTGATCGTGACGACACACGGATTGAAGGGCGAGGTCAAGGTGCAGCCCTGCACCGAAAATCCGGAACGTTTTCTCGAGCTCGAAACGGTCACACTGACACGGTCCGGAACTGGTTTAAGGAGAATCGCCTCCGAGGAGAGGACGCTCTCGATCGAATCGGTTCGTTTCCAGAAGGACATGGTGCTTTTGAAGCTTGAGGGCATCGATACGATAGAGGAGGCAGAGCGTCTTCGAAGCTGCGCGCTCTATATCAAGAGAAGTGAGGCGATCGCACTGCCGGAGGGAGAGTATTTTCTCGGAGACTACTACGGATTACGCGTATTGGATGAGGACGGCGCGGCACTCGGCGTCGTGAGGGAGGTGCTCGAAACCGGCGCGAACCTTGTCTTCGTGACAGAAACGCCGGAGAAGCGCGAGCTCCTGATCCCGAAGATCCCCGAGGTGATGCTCGAACTAAAGCCGGAGGAGGGCTTCATGCGGGTACGTCTCCTGGAGGGGCTGCGGGAGCTATGAAACGCTACTATGTGATGACTCTGTTTCCGGAAATGATCGAAAGCGCGGCAAGCGCCTCCATTATCGGAAGAGCGGCGGAGGACGGGCTGCTTCGCATCCGTCCCGTGAATATCCGCGACTTCACAAAGGACCGGCACAGACATGTAGACGACGCGCCCTACGGCGGGGGCGCGGGGATGCTGATGCAGGTACAGCCGATCTATGACTGTTTCCGGCATATCACGGAGGAAATCGGGCATACACCCCGTGTTCTGTATATGTCGCCGCAGGGGCGGGTCTTTGATCAGCGGCTCGCAGAAGAGCTTTCCCGCGAGGAGGAACTGATCTTCCTTTGCGGACATTACGAGGGGGTCGATGAACGTGCGCTGGAGCTTCTCGGCTGTGAAAGCCTCTCGATCGGGGATTATGTCCTGACCGGCGGGGAGCTGCCGGCACTGGTAATGATCGATGCAATCTCCCGGCTCGTCAAGGGTGTCCTGCACAAGGAGGAGAGCCACGAAATAGAAAGCTTTTCGGACGGGCTGCTGGAATATCCGCAGTATTCCCGTCCGGAGAAGTTTATGGAGTGCTGCGTCCCGCCGGTTCTCCTCTCCGGAGACCATAAAAAGGTGGACGAGTGGCGGCATGCGCAGAGTCTCCAGCGGACGAAGGAGCGGCGTCCGGAGCTCTATGAGAAATATCGTGAGACACATCCGGAGGAGTTTCTGCCCAAAAAGCCGAGACGGCGGCGCGGGATGCAGGATGGGAGCGCGGCGGTAAGTACAGGCTGTTTCACGCTCACGGAAACGGCTCCGGATTCTTCGACACCCCGCTCTGAGGAGCAAGACTGTGAAACACAGTAGGGGAAGACTTGTATTTTACGGGAAACTATGGTATTTTATTTAAGTTGTGACTTTAAGAGATGTTCCTCTTGCAAGATGCCGGACAGAAGCAGCGTCCCGTGTCGATCGTTAATGTATATGAGCATCGAATAGAAATGAGGAGGTATCACAATGACAAACACAGAGATTTTGAGAAGCATCGAGCAGGGACAGCTCAAGGCAGAGCCTTCTTCCTTCAATGTAGGAGATACGGTTCGTGTCTACAACAAGATCAGGGAGGGAACCCGTGAGAGAACCCAGATCTTCGAGGGCACGGTGCTGAAGCTGCAGGGCGGCTCCAACAGAGAGACCTTCACGGTTCGCAAGAGTTCGAACGGCATCGGTGTAGAGAAGACCTGGCCGCTGCACAGTCCGATGGTGGAGAAAGTAGAAGTCGTTCGTAAGGGTAAGGTCAGAAGAGCAAAGCTCAACTACCTCCGTGATCGTGTGGGTAAGGCTGCGAAGGTCAAGGCGGCTAACTGATTGCTACGAATGCCCAGGGAGTGTTCCTCACGGAATGCTCCCTCTTTTACTGTATAGGTGTGCGGTGCCGGTATTTCCGGTATGGATGTTTCGATATAGGAGTGCGTATGCGGGAAAAGAACGGACTGCAAACGGTAATAAGGTATCTTTCAGACGGCATCGTCCTGATTGCGCTGGCATGGCTCGTGGTATACTGTTTCCTGTCTCAGGTCACGATCTCCGGACACAGCATGGAGCCACGGCTTTCCTCCGGCAATCTCGTACTGGTGGATACGCTCCGCTACAAGCTGCTGCCGCCGCGCCGGATGGACATCGTGGCGTTCCGCCGCAGCGACAATACAGAAAATGTAAAGCGGGTGATCGGACTTCCCGGGGAAATCGTTGTTATTCAGAGCGGCCATATCTACATCGACGGAGTCCTGCTTGACCGACCGGAGATTTCCGACATTGCCCTGCCCGGGATCGCACAGAATCCGGTGGAGCTTTCGGAGGATGAATATTTCCTGATCGGCGACAATACCGATTCCTCCGAGGACAGCCGCTTCGAGAATGTCGGTAATGTCCGGCGATCCCAGATCTACGGCAGGCTCTGGCTCAGGGTACTGCCGCTTTCGAGGCTGGAGCTGCTATAGAGAAAAGGAGTATGTATGAAAATCCAATGGTATCCGGGGCACATGGCGAAGGCAAAGCGAAGTATACGAAACGATCTGCAGCTTGTCGACCTGGTGATAGAGCTTCTCGATTCCCGCTGCCCGGAGTCCACGAGAAATCCGGATATCGACAGCTTCTCGAGGGACAAGGCGCGCATCATGCTGTTGAACAAGGCGGATCTCGCGGATCGGGAGACGACGCGGGCATTCTCCGACTATTTCCGGGCGAAGGGCTTCTACAGCATGGAGATCGATGCCCGTTCCACGGCGAGCCTGAAGCGGCTGTCCGCACTGATCGACGAGGCATGCGCGCCGATCGTCGAACGGAACCGGAGGCGAGGAATTCAGACCCCGATCCTCCGCGCCATGGTGCTGGGGATTCCGAATGTCGGGAAGTCCACCTTTATCAATTCCTTCGTCGGAAAATCCGTCGCACGAACCGGCAACAAGCCGGGGGTTACGCGGGGGAATCAGTGGATCAAGTTAAACCCTCACGTGCAGCTTCTGGACACGCCGGGCATCACTTGGCCGAAATTCGAACGGGAAATCGTCGGGATGAATCTCGCGATCATCGGCTCAATCAACGATCAGATCCTGAATATCGACGAGCTGGTCTTCTATCTGATCAAATACCTCGTGCGCTACTATCCGGAGGCGCTGGTCAGGCGCTATGGAGAGAGCCTCCGCGGCATGGAGGAGGCGCTTCCCGTCTTTGAGGAGATTGCCCGCCGCCGCGGCTGCATGAAGAAGGGTGGAAATCCTGATTATACCAAGACCGCACGGCTGGTGCTGGACGACTTCCGCAGCGGCAGGCTCGGAAGCATCACGCTCGAGCAGCCAATGCACGATCTCGATGCCTTGAAGCCTACAGGAGAGCAGGATGCGTGAATTGAAGGGAGAGAGACTTCTCGCGGAACGGGAAAGACTCTTCGGAATGACGGAATATGAGCGACAGTATCGGGGATATGGGGTAATTGCCGGCGTTGATGAGGCGGGGAGAGGCCCGCTTGCGGGGCCGGTAGTCGCAGCCTGCTGCGTTTTGCCGGAGGACACGGAGATCCTCTATCTCAACGATTCGAAGAAGCTCAGCGAGAAACGGCGCGAGGCGCTGTTCCCGGAGATTACGGAGAAGGCGGCAGCCTACGGCTATGGGATCGTTTCAGAGCGGCGGATCGACGAGATCAATATCCTGAATGCGACCTATGAGGCGATGCGGCTCGCGCTCGAGATGCTTCGGCAGAAGCTCGGGCGTATGCCGGGTGTCCTGCTGAACGACGCGGTAACGATTCCCGGCATCACGATTCCGCAGATTCCGATCATCAGAGGAGACGCGAAGTCGGTGAGCATCGCCGCAGCGAGCGTCATTGCGAAGGTAACGAGAGATCGGCTGATGCGGGGCTATGACGCACAGTATCCGCAGTACGGCTTTGCGAAGCACAAGGGCTACGGCACCGCGCAGCATTATGCGGCGTTGCGGGAATACGGCCCGTGCGGAATCCACAGGATGAGCTTTCTATGTATGGAGAAGATAAGCGGCTGAATCACGAAAAGGGAGAGCGCGGTGAGGAGCTTGCCGCAGCTTATCTGAGAGGCTGCGGCTACACGATCCTTTCGAGACATTACCGCTTCCACCGGCGGGAAATCGACATTGTCGCGAGAGAGGGCGGCTGCTATGTTTTCATCGAGGTGAAGGCAAGGAGCAGCACCTTTTTCGGCTATGGCTATCAGGCGGTGGATCGGACGAAGCAGCGGAGCATCCGGATGGCAGCGGAGGATTATCTTCTCCGGCATCAGCTTTCCCTCTATGAAACGCCGTGCCGTTTTGATATTATCAGTGTGGATGGAGGAACGCTCCGCCATTACAAAAACGCTTTTTAGGAGGGAGAATATGGACAGCAGGCAGGATCCTTCTCTCAGCGAACGAAGGACAGTTCTGATCATTGGCGCGCCGAATGCAGCGCTTCGGACGCTTCAGGAAGTATTCTCGAAAAAATACGATACGATTCTCTGTACGGAGCAGAGGGAAGCTGAGGCAGCTCTCTTGGAAAAGCTGGAGAAGCTTGCTCTGATCCTTCTGGATTTCACGCTGCCGGAGAAGGCAGGGCGCGGAATGCTCAGCTACCTCTGTAAGAAGAAGCTGATGACAGCGATTCCGGTCGTCGTTTATACGGATAATGTAAATGATTATGAGGAGGAGCTTAAGGCATACGGCTGCGGAATCGCGGATATCATTCATACACCCTACGCCGCGCCGATCATCCTCCGGAGAACCGAGAACCTGATGGAGCTCTATGAGAGCCGCCGCAGCATGGAGTGGCAGCTCGAGCAGTCCAACACCCGGGATCGACTGACAGGACTGCTGAATATGAAGCAGTTCCTGTACAGCTCTAATTTGCTTCTCCGAAAAGCAGACGAAGAGGGAAGCTACGGGCAATATTCCTTCGTCTACTGTAATATCCGGAACTTCAAATATTATAACATCCGCTATGGCTCGTGGGAGGGCAATCAGGTGCTCCGGGGGCTCGCGCGGCTCTGGCGGGACAATGTATCGCAGGCGCTCCTGTCCCGTTTCGGGAACGACCACTTCGTGGCGATGCTTCGCGGTGCGAAGCAGGAGGTTACCGCACAGACTGAAAAGCTGATCGCAGACTTCCAGAGCAGCTTCTCCCGGAGCGGCATGAAGCTGAAGGCGGGTATATTCCCGGTGAAGAAGCGGGGAGAGACAGCAGAGATGGCGTGCGATCTCGCGAAGATTGCCTGCGACGCGGTACGGCAGTCCGCGAGGAATTTCGCTTTCTACAATGAACGTCTGGAGCATGATGCAGAGCTGAAAAACCATATCCTTTGCAGCATCGACGATGCGATTCAGAATCAACACATTAAGGTCCACTATCAGCCTGTCATCCGGACGCTGACCGGCGCCCTCTGCGGCATGGAGGCGCTCGCAAGGTGGTCGGATCCGGAGCTTGGCTTCCTTTCTCCGGCCAGCTTCATTCCCGTGCTGGAGGAGAACCGACAGATCACGAAGCTGGATCTCTATATGCTGAGAGAGGTCTGCAGGGAAATGAAGGAGGCGGAGAGACAGGGGCTGCCACTGGTTCCGATTTCCTTCAATCTATCACGTTTGGACTTTTTGGACTGCGATATCTTCTCGGAGACGGAGCGCATCGTGCTGGAATACGGTATCGCCCGGGACATGATCAATATTGAGGTTACGGAGTCCACCGTCATGGAGGAGCCGGAGCTCATCGGACAGGAGCTCCGCCGCTTCCGGGAGGGCGGCTATCAGGTATGGATGGACGACTTCGGAAGCGGGTATTCCTCGCTGAATGTACTGAAAGACTACCAATTTGACGAGATCAAGCTGGACATGGCCTTCCTGTCCACCTTCGACGAGAAATCGAAAAAGATCGTGAAATCCATCATTCTGATGGCGAAGGAGATCGGCGTGCAGATCCTCGCGGAGGGTGTCGAGACGGAGGAGCAGTTCCGCTTCCTCCGGGACGCCGGCTGTGAAAGAGTACAGGGCTACTTCTTCAGCCGCCCGCTACCATGGGAGGAGCTCCTCGGATACCGTGCCGAGAAGCGGCTCGCCATAGAGCCTCGCGGCTGGAAGAGCTACTTCGACCGGATCTCACACTTCAATTTTATTACAGAACGCTCTCTCGCGATTGTGGAGTACGACGGACGGAATTTCCGCTACCTCTATTCCAATGCAGAATTCCGGGATGTCTGGGTACGTCTCGGTGTAACAGATCTGAATATTGTCTATGAGCATGTCAATTCTACCGGCTTCCCGCTCAGCCAGCAGCTCCGGGATCTGCAACACGCAATGCACACAGGCATGAAAAAGCAGTTTGTGTGTTCTCTGAACGGGCAATATGTCCAGATGAATGGAAAATGCATCTCCGAGCAGGAGCAGCATGCCGCCTATGCACTGGAGCTCATGAATCTTTCTGATGGGGAGATTCAGCGGAAGCAAAAACATCTGGACAAGGCATTCCGCATGATGTATGGACTCTATGATGCGATTTACCTGCTGGATCTCAGCAATGCAAGCTTTATGACGCTGCGGCAAAGTGCTTGTTACGACCCGCGTCATGCCAACGCGCTGCATCATCCTGAAAAGATCAATATGGAGGCGGTCTGCAGACGCTTTATTCATCCGGAAGAGTGGCAGCTATATCGTGCGTTCTTCGATATGGAGACGCTGCGGGAGCGGTTGATCGCGCAGGAGAGGGGCTATCTCGCCCGTTACTTCCGAACCAGAACCGCAAACGGAGCTTATATCTGGAAGGTACATACCATGCTCTATATTCCGGAGGATGATAAGGTGATCTACTGCAGCGCCTACGCGCCTCTCCGGGAGAAGGAACTGCTGGAGCGAATTGCTCCGGAGCAGCTCTTTCTGGAAAGAAAGGACACGGAGCAAGGACTTTACCGCGCGATTCGGAGGAGCCTCGAAGAGTCTCAGACCATCCGTCTTTTCTGGAAGGACAGGGAGCACCGTTTCCGCGGCGCAAATGCGAAATTTCTCGAGAGCTACGGCTTTCGGGACAGCTCGGAACTGATCGGCAAAACCGACGAGGAAATGGGCTGGCATATCGATGAAGCAGCGTTCCGGGACGATGAGCGGCGGGTGCTTGAAAATGGTGAGGTCATCCACGGCGAGATCAGGCGCTGCATCATCCGTGGCGTCGCACACAACATTCTCATCAGCAAGGAACCTCTGTATGAGGACGGTGAGATCGTAGGACTGCTCGGCACCTTCCTCGATACAGAGGAGCTCAGGCGGATCCTCGGGGATACCTCACAGCTCGGCTCCATAGATCGTGTGACGGGGCTGATGTCGGCGCAGGGCATCACCAATGTGATGTTGGAATATGTCGAGAGCTGGATCACCCGCGGTGAAAATTTCGCCGTGATCCGTCTCAATATTCAGGAATATAGCAGAGCGGTGAGGGACTATGGAGAGGAGACGGTAAAGCGGATGCTGCGGGAGTGCGCAGAGCGGATCCGCGCCGTCGCGGGAAACCGCATTGCCTGCGCGAGACTTTACAACAGCAACTTCGTTCTGCTGATGAAGTGTACCACTGCAGTGGAGGTAGAGCAGTTTGCCCGGAAGCTCCGGCGGAGCGCTATGGAGACGCATACGCTTGCCGGCTTCGCTGTGACAATCAATCCAGAGCTTGCCCTGCGTTATGCCAGCGACTGTCCGAATATGAAGAGCCTGATCGGCTATGCGACCGGAGGCTCCGAACCTGACTGCGCTTCTGCCGCTCCGGCGGAGCAGGACTTGATACGCCGCACAGAATAAGGAAATGAAATGAGAGATGACCTTGACGAGCTTTGAAAAGCTTCTTACAATACATACATACTTTCTGCAAGCAGGCTTACACCGCATTTGCCTGCATGGCAGAGATTTGTAATATAGAAAAACAAAAGAAAGGATAGCAGAACATATATTCTTAATTCTGCGCTGGGATAGAAATGGAAAACGAAAGAAAGAAACGAATTCTCTCTGGTATTCAGCCGTCCGGCAGCTTTACGCTCGGCAATTATATCGGGGCAGTCCGGAACTGGGCGAAGCTGCAAAATGAATTCGAATCCTTATATATGGTCGCGGATCTGCATGCGCTGACGGTACGGCAGGTTCCGGCAGAGCTCCGCGCCCGCAGCCGTGAGGCCGCCGCGATGATCCTCGCTGCAGGCATCGACCCGAAGGAGAGCATTCTCTTCCTGCAAAGCCATGTTCCGGCGCACACGCAGCTCAGCTGGATCCTCTGCTGCAATGCGCAGTTCGGTGAGCTCAGCCGTATGACACAGTTCAAGGACAAGAGCGCGAAGCATCCGGATAATGTGAACGGCGGGCTCTTCACCTATCCTGCACTGATGGCGGCAGATATTCTCGTCTACAATGCAGATCTGGTGCCGGTAGGGCAGGATCAGACCCAGCATCTGGAGCTGGCGCGAACCGTAGCGAATCGCTTCAACAATCTCTACAGTCTGACCTTCACTCTCCCGGAGGGCTATATCACAAAGGAGGGGGCGAAGATCATGTCTCTGACAGACCCGTCCCGAAAGATGAGCAAGAGCGACCCGAATCCGAACAGCTTCATCCTGATGAATGACGACCGGGACACGATCATCCGAAAGTGCAAGCGCGCCGTAACCGATTCAGACGGCGCCGTGCGCTTCGACATGGCAGAGAAGCCGGGCATCTCCAATCTGATGTGCATCTACAATGTCTTCACGAAAAAGAGCATGGAGGAGATTGCACAGGAATTCGCAGGGCAGGGCTACAGCGAGTTCAAGCTCGCAGTGGGGGAGACCGTCGCCGATGCGCTGTCTCCGATCCACAGCGAATATACCCGTATTCTTGCCGATAAGACCTATATCGACGAGATCCTTCGGGACGGCGCAGAGAAAGCCTCACGTCTCGCGAACCGTATGCTTTCGAAGGTCTATCGGAAGGTCGGACTGTACCAGCTCTGATCCGAAGGGGGAGAAGAGTGGGCACATGGAATTCCCGCGGACTGCGGGGCTCCCAGCTGGAGGAGCTGCTCAACCAGACCGTAGAGTCGTATCGGCTGCGGGGACTTGCACTGATTCAGAAGGTTCCGACGCCGATCACACCGATCAATATGAATAAGGATCACACGCAGATCACCCTTGCCTACTTCAATCAGAAGTCTACTGTCGACTACATTGGAGTCGTGCAGGGGATTCCTGTTTGTTTCGATGCGAAGGAGAGTGCGAAGGAGACATGGCCGCTCAAGAACCTGCATCCGCATCAGATCGCCTTTATGAAGGAATTTGAGGAGCAGGGCGGCATCAGCTTCATTGTCCTCTGCTTCACCGGCATGAACGAGAGCTATTATGTGCCGTTCCGTGATGTTTACCGTTTCTGGCAGAGGATGCTCGGCGGCGGCAGGAAGAGCTTCCGTCTTTCGGAGCTCGACCGACGCTATCAGATTCGGTCCCACAAGGATATGTTCCTTCATTTTTTAGAGCCGCTGCAGCTCGATCTCTGTGAGAGGGACACACAGCAGCATAGCGGGCAGGAGGCACTGCCGTAAATTCCAGAAGGGGAAGCCGGAATATGAATATTATCGTAGTCGGCTGCGGCAAGGTCGGACTGACACTCGCTGATCAGCTGAACAAAGAGGGACATAAGGTTACTATCATTGATAATGACGAAAAGGCGCTCCGCCATGCGGTGGAGAGCATCGACGTCATGGGCGTACAGGGCAACGGAGCGATGCTCCAGACTCAGAACGACGCCGATGTCCGGAATGCGGATGTGCTGATCGCCGCTACGAACTCGGACGAGGTCAATATGCTCTGCTGTCTGATCGCAAAAAAAGAGGGAAACTGCAGTACGATCGCCCGCATCCGCGACCCGCAGTACACCAGCGAGGTCGCCTATCTGCGCGATGAGCTGAATCTCGCCATGGTCATCAATCCGGAAATGGCGGCAGCGAAGGAAGCGGAGAGGCTGCTTCGTTTCCCGCGCGCGCAGAAGATCGACAGCTTCTCCAGAGGCAGGCTCGATCTCATCCGTGTGAAAATTCCGGAGAACAGCGTGCTCTGCAACCGGCAGCTCCGGGAGCTGTCCTCCATGAAGCTGAATGTCCTGATCTGCACCATACAGCACGGCGATGCGCTCTATATCCCGACCGGCAGCGATTCAATCTGCCCCGGCGACGAGATCAGCTTCATTGCCGAGGCGCGAGATGCCGGTCGCTTCTTCCGGCAGGTCGGGATCGAATATACGCCGATCAAAAGCTGCATGATCGTCGGCGGCGGAAGGATCAGCTATTATATCGCGAAGTACATTCAGGAGACGCATCTGAACATCAAGCTGAAAATCATCGATGTGGATCGGGCGCGCTGCGAGTACCTCGCGGATCAGCTTCCGGGCGTTTCCGTCATCAACGGCGACGGGACGGATCAGGGGCTCCTGAAACGGGAGGGCATCGAGTATACGGATGCGTTCTGCTCCCTGACCGGCTTCGACGAGGAGAATATCATCCTCTCACTCTATGCCGGCAAGCTCTCGAACGCACGTCTGATCACCAAGATCAACCGGATTGCCTTCGAAAACGTGACGAGCGAGATGAATCTCGGCTCGGTGCTTTACCCGAAGCAGATCGTGGCGGACTCGATCGTGCAGTTCGTGCGCGCACTCAAGAATTCACAGGGCTCCAATGTCGAGACTCTGTACAAGATTGCGGATGGAAAGGCAGAGGCGCTGGAGTTCCGTGTACAGCAGAACGCAGACTTCGTGCGGAAAACCTTCGCAGAGCTGCAGTTCAAGCCCGGCGTCCTGATCGGCGGCATCATCCGGGGACAGCAGGTCATCACCCCCGGCGGTTCCGACTATATGCTGCCGGGAGACCGCGTGATCGTCATCACCACCACTGCCGGTCTGAATGACCTTCGGGACATCCTGCGCTAGGGCAGAAGGCAGAAACAGGAGACATCCATGAACTATGCGATGATCATTTATATCTTATCGTGGGTATTGAAAATCGAAGGAATTGCGATGCTGCTGCCGGCGGGCTGCGCCCTTCTCTATCGGGAAGGCACGGCGGGGACGCTCATAGTGGTGGCAGCGCTGTCCATCCTGATCGGACAGCTTGCCGGGATGCGGAAGCCGAAGCAAACTGCCTTCTATGCGAGAGAGGGCTTCGTAACGGTCGCCGGCTGCTGGGTAGTACTGTCTCTGATCGGTGCGCTGCCCTTCTACCTGACCGGCAGAATTCCCAGCTATCTGGATGCGCTCTTCGAGATTGTATCCGGCTTCACTACGACCGGCTCCTCCATTCTCGGAGAGGTCGAGTCCCTCGGCAAGGGACTGCTGTTCTGGCGAAGCTTCTCCCATTGGATCGGAGGGATGGGAGTTCTCGTACTGGTGCTGACTGTGCTTCCGCTCGGCGGCGGCTACAATATGATGATTATGAAGGCAGAGTCTCCGGGACCGGATGTCTCCAAGATGGTGCCAAGGGTCGCAGATACCGCGAAGGAGCTCTATCGGATCTACTTCGTGCTGACCGTCATTATGGTACTGAGCTACCTGCTTTCCGGGATGCCGCTCTATGATTCACTTTGTATTGGCTTCGGCACCGCCGGTACCGGAGGCTTTGCGATCCGAAACAACGGCATGGCAGACTACAGCATGCTCAGCCAGTTCCTGATCACCGTTTTCATGATCCTGTTCGGCGTGAATTTCAATGTCTTTTACCTCCTGCAGAAGCGGAACTGGAGAGCGGCGCTTCGCTGTGAGGAGGCGCGCGCCTATCTCCTGATCGTACTGCTGACGACGATTTTTCTGGGTATCAGTGTCTTTTTGCAGATCGGAGGGGGATTGCTCTATTCCTTTCATCATGCCTTCTTCACGGTAGGCTCCCTGATTACGACGACCGGCTTTTCCACGCTGAACTTCGGACTCTGGACGCAGCCGGCGCAGATGGTGCTGCTTTTTCTGATGCTTACGGGCGCCTGTGCGGGCTCCACCGGCGGCGGTTTCAAGGTTTCGAGGCTTCTGATCCTCATTAAGGAGATGGGGAAGGAGCTGCATCTGATCATCCATCCGCAGGCGATCCGGACGATCCGGCTGGAGGGTAAACGCATCGAGCACAGCGTGGTTCGCTCTGTGAACTGCTACATGATTCTCTATGTATTTATCTTTATTCTTTCCGTCTTTTTGATTTCCTTCGACGGGGAGGACTTCCTCACCAATTTTTCCGCAGTTGCAGCAACCTTCAACAATATCGGTCCGGGGCTCGGGCATGTCGACCCGATGGGAAATTTCGGTTTTTATTCCGATCCCTCGAAGCTGATCCTGATCTTCGACATGCTCGCCGGAAGGCTCGAGATCCTGCCGATGCTGATCCTGTTTTCCCCGAAAACATGGAGAAAAACCAATTAAAGGACTGGCTTGCCTGAACTGTTACCAATGTGTGATGCGGAACTGCGATACACAGCCACAAGAAAGGACTAAATATGACGATGCGAAAGCAAAACCGCATCCGGAGACTGACGCTCACCGGACTCTTCCTCGCACTGGGGCTCGTCCTGCCGTTCCTGACCGGGCAAATCCCTCTCGTCGGCAGCATGCTCCTGCCGATGCACCTTCCGGTGTTCCTCTCGGCGCTGCTCTGCGGCTTCGAGTACGGCGCGCCGATGGCATTTGTCCTGCCGCTCCTTCGTTCCACGCTTTTCGGAATGCCGCCGATGTATCCGACCGCTCTCGCGATGAGCTTCGAGCTCTGCACCTATGCGCTGGTTTCCGGCTATTTCTATCTCCATTCCAGATGGCAGTGTACGAAGACGCTCTATCGTTCCCTGCTGCTCGCCATGCTTGCGGGACGACTCGTGTGGGGGCTTGCCCAGTATATCCTGCTGGGGCTGAATGGTAAAGCCTTTACCATGAGTGCGTTTCTCTCCGCCGCCTTCCTGCGGGCGATTCCGGGCATCCTGATCCAGCTGATTCTGATCCCGGCAATCATGGTCGCCCTGCGCCGTGCGAAGCTTACGCCGCTCTACGCCTTCGGCCATTCCGCCGGAGAAGGGGAGACTGCCGCAGAGAGAGGGGAGTGAGAGAGTACCATGTCTTGCCGGCAAAATTACATTATAGGGAGGAAAGCTTGTATGAATTTCACAGAGCTTGCAGGAAAACGTTATTCCTGCAAAAAGTATGACGGACGCCCGGTGGAGAGAGAGAAGCTTCAGCAGCTTCTCGAGGCCGCGAGACTGGCGCCCACCGCGAAGAACCTGCAGGAGCAGCGGATCTACGTTATAGAATCCGAGGAGGGGCTTCGGAAGATCGATGCACTGACGCCGTGCCGTTACGGTGCGTCTACCGTGCTCCTGCTCGCCTTTGACCGTAACAATGTTTTTCACTATCCGGGCGGAAAGCGGGATTCCGGCATCGAGGATGCCAGTATCGTCGCCACACATCTGCTCCTTGCGGCAGCGGATGCGGGACTCGACAGCTGCTGGGTCAATTTCTTCGATCCGGAGAAGGCGGCGGAGCTCTTTGGACTGCCGGAGAACGAGGAGGTATTGATGCTGCTGGATCTCGGCTATGCGGCAGAGGAAAGCGGACCTTTGCCCAATCACGGAAGCCGTAAGCCGCTTTCCGAAACCGTTCGCTATCTCTAAGCCTGATACCGCAGTAAAAGAAAAGATGAGTGCCGCTGCGTCATAATTAATTATGACGCAGCGGCAAGGGGGACTCAGTCCTCCCTTAGATGCACCTTATTTCTGGCACTTCGCCGACGCTCGTCCTCGAGCGCCGCGTAGTGCTTTTTTGTCGTATTGACATCACTGTGGCCCAGTACGTCGGCGACGAGGTAGATGTCTCCGGTTTCCCGGTAGAGATTCGTACCATAGGTGCTTCGCAGCTTATGCGGCGTGATATGCTTGAGCGGCGTCACCAGAGAAGCATACTTCTTCACCATTTTCTCCACAGTACGAACATTCATTCGCTTATTCTGGAGAGAGAGAAAGAGCGCATCCTCCGATCCGGAACTGGCAGCCTTATGCCGCCGTTCCTCCATATAGGCCAGCAAAATCTGCTCAACCTCATCACTGAAATACACCGTAACCTCTTTGCCGCCTTTCCGATGGATACGGATGCCGTCATTGTTAAAGTCTACATCCTGTATGTTCAGACCGACGCATTCCGAGACACGGATGCCGGTTCCCAGCATCAGATTCATCATCGCCGAGTCCCGCAGCGCCGTTTTCTCATGGAATTTCTGCTGCTGCATCGTCAGCTTCGTACCGTTTTCTACTTCGTCCAGAAAATCTGCCACCTCATTGCCGTCCAGCCGGACAATATCCTGTTCCCGCAGCTTCGGCAGGGAGAGAAGAGCGGCAGGATTTTTCCTGACCAGCTGATCCCGGTAGAGATAATTATAGAAGCTTTTCAGAGAAGAGATTTTTCGCTTGATGCTTTTCGGTTGATTCAGCACATCCTCCTGAATCTCCTTGCCATCCAGTATTTTCTTTCGTGTACGATATTTCAGGTATTCCATATAATTTTCCAGATCCAGCACCTCGATCTGTTCCAGATCTCCGAGGAGGATCTCTGTAACAGCGGAATATTTCCTGAAATATGGAACCTCCTCCAGAAGAAAGCGAAAGAATACCTTCAGGTCATAGGCATAGGCAATCCTCGTGCGGCTCTGTGTCCGCGGCTCGATCCCTCGGAAGAAAGTCTGACAGAATGCGGGAAGTTCCCGCTGCATGCTGCGAAGCCGGAGCGTGTTGTCCTTATCCAGTTTTTCATGGTATTTAAGCGGCATTCTCAGCTTCCTTTCCTTAATATCTATTCGCTAAACTCTTGTTTAGCGAATAGATATATTTCTTTTATTTACATCAGTACTTACGATTGGTATTGCCGAATGATCGCCTCTGCGACCCTCATCCCATCCATTGCCGCACTGGTGATGCCTCCGGCATAGCCAGCCCCCTCTCCGCAGGGATAAATATTCCGGATGCTTCCGCGAAAGGTCTCGTCCCGCGGGATGCGAACCGGCGAGGAGGTTCTCGCCTCGATTCCTGCAAGGATCACATCTGCTCTGGAAAAGCCGGGAATCATATGGGAGAAGTGCTCCATTCCCTCCACCAGAGAACGGTTAACATCATTCAGAGAGACATAGGGAGAACCCTTCTCAAAGCAAAAGAGCTTCGTGAGATCCGCCTCCGCTGCTGCACCGCGAAACAGCGGACGAACCGGCTCTTCAATCGGCTCTCCCGCACCACGCTCCCGCATACACTCTGCTGCATCTTTCGGAGCCCGCATCCCATTTTTGACCTGCATATGCTCTCCCAGTACTACCGCACGGAAATCCCCGTAGCGCTCGATCGGAATTTTCCCCTTCCCGAGCTGATAAGCGCGCGTCTCCAGCTCTCTTTGCAGTCGGATACCGTTCAGCGGATTCTTTTCTCCCAGATAATCGGTCTTCCGGACAGAAATAATGATCGCCGCGTTCGCATTCTCGCTGTCCCGTCCGGAATAGCTCATGCCATTCACGCAGAGACAGCCCTCCTCCGAGGAGGAATTTACGACATAGCCGCCCGGACACATACAGAAGCTGTAGACGCCTCTCCCGCTCTCCGCCGTATGCGTGAGCTTGTAGGCCGCAGCGCCGAGCAGACGTCTCGTCTCCGAATCACAGTCCCCATACAGCGCGCGGTCAATCATGCGCTGCGGATGCTGCACGCGAAATCCCATCGCGAAGTCCTTCGCCTCCATCCGCAGGCCGGCAGCGTAGAGCTCCTCATAGCTGTCCCGGCTGCTATGTCCGATCGCGAGGACGATCGGATAGCTCTCGTCCCCCTGATAGCGGTACTTCGTCCGAAAATGGATTTCTCCCCCAAGATGGAGAATCTCCTCCCGAAAGCTCCGTACGATCTCTACGAGACGGTCTGTCCCGATATGCGGCTTCGCATCGATCAGGATATCCTCCTCCGCGCCATGCCGGACAAATTCGCGGAGCACGAAGCGCCCTCTCCCGTCCTTGTCCTTAACGAGCGTATTCAGCTTGCCGTCAGAGAAGGTTCCCGCACCTCCCTCTCCGAACTGCGGATTGGAGTCCGGATGCAGCGTTCCCTGCTCCCAAAGCGCCTCCACCCGCTGCACCCGCGCCTCTACCGCCTCTCCCCGCTCGAGGATGATCGGGCGGAGCCCGGCACGCGCGAGCAGAAGTCCTGCGAACATCCCCGCGGGTCCGAATCCGACGATACGCGGGCGGTGCTCTTCTATGGAAAAGTACGCTTCTCCCGGCATCCCTTCTATCCTCTCCGGAAGGGTCGGGATATGATATTCCACCGGTATGAAGCAGGAAATATCATGATTTTTCAGCTTCCTGACCAGCGCTGCCTCATCCCTGCCCGGAAGCGATACGGAGACAGTATAGGAAAAGAACAGCTCCGGACGATGTCTCGCGTCAATGGAACGCCGGAGAATCTCTATTCTCGCAGGCTTCGTCTCCGGAACCCGGAGCAGCGCCGCGCACTTCCTGCGGAGCAGCTCTTCTATCTTTGTCTCCTCTGTATTGACAGGAAGCCGGAGCTGATTGATCCGTATCATAATGCGCTCCCTTTTTCAATATTCCGCGGGACGAGCACGATCGTGTCAGCGGAATAGGTCTCCGTCGTTTCCAGACTGCTTTCCCCTGTATAGAGCCAATGCTTCCGCAATGCGAGGAAGGGCGAAAGCACCGCGATCTCCGCATAGCCGAAATGAAGCGTCTCATCTCGGAAATGCATCGGGACGGCAAGCCTCGGCTTGATCTGCTCCAGCAGTATAGCCGCCTCCGCTGCGTCGATCGTATAGCAGCCGCCGACCGGGACCAACACGACGTCCAGTCCGCGAAGCTTCTCGAGCTGCTCCGGCTCCGGCAGACAGCCGAGATCCCCAAGATGCGCGATCCGGCTCTCTCCATCGGACAGAATCGTAATGCGGTTTCTCCCCCGTTTCGCTCCCTGACAGTCGTCGTGAAAGCTGTCCAACGTTTCGATTCGGAAAGGATTTGCGCCCTCTGCAGGAAGCAGTCTCACCGATTCTCTCGCATTGTGATCTCTGTGCTCGTGACTGCACAGCAGCATATTCGCCGTCTCCTCTACGGGCCTATAGCCCGGAACGGCGCCTGCCTCATAAGGGTCTAAAATGAGACTGCAGCCTCCGCTCTCGATCCGAAAGCAGGAATGTCCGATCCAGCTCAGCTTCATTCGTCGCTCCTTTCTTTACAGAGCCGCATGGCTTCCCCCGATCAGAGAACGAGGAAAGCTGCCTGCTAAAGCATTTGACTATCTGGCTTCTTCTGCCGCACTTTTCCTGTCCTGCATCGGAGAGCCGCCGCAGCAGCTCTTCCGGCGACAGCTCCGCTTGCCCAGGCGAATTGCAGATTGTAGCCGCCGCAGATTCCGTCCACATCCAGCAGCTCCCCCGCAAAATAGAGCCCCGGATTGATCCGGCTCTCCAGCGTCTTTGCATCCAGCTCGGAGGTATCGACGCCGCCCGCCGCGCACTGCGCATTTTCGAAGGGATTCGCTGCGATGACCTCGGCAGAATAGGCGGAAATCTCTTCCGCGAGCCGCCGGAGCGTCTCCTCGCGCAGTGCGGAAACCGCTTCGGAGAGCGGCACACCGGAGCGCTTCAGGAGAACCGAAGCGAGCTTCTGATTCAGCAGTCCCTCCAGAAAGCTGTCTGCCGTCCGATAGAAAAGCATTTCCTTTCGCTCCCGAAGGTAGAGAAGCAGCGCTTCCCCCGAAAGCTCGGGCAGAAAATTGATCGTGACAGAGACTTTTTTTTGCTCCAGCAGTCCGTAAGCGGCGAGTCTGCTGAACTGAAAAACCGGAATTCCCGAGATCCCGTAATCAGTAAGCTGCAGCTCGCCGCGCTCCCGATACGCCTCTTCTCTATCGATCCGAAGTGTAAGGAGCGCATCCGTGCGGACGCCTGCCATTTCCTTATATTGCCTTCCGGCGCAGCGGAGTCCGACGAGACTCGGAACCACCGGGATCAGACTGTGTCCCAGCTGCCGGGCAAGCGTATAGCCGCTGCCGTCCGAGCCGGTAACAGGGAAGGCTCTGGAACCCGCGGCAAGAAGCACGGCATCCCCACGGAAGCCGCCCTGTGAGGATCGGAGCCGGAAGCCCCTCCCCTCTCTCTGTATCCGCTCCACGAGGCAGTCACAGATCACTCGAACCGAGAGCTGCGAAAGCGCCTGACGCAGGGCATTCACGAGGGAACTCGCCTGATCGGAATGCGGGTAAACATAGCTCCCTCGGTATCTGGGGTAGATCCCCAGCTCCCGGAAGAAACGGATGCTGTCCTCCGGCGAAAAGCGCCGAAGCAGCTGCCATGGAAAGGAAGCGTTGGCGCTCCGGAAGCATTCCTCCCGGAAGTCCGTATTGGTGAAGTTGCAGCGGCCGCTGCCGGTCTGCGCAAGTTTTTTTCCGAGCCGCGCATTCCGTTCGAGTATCGTTACCGAAGCGCCCGCCCGCGCCGCGCAGACTGCCGCCATCATCCCCGCAGCACCGCCGCCGACGATGATAAGCTGCCCGGCGGTCTCCGGCTGTTTCCTCTGCCTGCTTCGTTTCTTCGTTTCTGGGCTTTCCAAGGCGCAAGCTCCTTTCCTATGTCCGTACAAAGCGCTTCAGCCGCCCGCCCATCGGCATATTGTCCAGATCCTCCGAGGTGAAGGCACGGAGGCGGAGCAGAACCGCAAAATACACCAGCACTGCGAGCAGAACCGCCGGAATCAGCGAGACGGCGCTCCCGAGCCGCCCCGCCGCTCTTCCTCCGAGCAGAATGGCGATCCCCTTATAGGCCGTAAATGCCGCCCCTCCCATCAGCAGACTCGCCGTAAGCGGATAGAGGAAGGTCTTGACCATCTCCTGCCGATAGCGGACATGCCGGTGAATCGATGCCTGATTGAGCAGGCACATCAGCAGCGCGAAAATGATATTGGAAAGCACGACCGCATAAATCCCCATTCCGGTGAAAAGCAGGAGCGGCAGCACGAGTACATGCAGAAGCAGCGCGAGCAGCGCGTTCCGGAGGGGAAGCTGCAAATGTCCGAGCCCCTGCAGGATCGCATTGCTGATGGTTGACAGCGAATAGAAAAGCACTGCGAGCGTCCCCACACGCGTGAGACGGATCAGCAGTTCGACGCTCTTCCCGGGAAAGAGCATCCTGCAGATCGGCGCCGCCAGCACACAGAGTCCTACTGTAGAAGGGAGCGCGATCAGCATCGTGAAACGGATACTGTAGCGCACCCGACTCACCGTATCTCTCCGGCTATGCTCCTCTACGGCGCGGGTCAGGCTCGGAATCAGAGAGGATGACAGTGCATTGGCGAGCGCAACCGGAATATTGAAGAGGATATGATACTCTCCGAAGACGCCCCACTGTGACACGATCTGCTGCGCCTGCCCCAGTCTCGTCATGATATTGCCGAAGAGATAATCGTCAATAACGGCAGAAATGTTGTATACCGTACTGGACAGCAGGATCGGCAGCATGGTCGCACCCAGCACGAAGCTGATCGATCCGTAGCTGTCCGCCCTGCCCGCGTCTCTCCGTACCTTCCGACGAAAATACCGGCGCTGGGAAAGGTAGAGAAAAATAAAAAAAAGGAATGCGGCAAACGCCCCCGCGCCGGTGCCGAGGGCGCCGCCGGCGGCACCAAAGGCGTAGCTGTATTCCGTATCCGAATAGAGCAGATTCGCCGTCTCTCCCCTGTGGAACAGGATTCCCGCTGCCAGCACGGAAATGACCGCGTTCAATATCTGCTCCAGAATCTGGGAAAGTGCAGTGGGAACCATGTTCCCGCTCCCCTGGAAGTAGCCGCGGAGAATGCCGAGATACGCCATGATCCAGACCGTCGGCGCAAGCGCACGGAGCACGAAGGAGCAATAGGGCTTCCGCAGAAGCTCCGCGATGCGATCCGCGCCGAACCAGAGCAGCGCACACATCAGCGCGCCAACCAGCGTCGCGTAGAGAAAGGCAGTCTGCAAGAGCCGCTCCGTATTCCGGTACCGTCCCCTCGCACGGTTCCCCGACACGATTCGTGAGATCGCGGTCGGCATGGAGTAGCTGGACAGGATCAGCAGCAGGGAATAAATCGAAAAGGCGCTGGTGTAATAGCCATTGCCCTCCGTCCCGATGATCGCCGTCAGCGGAACACGATAGATCATCCCGATCATGCGGACGAGAATACCGGCAGCGGCGAGCAGCGAACCCTGTACGATGAAATTGCTTCTGCGTTTTCCGGTGCTCATCTCGTATAGCCCCTCTCTGTCAGGATCTCCTCCTGACGGCGCTCCATCTCGATCCGCTCCTCCTCCTCCATGTGATCATAGCCGAAGAGGTGCAGCATGGAATGTGCGACGAGAAAGGCAAGCTCTCTCCGCTCCGCGTGTCCGTAGTCCCGCGCCTGACTTTCAATCCGATCCTGATTTAATACAATATCCCCGAGCAGCAGCTCTCCGCTGTCCGGGTTGAAGCAGCCGGCATCCTCCTCCCGGATCGAAGTGAAGTCTGCCGGACGGAGATAGCGCTGCATCGGAAAGGAGAGCACATCCGTCGGCGCATCAATTTCCCGCTCCTGCCGGTTGATCTCCCGGATCCCCTCATTGTCCGTAATCAGAACGCTGACCTCACACTCATATGGGCAATTCTCATATGCGGCCGCCGCGCAGACGATCTCACGGATAATCTCCTCCCACGGAAGCCGGAGCCGCCGCTCCGCTTCGAAATCTATCGTAACTGTCATAGCTCTCCTCTTTGCCTCAGCTCCTGCTCCTGCGAGTTCTGCGCCGCGCCTCCCCGAACAGGCGAGGATCGCTCTTTCTCTCCTCCTGCTTCTTCTCTGCCTTTTCATAGGCATTGACGATGCGCTGTACCAGCGGGTGCCGGACGACGTCCGCGCTGGTAAGCTCAGAAAAGGCGATACCCTCTACATTACGAAGGATACGCATCGCGTCCTCGAGACCGGAACGCTTCCCCTCCTCCAGATCCTTCTGTGTGAGGTCGCCGGTTACGACCACCTTCGAACCGAAGCCGATCCGCGTCAGAAACATCTTCATCTGTGCCGGCGTAGTATTCTGTGCTTCATCCAGAATGATATAGGCATTGTCCAGCGTCCGTCCGCGCATATAAGCGAGCGGAGCTACCTCGATCAGTCCCTTCTCCGCATTCGAGAGGTACTGTTCCGCCCCCATGATCTGGTAGAGCGCGTCATAGAGCGGACGGAGGTAAGGATCTACCTTGGACTGCAGATCTCCCGGCAGGAAGCCGAGCTTCTCTCCCGCCTCGATCGCCGGTCTCGTCAGAATGATTCTCGAGACCTCCTGCTCCCGGAAGGCAGTAATCGCCATTGCCATCGCGAGATAGGTCTTGCCGGTTCCTGCCGGGCCGACGCCGAAGGTGATCATATTGCTGCGGATATTGTCTGCATAGTCCTTCTGTCCCAGCGTCTTCGGCTTCACCGGCTTGCCAAGCGCGGTGCGCGCCAGCACGTCTCTGTCGATCTCCACGAGACCGGCACTGGACTTCTCGGAGAGCGTGAGCCCGATGGCGTAGTCCACATTCTGCTCGGTGATGACATTACCGCGCTCTGAGAGCCGGATCAGGCTCTCCAGTACCTGCACCGCCCGTCCGCAGCCGGACGCTTCCCCGATGACCTTCAGCATACCATCCCTGTCAATGATGGTAACATGGAAGCTTCTCTCAATTTTCTTCACGAAGCTGTCCAGCTGTCCGAGGACGTTCCGTTCATGCTCTACGGGGACATCCAAAATATGTTCTGCTGTTGCCATAATCCTCCTACTCTATCTGCCCTCGGGCAAATCTCGGGGCAGGTACATGCCCGGTCATGCCGTTCGCAAGCATATTTTACAATTTATTGCCGGAACTGGCAAGCAAATGGCGTCCGGCGGGCCCCCCGAGGGCTATGATAAATCATATGCCTCTCAGCTCGCCAATCTGCCATAACGCAGAAGAGAGCCCTGACTCGCGATGGAATCAGGACTCTCGAAACTCTATGAATCAGTTGAACTTCCGCTTTCTGGCAGCCTCAGACTTCTTCTTACGTCTTACAGACGGCTTCTCGTAATGCTCTCTCTTACGGATCTCCTGCTGGATACCTGCCTTCGCGCAGTTTCTCTTGAATCTGCGAAGCGCGCTGTCGAGAGACTCGTTCTCTTTTACGATAACATTAGACATCTAACCCCAAACCTCCCTTCGGGTACAAACTGTATAGTATTATAGCATACTATCCGGGAGCGTCAAGCTGATTTGGGGATTTTCCGAGCCTTTTTTGCCGTTTTTCGATCGTCCCGCTTATCCGGCATACATGATTCCCTCGAAGATCTCACTTTCTTCTATTCCGTTTATGCAGCTTTCATCGTCATGATCCAGATAAATACGATAAATCGGCTTGGTGCCGTCCTTCTCCGGGATATATCCGTCTATGGTGCTGTAAAACTTCCAATCCTCCTCGCCGAATGCCTTCACATTCGCTTCCTCTATCTGCTGCATGTCTACCCAGCTCCTGCCGTCCGTCCGCATGAAACGCAGGTAGCTTCCGACAGCGGGTCTCCCGCCCTTCACTGCGCTGCCGAAATAATCCACTGTCTCACAGTCAAGAGACCCGACCAGCTTAACCACAGTATTTCCATAGAAGTCCATCCAATCCTCTGTCGCCTCCGGGCAGCCGTTCCTCCCAACCCTTACCCTCTGATATGCGATATGCGTTCCGAGGAGCTGCAGCGTATGTCCCATATAGAACTGCTCCGGATTATAGAACAGATCGCTGGTCACGCTGCCCTGATAACCCGTATCCGTAATCTGATACTCGTCCTTCTCTCTGCCAATCCAGCCATAAATTGCTTTCTCGCTGTTGTATTCCAGCGTCTTCAGATCCACCACATAGGTTTCCTTAAAGTCATTCTCGCCCTGCAATGTCAGATAAGCATAGTAACGTCCGTTATAGTATAGGACATAGCACTCCTTATCATATGCGGGAAACAGAAGCTCCAGACTCCGAGCTCCGAGCTCGAGACGGAGCCGGTCAAAGCCTCCCCATTCATTTCCATCCGAGAGCTCCGTCAGCCGCAGAAGCTCCCGCTCTCCGTCTCCGTCTGCATCGATCGCGACCGGATGCGTATCGGTACAGGGCAGCACATAACTCTCCGGCGTCTCCGTATAGTAGCTCCGGAAGAGCGTCGGTGCCTCCTCGAAGTAAATGCTGACTGTCTGTACAGAGGAAAGCGCCTCCAGCTCCTCCGGACGAAGGCTTAAGTGCAGCCCCTCGCTATCCAGCCCCCAGCAAAGCGTATCCTCATTTTTTTTCAAAAAATCCAAGAGTGCCGCGCCGCTTCGGATCGCTCCGGTCTCCTCCAGCTTCTTCGCCAGAAGAGAAAACAAAATTTCCTTCTTTGTTACCACGTCGGAGAGCGTCAGCTCTCTGCCGCTCCTTACATCAAGGTTCCGGATCTGCGTCGTTATAGAATCCGTCCCCCAGTCCCAGCCGCGCTTCTTTTCCGTCTCCTCCAATACACTGAGTACACGGCTGTCTCCCCGCAGGATCCTCGCGCTTCGGTCTGTATAGAGATAACAGTGCTCTCCGCTGTTCTGCCGGGCTTCGTCCCAAAGCGCCTTTTCTTCTCTGTCTAACGCCTGCTGCTCCTCTCTCTGGCAGCTCTCAAGCGCCGCAGCAAGCTCAGGATATGTCTCCTGTGCTTCTGCGGAGAGTCCGGCGGCGATACGGACGACGCTAACACTGTAGCTGTCTCCGCTGTGCCCGCGGCTGTACGCCTTTACCACGACGCCGGATAGCAGCTCCGAAGCAGCTTTCTCTATCTGCTCCGGCTTTTTCCCTTTTCCCGCATTCTTCCCGCTGTCTTCTGTTTTTCCCTCCTTTTTTGTACCGTTCCTTCCCTCGTTTTCTCCCTTTTCTTCCTTTTCTTCCTTACCGCTTCGCTCCTGTATGCCTCCGCTCCCCGCGGACTCTCCGCCCTTTGTCCTGCCGCAGCCGTTCAATGCCAGCGCCAGTACCAGCAGACCTATCACTGCCATGCTTCGTTTCATTGCCGACTCCTTCCCTTACTCAATATGCTTCCTGTACTCTTATACATTGTTTGCCGGAAATCCCGGCATAGATATCCGCTTTTTCGCTGCGTTTCTCCCCTTACAGCAGCTTCTCCCATTCTGCCTCACGGAAGCCCGGAACGATCCCCCTCTCCGTAATCAGGAGAGGGCGCTTCACGAGCATCCCGTCTGTGGCAAGCAGCCGGAGCTGCTCCTCCTCCGACATCTCCGGAAGCTTCTCTTTCAGTCCGAGCGCCTTGTAGATAAGCCCGCTGGTATTAAAAAAGCGCTTCAGCGGCAGCCCGCTCCTCTGATACCATTTCCGAAGCTCCTCATAGCTCGGGTTCTCCGCCTTGATATCCCGCGCCGTATACGACATGCCCCTCTCATCCAGCCATGCCTTCGCCCTCTTGCAGGTCGAGCATGGCGGATACTGTAAAAACAGCATTACTCCTCCTTTCTGCTTCCCGAAAGCTCCATATCCCACAGGTTTCTTCCAGACTTCGGTCAGTTCTCCTTCGCCCCGGTTCTCCGCTGTCTCTCCGCGGCGAGCACGAGGTGCTTCCCGAGCACGGCGGTCGTCACGATCCCCAATCCTCCCGGAACCGGCGTGATCGCCTCTGCCTTTGTTGCCATCGTATCATAATCACAGTCTCCGCAGAGTCTGCCCTTCGCGTCGCTGTGAATGCCGACATCTACCACGACTGCGCCCTCCCGGATATAGCCGGAGCCTACCTCCCTCGCTTTCCCGATCGCGACCACGAGGATATCCGCCTGTCGTGTAATCGTTTTCAGGTTTTCCGACTTTGAATGACAGATCGTCACTGTCGCGTTTTCTCCGAGCAGTAGCTGGGAAAGCGGCTTTCCGACTACCAGAGAGCGGCCGAGTATCACGACATGCTTCCCGGAAAGCGGGATCTCATATTCCTTCAATAGCTCCACGACCGCCTGCGCGGTGCAGGGCGCGAAAGCATGCTCCTCCCCGCGGAAAAGTCCGGCAAGATTCTCATTCGTGAGACCATCCAGATCCTTCTCCGGCTTCAGCCTGCGAATGACATAGCTCTCATCGATCTGTGCCGGAAGCGGACGCATCACGAGGATTCCCTGAATCTCCGGATCCTCATTCAGGAAGTCAAAGGTCTGTCGGAATTCCGCATCGGAAACAGTTTCGGGGAGCACATAGTCCTTTACCTCCAGCCCGAAATCCATGAAGCGCTTCTTTACACTCCTCTGGTAGGAGAGATCCGCCTCTCGCTCTCCCACGCGGAGAATCGCCAGCGCCGGCATTTCCCCGTTTCTTTTGCCCACAAAATCTAGGCACTCGTTTTTCAGACGCTCCGCGACCTGCTTTCCTCTCAGCTCCTTCATATCCCCTCCTTACGCTCCGCTGTTCTGTCCCTTTTTCAGCGCCTGCTCTACCCTTTCATAGATTCCACAGACCCTATGACTGCCGTCCTCCAGCAGCCGTCCGGCATACTTCTCATACTCCGCCGCTTTCTCCCTGTCCCTGAGCATCGCCGCATTGACATGAACGTTCATGATCGCGCCGCTGAGCGCCGTATGCAGAAACTGCACGCCGACGCCGATATCCGATATGGCAAGCCGGCTCCCGTGCTCCGCCAGCTCCTCCATATAGAGAAGAGCCTCGCAGACGCGCTCCATCATACGGATCGGCGGCTCACAGGCCGCGATGAGACAGCGTTCGAGCTCCGAACTGCGTGCCAGCCGCTCCGCCTCTGTCGTTTTCGGCAGGGCATAGGCTCTGGACAACGGGAGAAATGCCGCTTCATCCGCCCCGGAAAGCACGAGGAATGTCTCGCGCAGCTTCTCAAGCTTCTCCATGCAGTGCTCTAATTCCGCCGCGAAGCTCTCATACTTCTTTTTCCCGCGGGTCAGGTTCCCGACCATCAGTCCGAGGCTCACGCCGTAAGCACCCGCAAGCGCCGAAGCGCCGCCGCCGCCCGGTATCGCAGACTTTGACGAAAGCCGTTCCAGATATTCCCCGAATCTGCTCTCCCTGATTTCCATTCTTCCCCGCCTTTCCTGCTCCCGATGAGCTGTACAAAGGGTTTTGACTTCTTTTCCGATTCGCTGCGCGCGTTCTATCTCAGAAATCCACGGTCTGCACCCTCTGATTTCTGTGTCCATTCGCCGCTCGTCATAGACTTCCCCGAGCTGTGCCCGGAGCAGGCTATAACACAACTCTTCGAAATGCGGTCAGCTATGCTCCAAATCTGTTTGGGTCGTGCGCTGTTACCATTATATTATAGTTCCAGGGGCTTGGCAATTCTTCCGCTTTCCTGCCCTTTTCATTTCCCGCAGTCTCTACTATAATCAAAGGACAAGGCAGCGCAGCAGCGTGCAGGACCTATACGATTGGCGGCGCCGAAGCTTTCGGCATGGAGATTTACTCTGTAAGGTTTTTTATATAAGGATTTCTATATTTATGAAAATTTTTGAAAGAACATTTGATCCGGAGCTGAATTTCTCCCTCTCCGCACTGGGGATCGAAGCAGAGAATGCACTCTTCTTCGATATAGAGACGACCGGACTCAGCGCCTACAGGGCGAATCTCTACCTGATCGGTGTCGTATTCTATGAGCCGGAGCAGGAGGACTGGCATTTGCTTCAGTATTTCGCCGAATCCGCCGCAGATGAGCTCCCGATGCTGCATGCTTTCTTCGAACTGCTGCGCACAAGGAAGCAGCTCGTCAGCTTTAACGGAGAGGGCTTCGACATTCCCTTCCTGAAGGCAATGTGTACGCAATACGGTCTCCCTCAGCCCTTCGATTCTGTCGAGAGCTTCGATATTTTCCGCTTGCTTCGTCCCGGAAAATCCCTGCTCCGCCTCCCCAGCTACCGATTGAAAAGCTGTGAACGCTTCCTCGGGATCGAGCGGGAGGATCGTTTCGACGGCGGGGAGCTGATCCTCCTCTATCAGGCATATCTCCGGGATCGGGATCCGGAGAAGCTCCGTACCCTGCTCCTGCATAACGCCGAGGATCTCGAGAATCTCCCCCGCATCCTCCCGATCCTGAGCTACAGCTTCATCCGCTCCGCTCCCGCGCTTCTCCGGCACAAGGATCTGATTCCGCTTCCGACCGGAGACGGCGTCTGCCTGGATCTCCTCTATGAGAGTGAGATTTCCCTGCCCCGCCCCGTCGATCTGGATACTGCCGAGCTGAAGAAGAGCGGCTTCCTGCCGAATACCGTACTCCTGAATATCACAGGCAGGGAGATCAATCTCTCTGTCCGGCTCTATGAGGGCGAGCTGAAATACTTTCACGCAGACTATAAGAACTACTACTATCTGCCTGCGGAGGATACCGCTGTCCATTGCTCCCTCGCCGAGTTTGTGGACAGCCGTTCCCGGGAAAGGGCAAGCGCAAAAACCGCTTATCAAAGACGGTGCGGGCTTTTTCTCCCGGAGCTGAGTCCCGTCTTCACTCCGGTTTTTCTCCGGGAATATAAGGACAAAGCACTCTTCGCCGAATGGAGAGACAGCCTTTTCACCGAGGAGACGCAGGCACTCCGTTATCTTCGGGATTTTTTCAGTCTGCTATAAGGTAATACGCCCGTTGACACATAACTTTTTCGATGCCTCCATGCTTCCTTACGTGCGCCGTCCCTGCATGGCAGTGCATCCCTCCGGAAATTCCCTCAAAAAAATCAGAGGGAGAGGTCGGAGGAAAGGTCAGGGAAAATCGCTGAAAAGATGACAGAAAGGAATGCTTGACAGCGCAGCGGCGATCTGCTATCCTTTTCTCACTCTGATAAAAGGGAGTAGCTGACGCGCAGGCGTTTGTAATTCCGTCAATACGATTGCTACAGCAATCCGGATTTATGACCAAGCAGCGAGACTTTTGTTGTAGAATCTACAACGGAAGTCTCGTTTTTTCTGTTTCCGGTTCAAGACCGAAGCGGCAGGCTTCCCTCCCACACACAGCTTCAGGAGGTATCATATGGAGATCGTACTTTCACTTTTCATTCTGCTCGCAGGCTTCGTCTTGCTCGTCAAGGGTGCGGACTGGTTCGTAGAGGGCGCCGCCGGCATCGCGGGCAGATTCGGCATCCCGCAGCTTGTCATCGGGCTTACGATCGTCGCCATGGGCACCTCCCTTCCGGAGGCGGCTGTCAGCATCACCTCTGCCCTCTCCGGCGCCGCCGGCATCACAGTGGGAAATGTCGTCGGCAGCAATATCCTGAACATCCTGCTGATCCTCGGCATCACCTCCCTGATCCTTCCGATTCCGGTGCAGAGATCCACCGTCCGGATCGAGATCCCGCTGATGATCGCCGTTACGATCGTCTTCCTGCTCTCCGGTCTGGATCATAAAATCCGCCGCTGGGAAGGACTTCTGTACTGGCTGATCTTCCTCGGCTACCTCGCCTATCTCTTTCGCATAGCGAAAAAATGCGAAGAGAAAGAAGAGCCGGTCGCACGGCTTCCGCTCTGGCTGCAGCTTCTGATGCTGACCGGCGGCGGTGCCGTCATTATCGCCGGCAGTAATCTCGCCGTCAAAGGCGCCACGGAGATCGCACGCTTTCTCGGCGTCAGCGAACGGTTCATCGGACTGACTGTCGTCGCGCTCGGCACCTCGCTTCCGGAGCTCGTGACCTCCGTCATTGCTGCACGGAAGGGCAATGCCGACATCGCGATCGGCAATATCGTCGGCAGCAACATTTTCAATATCCTCTTCGTTGCCGGCACCTCCGCAATGATCATCCCGGTTCTCTTCCAGCCCGCATTCGTGGCAGACTCCGTCGTCGCGATCGCAGCGGCGGTTCTGCTCTGGCTCTGCGTCCTGAAGGATCACAAGCTTACGCGCAGCGGCGGCATTCTGATGCTGCTCTCCTACGCCGCATACTTCATCTACCTCTGCGTGAAATAAATACCCGCGCCGAGCTCTGGTGGAAAGCACTGTCATAGTATAAAGGATTTCTCTTTCTATTTTTTTTACTTTGAGTTATACTTATCCTCGAAGCTATAATTTATGATTATGAAGGAGCGCAAAATGAATAAATACGGCATTGGCACAAAGGCGGTACAGGCAGGCTACCGTCCCGGAAACGGAGAGCCCCGGCAGATCCCGATTATCCAGTCCACAACCTTCAAATA
Source organism: Oribacterium sp. oral taxon 102 (assembly GCF_013394775.1). NCBI lineage: Bacteria > Bacillati > Bacillota > Clostridia > Lachnospirales > Lachnospiraceae > Oribacterium > Oribacterium sp. oral taxon 102. The sequence goes on from NZ_JABXYT010000001.1 coordinate 1,608,668, forward strand.
TGAGAGCAGTGAGGAAATGGGAAAGCTCTTCGACCTTGAAGCCTCCGGCTACTTCTATACGAGACTGCAGAACCCGACCAACGACTATGTAGCAGCGAAGATTGCGGCCCTCGAGGGCGGCAAGGCGGCAATGCTGACCTCCTCGGGACAGGCGGCGAATTTCTTCGCACTCTTCAATATCTGCGAGTGCGGCTCTCATATCGTTGCATCCTCCTCCATCTACGGCGGAACCTTCAATCTCCTCTCCGTCACGATGAAGAAAATGGGGATCTCCGTGAGCTTCGTCAGTCCGGACTGCAGCGAAGAGGAGCTCGCCGCCGCCTTCCGTGAAAATACCAGAGCGGTATTCGGAGAAACGATCGCGAATCCCGCGCTCACTGTGCTGGATATCGAGAAATTCGCGCGTGCCGCCCATGCGCATGCCGTTCCGCTCGTCGTGGACAATACCTTCCCGACCCCGATCCACTGCCGTCCGATCGAATGGGGCGCAGACATCGTCACCCACTCGACAACCAAATATATGGACGGACACGGTGCGAGCCTCGGCGGTGTCATCGTGGACGGCGGCAGCTTCAATTGGACTGCGCATGCGGAGAAGTTTCCGGGGCTCTGCACACCGGACGAGTCCTACCATGGAATCACCTATGCAGAGAAATTCGGCAGAGAGGGTGCTTTCATCACGAAATGCACCGCACAGCTCATGCGTGATTTCGGCTCGATGCAGTCTCCCCAGAATGCCTTCCTGCTGAATCTCGGTCTGGAATCTCTGCATGTCCGGATGCCGCGTCATGCGGAAAACGGGCAGGCTGTCGCCGAATTCCTTTCCGTACAGCCGGAGGTAGAATCCGTGAGCTATCCGGGACTGCCCTCCGATCCCTATCACAGTCTCGCTGAAAAGTATATGCCGAGGGGAGGCTGCGGTGTCGTATCCTTCTGCTTAAGAGGCGGCCGCGCGGCTGCGGCGAAGTTCATGGACAGCCTGCAGCTCGCGGCGATCGAGACGCATGTCGCTGACGCCAGAACCTGCTGCCTGAATCCGGCGGGCACCACGCACCGGCAGCTGACAGAGAAGCAGCTGCAGGAAGCAGGGATCCCGGCAGGACTGATCCGCTACTCCTGCGGTCTCGAGGACAAGGAGGATCTGATCGCGGATCTCCGACAGGCGCTTGCCGCACTCTCCTGAGGAGAAGCGCTCCGGCATTTTATTCCTTTCAGGGTTTTCCATAGTTTTCCATAGGAGAGGAAAAGACGTGGCGTGTGCCGCGTCTTTTCCGTTTCACTCTATTCTGTTCTGCCTCTTCACTCTGCCTTCTCCTCCGCCTTCTTCGCGGCGGGCTTCCGTCCGCGTCGCTTCGGCTTCGTCTCTGCTTCGTCGCCCTCCTTCTTCACAGCAGCTTTTTTCTCTGCTGTTTTCTTCTCGTCGGACTTATTTTCGTCAGGCTTCTTCTCTTCCTTCTTTTCCTCCGCCTTCTTTGCGGCAGGCTTCCGTCCGCGCCGCTTCGGCTTCACTTCTTCGGGAGCCTCCGCTTCCCCTTCGCCGCTCTCCGGAGCCTCTTCTGTCTTCTCCGCCGCGCGCTCTGTCTCCGTCTCAGACGGGGCGAGCTTCTCCTCTGCCTTCTTCGCGGCAGTCTTTCTGCGTCGGCGCTTCGGCTTTTTCTCTGTCTCTACTGCATCTTCCGAAGATGCTGCGCTTTCCGCTGTGGATACACTGTCCTCTATGGCTGCATTTCCCTCTGCTGCGGGAAGCGACTCTCCTGCGGTCTCCCGAGAAGCCGTCTCTGCTTCTGTCCTCACTTCTGTCGAGATCGATACGGCAGACATAGCTTCAGGCTGTGACTCTGCAGCAGCGGACGCTGCATCCGACTCCGGCTCTGCCGAAAGCTCTCCCTCCTCGGCATCCGCACCGAACTCTGCAGCCGCCCGCTCTCCGGCAGGTTTTCTTCTTCTGCGGCGTCTCTTCTTGTGCGCAGGCTTCTCCTCCTCCGCACTGAGCGGCTCGGAGCTGCCCCCCTGCTCCGGGGCTGCCGTTTCTTCTGCTTCCTCCACAGGCTCTCCGCCGACCTGCTTCATCGTCCGCGTCACAGGATCATATACATAGGAAATCGCTGCTTCGTTCCTCTTCGCGGGAGACTTCAGAGCAGGAGATGCCGTCTTCTCCGCCGATGCCGGAGCCGCCGCAGGCTCTTCGGATCTCTCCGTCTTCTCTGCCGGTATTTCTCTATGCGGTTTTTCCGACTCTGCCTTCCGCACCGTCTGCCTCTCCTCCGGCTCCGGCTTCACCGGCTCTGTCTCCTCCGGCTTCGAAAGCGAAAGCGGATTCGGCAGAAGCTCAATCGGCTCCAGATTCCGGTTCGTATCGAAGTCGAGGCGTCTCCGGTTCCCACGACTCAGCGTCGGGCGGGTCGGCACCCTGTTCATCGTCTCGAACGCCTGCGTGATCTGCACCTTCTGGTAGCGCTCCTTGGCACTCCGGATACGCTCGTCGTCATTCTGCACAGAATGCAGGAAGCACTCCTCGATCGTTTCTCCGAGCAGGATCTCCGCGCCGCGCAGGCTGTGCCAGAAATCCCGCACCGCGGCATAGCCCTTGTCCTTGGAGACGATGCAGATCTTCTCACCAGACTCCAGGTACATCCCTGTCGTCGAAGCAATGTACATATCCAGCGCGTTGCTGTGCTGCTTCAGAAGCTTCACCATTTTTACATTGACGCTCCGTCTCTTCAGGTCGTCAACCATCCCTCGCGGGAGGGCGGAATTTTCATCACTGTAGTACACTACCAGAGTATCCCTCTCATTCAGATACTCATACCCATCGAAGCCGCTCTGATGGGTGTTCTCAAAATCAACCAATACAATCACTTACATTTCCTCACTTTATCAGACTATCCGATACCGCCCGCGCTTTCTCACGGGGACGCGGCACCAAACTGTCTTTTATTATATAATACTGTTTTCCATATCACAACCACCGATTGCCCTGTAAAATAAAAAAGACCCGATAATTTCTCGGGTCTTCGCGACGAGGATGGGACTTGAACCCACAATCCGCAGAACGGACACCAACTTTCCAGGCTGGCCGACTACCATTATCACACCTCGTCAAACAACTTCATAAATATAGCAAAGAATTCGGAAGCCGTCAAGGACTTGTTTGAAAACTTCCACCGCTAAAATTCTGTTTTTGCACACTATTTACATATCCCTGTTGTCTCCCTTGAGAACCAATTGCTCTGTAACCGTGTCCTGCTACCGTACAGGCAACTCCCGCCGCAGGCTCCAATACAGGATGCCGTCCCGCTCCTTTCGCGTGATGAAATCAATCCCGTACAGGTATTCCAGTATACTGAAGGTTTTCGTCAGGGTCATCTTGTATTTGAAAAAATCAGCTCCGCCCGAAGGCTCCTCCTCCACATGGTAGCAGAGCTCCATGAGCTCCCGAACCGTCCGCTCTCCCTCCTTCCGGTGCATCGTCCGAAGGAGATCTGCCGCCTGCTTCGCTGCCCCGTCGCGACTCCTCTCCTGCTCGACGCGCTCTTCCTCCGCGAGCAGCTCCTTCACCCGGCTGCACTTCTCCAGATAGGAGAAGACGCTCCGATCCACCGCATCCCGAAGCGCCGCCCCGCCGCAGATCGTATCCCCGTGCGCGGGGAGCACCGTCCAGCCCTCCGTACATCTCCGCTTGACATATTCCAGCGAATCGAAGAAGCTCTGGAGCAATGCTTCGTCCGGATAGGTCGTCGCTACGATCGGTGTGACGCCGTTGATCAGCTGATCCGCGGAAAAGAAGAGCTGCTTCTCTTCGTCCATCAGTCCCAGCTGTCCGTAGGTATGCCCCCGCAGCGGAATCGCACGGAAATGATAATCGCTGTAGCGGAAGCGATCTCCCCTCCGCACCGCGGTATAGGGGAAGGAGGTGATGGCAAGCACCAGCCCGTTCTGCTTCTCTGCCTCTGCGCTCACCCGCTCGAAGCTCGCCCAGAGCGCAGGCGTCTCCTCCCTTGTCACCCCGACATAGCGAAGCACCCTCCGCTGCGCCTCTGCCGTCTCTCCCGTCGGACGATAGGTGATGCAGTCATAGGGATGCCGTTCCTCCTCAGGATTCATATAGAGCCGCGCGCCTCTCCTCGCGAAGTCCCCGGCGAGCCCACAGTGGTCGTGATGCCGGTGCGTGAGGAAGATATCCAGCTGCGAAACCGGGATGGACAGCGCCGCGAGCGCCTCCTCCAGCTGTCTGCGGCAGCTCTCCTGATGAAATCCGGTATCGACCATCAGGCTTCGTTCTCCCGTCCTTCCCGGGATCAGAAAAATGTTGATCTCACTCACGCCCTGCTCCACCGTCGCATTGTGCAGTACCGTTTTATAGATTCCCGGAAAAACCTCTGTCAGCATTGCCCTGCCCTCCCTGTGATACGGCATAATGGGGAGACGCCTGCGTCTCCCCATCTGTAGATTATATCCTATAAATTCAAGTATTTACAATGGCAGAATGCCGAAAATAACCGCCACGATCATGCAAAGGATCGAGAAGCCCCAGACATAGAGGAAGGAATTCTTGATATGATCCTTGATGTCGACCTCTGCGAGTCCCACGCCGAGGAGCGTCGCCGGCACCATCGGGCTGATAAAGGTTGCGCAGTTGCGGCAGACCACCATTGCGACAGCGATCGGCAATGCCTCTACGCCGAAGCCCGCGCCGATCGCGATAACGACCGGAAGCATACCGTAGAAGTAGCTGTCGGTGTCAAACGCAAGTGCCAGAGGAACGGAAAGCACACCGATCACAAGCGGCAGATGCTGTCCGAGGAACTGCGGCAGAATCAGCTTCACCATCTCCGCCATGCAGGTCACGACAGACGCGATCTGGATCTCAACGCCCGGCTTCGCGATCACTGCCTTGCCATCCACGTTGAAGCCGTATACGAGGATCCCCATCAGCACCGCAGCTCCCATCAGCGTTGAGCACATCATCAGCGCCGGACCCGCATGGAGATTGATGATCTTCTTCTGCATCTTGACGGAGGAGCCGTAATTCACGAGGATCGCGATGGCAACACCCAGCATGAACGGATAGTAGCTCGGGAACTGATCCCATACGAGAAGCGCAATCACCGCTATCGTGAGCACGAAATTGAACCAGAAAAGCTTCGGACGCGCAAGCTCGTTCGCCTGCTCCTTCGCGCTCTCATCGAGAACGACCTCCCCCTCTGTCTCCGCGAGCTTGCCGTTCAGTCCGGCGCCTCTCGCCTTCTCCTGCATACCGGTCACCACCGCATGTCCCAGACTGAGCAGGATACCGAAGATCTGGATCGGGATCAGTGTGCCCCAGAGCTTGCCTGCCTCCATGCCGAGCACGGATGCGGCTCTCATCGTCGGGCCTGCCCACGGCATCAGGTTCATGACACCCATAGAAAGTACGGTGATGCGAAGCAAAGAGGTCGGCTTCATGTGCATCTTCTTATACACCGGCAGCATGGACGGAACGACGATCAGGAAGGTCGAAGCGCCGCCGCCATCCAGATGTCCGATGATGGCAATGATGGAGGTCATCACGCAGACACCGATCACGCTGTTGCCGATGAGCCCCATCAGCTTACCGATCACGACATCGAAGAGTCCGGCATCGGTCATGATCCCAAAGTACAGAACGGAGAAGACGAAGAGCGCCGCGGTAGCGCCTGTGCTTCCGAAGCCGCCCTTGACCAGCGCGCCGATCTGCTCGATCGAGTAATAGCCGCAGGCTACCAGGATCAGTCCGAGAACGGTAGGAAATGCGATAAACGCAATACTCGGAATGGTCTTGCTCTTAAAGAGCGTAATGACCATGGCTATAATCATCACATAGCCCAGGGTGCCGACAAGTAATGTTGTTGAATCCATAAATCCCCCTTTGTATTCTGAAATTTATAGTGAATTATTGTACAGTCAGAATAACACACTCCCATCATTTTGTACAAGATGTATACAGTAATATCGGTGCAGTTATTTACAATAGTAAGTATAGGATATGCCTATAGCTTTTATCATAGCTTCGATATAGCCTTTTTCCTATATGCCATATAATTTAAGTGGTTTTTTCTTTTTATTATATTTTTGCGGCAGAAAAATGTTTTTAATTCTTCTTATTTTTGCTATACTATAAACAGCAAGAAATAGAAGGAGGCAGCCTATGGATAAGCAGTATACGAAGATCACCAGCTCCGGAGTCAGCGCGCCGCTGAAGGTACGGCGCGGACATTTCGCAACCAACCATGCACACACAAATTATTTTCTGGATGTCACGACGCTGAAAACGCGGGCAAGCGAGGCGCACGATATCGCCAGTGCGCTCTCCAGTATGTATCTCTACGGAACCGTCATTGACACGATCGTCTGTGTCGAGGGAACCGAGGTCATCGGCGCTTACCTCGCGGAGGAGCTCACAGAGAGCGGCTTCCTCAATACCAATGCCCACAAGACCATCTATGTGGTGACGCCGGAATACAACTCCAATTCGCAGGTCATCTTCCGCGACAATCTCCGTCACGCCGTCGAGGGAAAGCATGTCCTGATTCTGGGCGGCACGATCTGTACCGGGAAGACCGTGAACCGCATCATGGAGGCGATTCTCTACTACGGAGGTACCCTCGCAGGGATCTCCGCGATCTTCTCCTCCCTCTCCCAGATCCACGGGATGCCGGTGCTCTCCGTCTTCGGGCGGAAGGATCTGCCGGATTACAGCTTCGCGGAATACCATGAATGCCCGCTCTGCAAGGCAGGGCAGCGGCTAGACGGACTGGTCAACGCCTTCGGCGTCTCTCTTTTATAGCAGACGGGAGAAATGCTGTTTTGCAGCAGACTGTGGAAACGCCGATTCCCCTGCCGAATCCTTCGGCGCCAAGGGAGGGAATGCCATAAAAACACGCGGAACGCCGCTATTTCATAAGCATGGAAATGATGAAATGCAGCGAAGGAAGGGCAGCGGGATATCCCGCTGCCCTTCCTTCGCTGCATGCTGCGCCAGCTCCTCCGGCACTCTGCCCTTTCTGTTCCTGCTGACCCTTCCTGCCCTACAGGCTCGCGGTAAAGCGGTCAAATGCCGCCTGTCCCTCCGCAGTCCGCTTGAAGACACCGGCATCCTCCAGCACTCGCAGGAAAACTCTGCCGATCTCTGCTCGCAGGATTTCCTCGATATTCTCCTCTGTAAATGCCGGACAGCGCCGCGAAAATTCCCGCACCCATTCCGCGTGCTTCCCAAGCACAGGGTCTCCTTCGATCTCCCGCCCCGAAAGGAGTGCAGCGCGGAGCAGCGCCATCTCCTCCCGAAGCCGCGCCGGAAGCACCGCGAGTCCCATCACCTCGATCAGACCGATATTTTCCTTCTTGATATGGTGAAGCTCCGCGTGCGGGTGGAAAACGCCCAGCGGGTGCTCCTCTGTCGTGATATTGTTCCGGAGCACGAGATCGAGCTGGAACCGATCCCCTGCCCTCCTGGCGATCGGGGTAATAGTGGAGTGCGGGACGCCATCTGTCTCCGCGAAGACAAAGGCGGTCTCATCCGTATAGGCCCTCCAGCATGCGAGGATATGCCCCGCCAGGGCGGCGAGCCGCCGGCTGTCCTCTCCGGACAGCCGGATCACCGACATCGGCCATTTCACGATACCTGCCGTGATGTCCTCGAAGCCCCGTACCGTGAAAAAGCGTTCCACCGGCGCTTCTGCCATCGCGAAGCGGTAATGCCCTCCCTGGAAATGCTCATGCGAGAGTATCGAGCCGCCTACAATCGGGAGATCGGCATTCGAGCCAACGAAGTAATGCGGGAAAAGGCTCACGAAATCAAAGAGCTTCCGGAAGGCCGCCTCATCGATCTTCATCGGCGTGTGCTTCTGATTGAAGACGATGCAGTGCTCGTTGTAGTAAACATAGGGAGAATACTGGAAGCCCCAGTTCTCATCCTGTATCCGGATCGGCAGGATCCGGTGATTCTCTCTCGCCGGATAGTCCGCTCTGCCGCTGTAGCCCTCGCATTCCCGGCAGAGCTGGCATTTCGGATAGCCGGACTGCTTCGCCCTGCCCGCTGCCGCGATCGCCTTCGGATCCTTCTCCGGCTTGCTCAGGTTGATCGTGATATCCAGCGCGCCGTATTCCGTCTCGGTCTTCCACTTGAGATCCCGTCTTATACGGTAGCGGCGGATATAGTCCGTATCCTGGCTGAAGCGGTAGTAGGCGTCGGTCGCCCGCTCCCTGTCCTCCCGGTACAGCTCTGTGATCCGCCGGATCAGCTCCGACGGGCGTGGGGTCAGCAGTCCCATCAGCTTCGTATCGAAGAGGTCTCGGAACACGACAGAGTCGCCCTCCGTGCGTCCCTCCCTGACCGCATAGTCTGTGAGCGCCCGCAGTGTCTCCTCCAGATATTCGCCGCTTTCGACCGCTTCCTCCGGAATCTGTTTCTGCTCCTCCCTGATTTCCTCCTCCGTGAGCGCCGTCTCTGTGAGCCGGAGCTCGCAGAGCACGGAATTGATCGCCCAGCGGACATCGCTCTCCTCAAGCAAGGCAGTTTTCCGCGCATAGGCGATCAGCCTCTTTATACTTTCATCTGTCTGCGTCATTTCCATCATCCTATCTCACGAATTGTAGCCGTTCGGATTCTTCGACTGCCAGTTCCAGCTGTCCCTGCACATATCCTCGAGATCGTACTGCGCCCTCCAGCCGAGCTCCCGCTCCGCTTTTTCCGAGCTGGAATAGCAGACTGCGACATCCCCCGCACGTCGCGGACGGATCACATAGGGCAGCTTCTTCCCGCATGCCTTCTCAAAGGCATGGATCACCTCCAGTACGGAGCAGCCTCTTCCGGTACCGAGATTGCAGAGGAAGACGCCGTCCTTCTTCGCGAGGCGCTCGATCGCCCTGACATGCCCCCTCGCGAGATCAACAACATGAATATAGTCCCGTATCCCGGTGCCGTCCGGCGTATCGTAGTCGTCGCCGAAGACGCTGATCTCCGTGAGCTTTCCGACCGCGACCTGCGCCACGTAGGGCAGGAGATTGTTCGGGATTCCCTTCGGATCCTCGCCGATCCGTCCCGACGGATGCGCGCCGATCGGATTGAAGTAGCGGAGCAGGATCACATTCCATTCCGGATCCGCCGTATGAATGTCCGTCAGGATCTGCTCCTGCATCCACTTCGTCCAGCCGTAGGGATTCGTGCAAGTCCCCTTCGGACAGCTCTCTGTGATCGGGATCTCCGCCGGATCGCCATAGACCGTCGCAGAGGAGGAAAAAATGATGTTTTTGCAGCCGTGCTCCCGCATCACGGAAACAAGGTTCAGCGTTCCGCCGATATTGGTCTCATAATACTCTACCGGCTTGTGCACCGACTCTCCGACTGCCTTGAGCCCCGCGAAATGGATCACGGCGGAAATATCCGGATTCTCATCGAATACCTGTTCCATGCCCTTCCGATCCAGCATATCGGTTTTGTAGAACCGCAGCCTCTTCCCGCTGATCTCCTCAATGCGCTGCACTGCCTTTTCGCTGGAATTGTAGAGATTGTCGAGAATGACGACCTCATATCCCTCCTGCAAAAGCTCTACCGAGGTGTGGCTCCCGATATATCCGGCGCCGCCCGTAACCAGAATTTTCATAATCTCTCCTTTCCGATGTCTCAGAGCTTCGCCGGTCCGTCGCCGACGGAAACCGCATAGAAGCTGCAGTCGTAGCCGATCTCCTGCCGATACTTCTCTGCCACGATCTCACGGAAGCGTGCGACTGCGTCCTCCTGTACGATGGATACCGTACAGCCGCCGAAGCCGCCGCCCGTCATACGGGAGCCGAGCACGCCAGGCACCGTCCACGCGGTCTCCGCCAGCACATCGAGCTCCCGGCAGGAAACCTCGTAATCGTCCCGCAGGGAAATGTGGGACTGGTTCATCAGCTCGCCGAAGCGCGCAAGCTCTCCCGCCTTGAGCGCCTCTACCGCACGAAGCGTACGGTTGTTCTCATAAACAGCGTGCTTCGCTCTGCGGCGTACCACCGGATCTTGAATGACTGCGGCATAATGATCGAAGTCCGCATCCGAAAGCTCGCCGAGCGTCCGGATCCGGCAGACCGTCTGAAGCGCTCGGAGCGCTTCCTCTGACTCTCTCCGTCTGTCGTTATAGGCCGATCCGACGAGCTTGTGCTTCTTGTTCGTATTGGTCACAATCAGCTCCATGCCCTGCAGCACCACCGGTGCATATTCGAACCGCAGCGTCGCGGTGTCGAGGAAGATCGCATGATCCCTCTTTCCCATGGCACTGGCAAATTGATCCATGATCCCGCAGTTCATGCCGTTGTAATGATTCTCGCTGTACTGTCCGATCAGCGCGAGCTCCTGATTCGTAAGCGTGAATCCGTAGAGATCCCGAAGCAGGAAGCCGGTCAGCACCTCGAGAGAGGCGCTTGAGGAGAGACCGGAGCCGTTCGGAATATTCCCGTTAATGACGAGATCCAGCCCGCAGGGGAGCGTCATCCCACGCTCTGCGAACGTCCAGATGACCCCCTTCGGATATGCCGTCCACGAATCCTCATGGAGCGGTACGAAGGAGTCGAGATCCGACTCGATCACGCCCTGCGAAGCAAGGTTTACAGAATAGAAGCGGAGCTTCCGATCCGCCCGTTTCCGCGCTGCCGCATAGGTTCCGATCGTCAGCGCACAGGGGAAAACATGCCCTCCGTTGTAGTCTGTATGCTCTCCGATCAGATTTACCCTTCCCGGCGCAAAGTAGCAGGACACGCCCTCCGTGTCTCCGAATACCTCGCGGAAGCCCTGTAATGTCTTTTCCTTCATCTCCGATACCGCCATAGCCTGTCCTCCAAAGTTCTCTTTATGCGCCGCGAAGGGCATCGCGTGATGCTGCTTTTATAAAGCCCCTTCTCCGGCTGCAAGCAATATTTCCAGGATCGCTCCATCGCTCTGAATAATCATATAAAAAAAGAGGATTCTTTACAATGCAAGAATCCTCATAAAATCTTCAAAATTCTTTGATCCGCGAAGGAAGCCGTTCGAAAGCCGTTCATTTCCCTCTTCGTCCGCGTACAACTCTGGAAACCAGCAGCTCCGGCTCCCTTCTCCGCCGCTTTCCCGATTTCGATTTCCGCGGGAGTACGCCGCCTCTTTTTCCCGGCTCCCTCGAAAGTGTCTCGAGGCGATAGCGCTCGATCTCCCCTCCGATCTTCGTATAATCCCGCTCGAAGAGCTCCGCACTCATCTCCCTTCGCAGTATCGGATAGTCCACATAACTGGCGATCTTCTCCAGAAGCCGCTTCTTGCCGAGCCGTTTGTATTCCGGCATCCCGTTCCGCTCCTGAATGCGCCGAAGCTCCGGTCTCCAGAGCAGACTGAGCTTCCTTTGCGGCTCTACATTGGGATTGTCAGCAGGCTCCCGCAGCAGATAGAAGTCCGGCGTTTTCCGGGACGGAAGGACTGCTCCCTCTGCGGCATTCACTGCCTCCTCGACGCTGATGATGCCCCAATGCGCGGGGACATGCTCCGCGATATGCCCTGCATGGCTGCTGCCTACGACGACATAGTTCCGATCGAAAAAACGCTCATAGTCCCAAACCTGTCCGGACAGCCTCGCATAACTGTCCCTGTCGCTCTTGATCTCGATCCCGTAGAAGCTGTCCTCCGTCACCATCACGATATCGGCACGCGAGCTACCCATGATCTTTTCCTCGAGCATCCGGCATTTTCCGTATTTTTCCTCCAGAAAATCGAAGAGCGGCTCCCTGATATCCCTGTCGTACAGCATCAGTTTCCTCCTGCCTCCTGCGGCTCCGCCACCGGAACCAGCCCCTGTGCGGGACCGGCTGTCTCTCTGCTCTCCGGGATATGCGTCCCGACTGTCGGCCCTGCGGCCGTTTCCGGAACCGTCTCTGCCTCCGGAACCGTCTCTGCCGTCGTACTCTCCGATACCGTCGTGCTCTCCGGCGCCGCGGGTGTCTCCGTCTCCTGTCTATGCCCCTCTGTCTCTCGTCTCCTCTCCCCGTTTTCCCTGCGGGACTCCGAAGTTTCCCGCGTACCCGATTCCTCTCGGATTTCCGACGTAGTTTCCGTATTCTCCGCACTCTCCGGCTCCCCGGGTGCGGTGCCCTCCGGCTCCGGCGCAGTCTCCACCCGTTTCTCCGGAACCGGCAGTGCGGTATAGTCTGCGCTGCCCTCCATGAAGCCCAGATTGCCGAAAAGGATCAATCCGGAGAAGGTCTCCGCCTGCTCCTTCGTGCCGAAGGTGACGGACAGGTAATCGGTCACATTCGCATTGTTCCGGATGATCTCTACTCTCCGGAGCCGTGACTTCTCTCCGGCCTCCGCTCCCTCTGTCTCGAAATCGCTGTATACCCTGCTGAGCCCTCCGAAGAGCTGCCCGTCTATCGAAACGTTGACATCATTCTGTCCCTTCAGGAAGCTGTAATCCAGCGCGACGACACCGCCGCTTTCTGCACCGATCCTCCGGAGCGCCTCTATGGAGATCTGCCAGTCTGTCTCACTGATTCGCGTGAACCGCTCCCGCGGAATATAGGAATACCGGTCAAAAACCGCAGCCGCAGCATTCTCCAGCTCCGGAAGCGCTTCATCGATCTCTGTCCCGGCAGATACCGCCACAGCAAGCTGTTCGAGTATCCAGTCGGCATAGAGCCGCTGTCCCTCCGCCGTAAGCGCAAGGGGAAACGCGCCGCCCGCGAGCGCGGGATAGTCTTCACCGGAAACTGCAAATGCTTCCGCCATACTGATCGTCTGCCCATGGTAGCGCTCCGTGAGGTCCCGTGTCAGCGTCGCCAGCTCGTCGGCACTCCCCTCGGGTGCAGTCACTGCCGCACTCTCGATCAGAGAAAGAATGGCGGTCTGCGGCAGACGGAGCTTCAGGCTCCGGAGCAGTGCCTCATAGTACAGCGGGAACACGAAGGGATCCTCATAATAGCCCATGCAGAGGAGCACCGCATCCGCAGTCTCTCCGCTTCCGAGCTGCTGCTGCAAAAGTACATAATGCATCAGGGTATCATATACGCCGAAAAGCGAGAAATTCTGAAGCTCTACCTGAGAGCCGTAACGCTCCCGCAGGCCATCGGCAAGCTGTCCCGTCCAGCTCTCCAGCCCGGAAAGCCTGTCATAGGCAGTTTCATCCCCGAAAACCCAGATCTTCACCGGCTGCCCGCTCCGAAGCTTCTGATAGAAGCCCTTCGCCTCTGTCCTCTGCGTCTCCCCCGCCGTCTCCTCTGCCGCGCTGCCGCTCTCCGTATGCCGTGCTGCATTGAACGCATCACGTGTCCGAACCGTCTGAAAGGCATAAAGCAAAGCGAGGAGCAGAAATAGAATTCCTGCCCCCGCCGCAATGCCGTACCGAAATATAATTTTCCTTCTCTGCTCCATACTCCCCCATGCGATAGCCGAATACCTGTTGAACAAAACGGAGCTAATTCGCGAATCTCCCGTAGCCATACGGCTTCGCATAGAACGCGTCATGCTCCCGCACATAATCGCCGCTGTGCGTACTGTGTACCAGCGTCCCGTCTCCGGAATAGATCCCCACATGGTAGATCGTGGACGGGGAAGAGCCATAGAAAATCAAGTCGCCTGCCCGCAGATCCTCCACAGAGATCTTCTCCGCCGCTGCATACTGTGAGCGGGAATCTCTCGGGATCGAGATTCCGAAATGCCGGAAAACCTGCTGTGTGAAGCCGGAGCAGTCCGCGCCGGTCTCCAGCGATTCCCCCGCGGTCGCGTAGCGCAGCCTGCCGATGAAGCTTCTGGCATAGTTCACGAGCTCTGTCGCCGCCGTGCGCGGCATACTGTCAGAGCTGCTGCCCACTACACCTCCGAACGCCTCTGCCGAACGCCGTACGCTGCTTCCCGCTCCCGGTGCTGTGCCGAGTGTTACCCCCGGAGCCGTCGTGATAGAAATCACCGCCGTTCCGCCGGAGCCCGGTCCTCCATAGCTCTCCGCTTCAGATATGCCGTCTGCCTTCTCCGCAGCACTCCGGAAGCTCCTCAGACTGCTCAGGTCAACCGAGATCTCCACCGCTTCCTTTCCTGCGTCCCCCTTGGAGAAACCTGTCTCCGGATCCTCTGCCTCCCACTCTGTGCCGAGCTCCAGATCCGAGCCGAGATCAATCACGCCTGTGCTGTTCTCATTCACCCCGTTTGTCTGCACATTTCCCTCTGACACGCTCCGGGTCTGCACCGCACCGCTACTGTCTACCCATGCCCCGCTGCCGTCCACCCTGCTGCCGCTGACCGAAGAAGAGGTCACAAGCCAGCCATCCGCGTCGAAATAGTAGCACTCCGCAATACCGTCGGAATCGCCGTCAATCCAGACCCACTCCCGTTTCGGATAGCTCCCGTCCAGATTATTGTACCACCATTTTTTGCTGTCTCTGCCCTTTCCCTGCTGCCACTGTCCGGCATATCCCGCCGCTGCCGAGGCAAGGCTCAATGCCGCTGCCATAAGGCACAGCAGGTATCTTCTGTAGATTCTCATATGCTGTCCTCTTCATTCTGTGCTGACTACAGTTTACTCTCTCTATGTATCTTCCCGCAAGACGAAATCCAATATCGTAAAGTTTTCGTAGAAATCTTAAGATTCTGTCAAAGCAGCTCGAAGCGGCGGAGCAGCAGCCGCTGCAGAATAAGCAGCAGGGAAAGCGCGAGAATACGGAAGCCGCTTCGCTGTATACTCCTGTCCTTCGCCTCGAAGCCGCGCACGAGCCGCATAAGCGCATAAATCAGCAGCACAACTCCCGCGACATAGAAAAGTAAATCAAAAAAATCCAAAGGGTTAACCGTCCGGAGCCTCTGCAGCAGCTCCCTGCGGATGTCCAGATTCTCCATCGCATTCTCCTCTATAGAAAACATTCCCGCTTGGCTGTTTTCTGTTAAACACGGCGCCTGCTCTCCCCGCGCTTTGCCTTTCACCGCTTTCTGTATAAGCGCTTCTTCGAAGCTCCCGCATCGCGAACAGGAATTCACACCCCCGCGCTACTCACGTACCGCTTCGTGCTCATTCCTGTTGCCCTGTCAGATGCCGGAACATCCGCTCGTGTAAACACAGCGTCTGTTCCGGCGCCTGCTCTCCCCGCGCTTTGCCTTTCACCGCTTTCTGTATAAGCTTACGCGCTGCTCCGCTTCTTCGAAGCTCCCGCATCGCGAACAGGAATTCACACTCCCGCGCTACTCACGTACCGCTTCGTGCTCATTCCTGTTGCCCTGTCAGATGCCGGAACATCCGCTCGTGTAAACACGGCGTCTGTTCCGGCGCCTGACAGGAGCTTATACAGAAAAGAACCGTCGGACATATCGACGGTTCCAGCCACAAACCAGACTCGAACTGGTGACCTTCTGATTACGAATCAGATGCACTACCGACTGTGCTATTGTGGCAACTTGGAAACTATACCATAGTTTCCGGGCAAATGCAAGAGTAAGGCATAAATTATTTCGCCAGCATCATGCGGTCGTTGGAAAAGGCGCCGCCGGATGCCTCCTCAAATTTCCGGAGCAGATCCTCTACCCGGAGCCTCTTTTTCTCTTCTCCCGCCACATCATAAATGATCCTGCCATTGTCCATCATAATCAGGCGGTTGCCGATCGTGATCGCATCGTGCATATTGTGAGTGACCATCATTGCCGTCAGCTGCTCCTCCTCCACGATCTCCCGGGTCAGGCTGAGCACCTTGGAGGCAGTCTTCGGATCCAGCGCCGCCGTATGCTCGTCAAGAAGCAGGAGCTGCGGACGCCGAAGCGTCGCCATCAGAAGCGTCAGCGCCTGCCGCTGTCCGCCCGACAGGAGCCCTACCTTCGAGCTCATCCGTGCCTGCAGCCCGAGCCCGAGCCGCTCCAGCGCATCCTTATAGAATTCCCGCTCCCGCCTTGTGACCGCCCAGCGAAGCCTGCGCCGCTCCCCTCTCCGGAAGGCAAGTGCCATATTCTCCTCGATCTGCATATCCGCCGCCGTGCCCTTCATCGGATCCTGAAAGACGCGCCCGATGTACTTCGCACGCAGATGCTCCGGCATTTTGGTGATGTTTTTCTCATTGATCTCGATGATGCCGGAATCCACCGGATATGCGCCGGCGATCATATTGAGAAGTGTAGATTTGCCCGCGCCGTTTCCGCCGATAATGGTCACGAAATCTCCATCCTGCAGCGTAAGGTCTATACCCTGCAGCGCCCTTTTTTCATTGACAGTGCCGATATTGAAGGTCTTCCGGACATTTTTGATTTTAAGCATGCGGCTCATCCTCCTTCTTCTCTGCCTCTGCCCTGTCGGAAACGCTTTCCCGGTACGCCCTCTTCGCTTTCCACTTCTCTGCCGCGACCGGAATGCAGAGCGCCGCCGCGACAATCAGCGCCGAGAGCAGCTTCATATCGTTCGGCTTCATGCCGAGGCGGAGCACGATCGCGCGAATCGCGAAATAGATCACGCAGCCTGCAGCCGAGGCAAGGAGCTTCAGTCCGAAATTCCGCACCCGTCCGAAAAGCACTTCTCCGATCACGATCGCCGCGAGCCCGATCACGATCGCACCCGTTCCCATTCCGACGTCGGCATACTTCGTAGACTGGCAGATCAGCGCGCCGGACAGTCCGACCAATACATTGGCGAGGATGAGTCCGAGCAGCTTCGAGGCGTTCGTGTTCACACCGAGCGCCCGGATCATCGCCTCGTTGTTTCCGGTTGCACGGAGCGCCGAGCCAAGCTCCGTCCCGAAGAACCAGTACATCAGTCCCACAATCAGAATAACCATAATAACACCGACGATCAGCGATGCCTGCGACTGGGTCAGCGCAAACCTGTCCGCCCAGAAGGTAATAATTGACGCGATCTTATTGACAGACTGATTCGATTTGTCCTCCATGATCCGGAGGTTAATGGACCAAAGCGAGATCTGCGTCAGGATCCCCGCGAGAATCGCCGGAATCCCGAAAAAGGTATGCAGGATGCCGGTCACCGCACCCGCGATGCCCCCGGCAGCTGCACCGGCAAGCGCAGCAAGGATCGGATCTGTGCCTGCGAGCAGCAGCATCGCACAGACGCAGCCGCCGAGTGCGAAGGAACCGTCAGTCGTCATATCCGGAATGTCCAGAATCTTGAAGCTGATGTATACGCCGAGCACCATCAGTGCCCAGATCAGCCCCTGTGAAGCCGCCCCCAGAAGGGATGCCAGTAAACCGTTCATTTTTCTCCTCATATGTCATTGACATGCAGCTTTTCCCGTTTCCCCATCGATCAGAAAAGCCCCTGTCATAGGAAGAGGGCGGCAAGCGAAGCTTCTCCCTGCCGTCCCTCTCGAAATCCTTCCCGCTCACAACCCCGATACAGCCGAAAGGGCCTGCCCGAACTGCTCTACTTGAGTCCGGAAACGTCGATGCCGAGGAGCTTCGCAGTCTCCTCATTAACTGTCAGCTTCATATCGGAAGCCTCTCCATAGGCGATCGGAAGCGACGCCGGCTTTTTGCCGTTCTTCAGAATCTCTGCCGCCTGTTTTCCTGCGAGCATGCCATGCCGGAAGTAGTCGATGCCGTAGGTAGCGAGACCTCCCTCCGACACCATATTCTCCTCTCCGCAGATCGTTGGAATACTGTTGTCGTTCGCGACCTGCGCCACTGTCGCCATCCCCGCCGCGATTGTATTGTCTGTCGGAATGTAGATCGCGTCCACCTTGCCGATCATGGACTCCACGACCGTCTGGATCTCGTTAGAGCCGGACACCGTATAGTCCGCATGTGAAATACCTGCGTCGTCCAGTGCCTTCCTCGCCATCTCTGCCTGAATCTCCGAATTCGCCTCCGCGGTGCAGAACAGGATGCCGACATTCTTCGCATCCGGAAGGATACGGCGAAGCAGGTCGATCTGCTCCTTGACCGGCGTAAGATCGGAAGCGCCGGTCACATTCCCGCCCGGAGCTGCATTGCTCTCTACGAGTCCGGAGCCCTCCGGATCGGTCACCGCAGAAAGCACGATCGGGATATCCTCCGTTGCCGCTGCCGCCGCCTGTGCCGCCGGCGTTGCGATCGCATAGATCAGATCCACCCTGTCGTTGACAAACTTCTCCGCAATGGTCTGACAGGTCGACTGTTCTCCCGAAGCATTCTGCTGATCCAGCTCATACAGGATCCCTGCCTCGTCCAGTGCCGCCGCAAAGCCCTCGTTCGCCCTGTCCAACGCCGCATGCTGCACGAACTGGAGCACACCGATCCGGTAGACTCTCTCATCTGCCGCCGCGCTTTCCACGCTCTCCGCGCCGTTTCCTGTCGTTATACTCTCTTCAATACTGCTTTCCGTTCCTGCTGCCTTCGACGCTGCGGATGTACCGCATGCCGCAAGGCTGCATACCATTGCTGCCGCTGCCAGTGCTGTGAGCTTCCTGCACTTCATACTCTCTCCTCCTCTGTCCCGTCATCATCTGCACTTGCTTTTTCACGTTGAAGCGTTAATCTCTTGTGAATTTAAATCATTATAGTTTTTTGAATACAAAAAAGCAAGGAGTTTCAATAAGAATCCTCCCTGCCATAAACTTCGGTAATGGCTTCCATAGCGCTACCCGTCCGAAAAACATGCTTCTTCCTGCATTCCCGCGGCGGCACTCCCTCGGACAAAAGCATCCGAAGGCATCCCCCTCCGAACCGCTCTAAGCTCTTCGCCAGAGGGGGATTGCAGGGACAAGTCCTGCAATAAACCGCGTGGCGCCCCAGAGCAGAAGCTCGAGGGCAGTCAGAAGCTGACCGGTTCTGCGATCTCGCCGGTTCGCGCAATGCTCTTCAGATACAGCACCGGTCCCTCTCCATGATATTCCGGCCGCTCCTCCATGCCGATCGAAGCAGTCAGCTTCGCCCAGTCTCTCGTCTCGAACGCCTCGATCATTCTCGGCTCCGCCTTGCAGACGTAGCCGAGGAAGCTCATATCCTGTGCGCAGCAGGTCATCGCCATACGCCCCGGAATAAATTCGTCCTTCGGCATATTTTTCCGCTTCAGCACCATTGCCGAGAAGCTGACCTCCTTCCCGAGATAACGCTCCGGATTGTCCATCACATCGAGGAACCAGATTCCGTAATCCTCCGGTCTCAGCTCGATAGAGCAGGCATTCAGATCGTAGGGAAGATCCTCCGGCAACGCGTCCTGCGTGATCTCTCCCTCCTGATTCTCGAGAATCAGCATCGCGTTCTGTCCCATCGCGCGTATCTTGCGGCGGAAGTCCACGAGCTGCTCCTTGGACAGCCCGTCACAGCGGTTGACAATGCAGAGCTCCGCATTTCGAAGCATCTGCCCCAGAAACGCACGCATATTCCCGTTATTCAGATGCAGGGAAAGCGTAGAGCCGTCAGCTATGGTGATCGTCTGATAGAGCACCCAAGATGCAGGGAGAGAAATCTCGTATTCCGGCTCTCTCCCCTGCTGTGCGGCGAGGAGCTTCTCGCTCATAGGGCCGTCATAGAGATCGTCCTGGTTCCACATTCCGTTCCACTCGATCAGGATGCGCTCCGGCCGATGCTTCGCCTCCAACACCGAGAGGTACTCCCGGTTCAGCTCCCGGATGTCCCGGATCAGAACTGCGACGGTATGATACTTGTCCAGATATTCCTGCGGGTACTCGACCTCCCCCTCCTCACAGAGCAGGAGCAGCGTCGTTCCCTCAGAACGGAAATACTCCTGTGCCATCGTAAACTTGATGAACTCGGTCTTGCCAGCCTCCAGAAAGCCGTTGATCAGAAACACCGGAAGCCGCCCGTCCTCCAAGTCGAAATTATCGCTTGCTGCCATATTTTCCGTCCTTATCCCTTAAACAGTGCGTTCAGCGCATCCTCGCGAAGTGAAGCACCGATGACCACCAGCCTGCCGGTATAATCCGGGCTGCCCTCTCGGATCTCCGTCTGCTCCGGGACGAGATCGAAGTACATCCACGGACCCTCCTGCGTCTTGAGCATCCCCTTCGCACGGACTACTGTGCCGAACTCCTCCGTATTTGCCATCCGGTCGAGCACATCCGAGAGCCATGCCCTGTCATAGGGCCTCGCCGTCTCCACGCTCCAGCTCATGAAAATCTCATCCGCATCGTGGTGATGATGGTGTTCATGTCCGCCATGCTCTGCATGGTGATGATGCGCATGCTCTGCATCCTCATGATGATGCTTACCATGCTCCGTATCATGACAGCCGCAGCCGCAATGCTCACCATGCGCATGCTCCGCATCTCCATGATGTTCGTGTCCATCATGCTCCGCATCCTCATGATGATGATGCTCGTGTGCATGCACTCGCTCCATAACCTCACGGAGCATCTCCTCCTCCATCGTATCCGGCTTACTCAGGATCTCCAAAAGCTGGGCGCCGCCGAGCTCCTGTACCGGTGTCGTAATCACCGTAGCCTTGGGGTTTATCGCCCTCACGATCTCTGCCGCCTCGTCGATCTTCTCTCCATCCGCGATATCCGTTCTGGAGAGCACGACCGTACCGGCGTACTTGATCTGATTATTGAAGAACTCGCCGAAGTTGCGGGAATAGAGCTTCGCCTTCTTCGCGTCTACGACGGTAACCGCCGCATGCAGCTCCACATCCAGCTTCCCGGAAACGCTCTTCACCGCGCCGATGATATCGGACAGCTTGCCGACGCCGGACGGCTCAATGAGGATGCGCTCCGGCTGATAGCGCTCCACCACTTCCCGGAGAGAGCTCTCGAAGTCCCCGACCAGCGAGCAGCAGATGCAGCCCTGATTCATTTCCCGGATCTCAATGCCGGCATCCTTCAGGAAACCGCCGTCGATGCCGATCTCCCCGAACTCATTCTCTATCAGTACCACCTTCTCCGTCTTCAGTGCCTCCGCGAGCAGCTTCTGAATGAAGCTCGTCTTGCCTGCGCCGAGGAAGCCGGAAATAATATCTATCTTTGTCATATCTGCCTCCTGTATATATGGTATGCCGGTATTTCCGATGCCGCCGGAATGTATGCGCATATTGCTGTGATTGCTCTTCCGTTAGCAGTCCATAACCGACTCTGCTAATCATAGAGCGGTTTCCATGCTTTGTCAACTCACAATCCCCCTAAGCGCCGGGAGAATCTCGGCCGCGTTGTCCACGCAGACCGTCGCGCCGTACCTCTCAAGCTCTGCCCGTCCGCGGAAGCCGTAGACGCAGCCAATGGAGGCAATGCCGGCATTCCTCGCCGTTTCGATATCGGTTCCGGTATCGCCGACAAAGACACAGTCAGACGGCTCTACCTGCAATTTCACACAGGCATCCCGCACTACACCCGCATCCGGCTTCAGCGGATGCGTCCCGTCGTCTGCCGACAAATAGTCAAAAAAGGACTCGCCGAAGGCGCTGTCCAGTACGAGCCGTGCCGCGTCCAGCGGCTTGTTCGTAATGCAGGCGATCCGGATGCCCTGTGTCCGCAGTGCCCTGAGGCAGTCCGGCATTCCCGGATACGCCTCGGCACGGTAGGTGCAGTTCTCCGGAAAAATCGAAGCATAATATGCATATGCCGCGTCCAGCTCCGCCATTACCTCATCCGCCTGCTGATCCAGCTCGAAGGCACGATCCTCATCCTTCTTCTCCCAGCTCTCCGCCTCCCGGTAAAGGCGGTCTGCGGTCGCCTGCAGGGATTTCTCCACGAAAACCCGGGAACCGCAGCCCACATAGCGCCGTGTCTGCTCCTCTGTGATCGGGTCGAAACCGAAATGCGCCATCGTTTTATTCATAGCCGTCCGGAGACTGCACAGCGTATTCACCAGCGTGCCGTCCAGATCAAAAAAAACTGCCTTCACTGCCTTTGACATCAGTCAGATCCTTTCTTATACTATATTAGCTATACTGTACTGTATTAGCCATTGACCATACTGCCTGCATAGCAGGGGATTTATACAGTGCCTCTATGCCGCGTTTTGCTACACCATACGTGTATAAGTCCCTCGCGCCGCTCCGCTGCCAGTGGCAGCTCCCACGTCGCTGACAGTGGACTTATACAGTATATTGGGAAAGGGGTATCATGTCAAAGTTTTATTATGCTGTACGAAGGGGGAGAACCCCCGGAATATATGAGAGCTGGGAAGAATGCTGTCAGGAAACCGGCGGCTTCCCCGCCGCGGTCTATAAGAAGTTTCCATCCCGAGAGGAGGCGGAGCGCTTTCTCTCCGAGGAAAGCAGCGGTGCGTCCGCTGCGCCGCTCTCTCCGGAATCGGAATATACGGCGATCGCCTATGTCGACGGAAGCTATCACGCTGCTAAGGGGATCTACGGCTACGGTGTGGTTTTGCTCTTCCAAAGCGGCTCCATGCTCCGCTTTCAGGGCTCCGGCAGCGATCCGGAGCTCGCTTCCATGCGGAATGTCGCCGGAGAAATTCACGGCGCCATGCGCGCTGTCACAGAGGCGGAGCGGCTCGGGCTGCACTCCCTCACGATCTGCTACGACTATATGGGGATCGAATGCTGGGCGGAGGGAAGCTGGAAGCGGAACAAGGCGGGAACAAAGGCATATTACGAATTCATGCAGGAAAGGAAACAGCGCCTTGCCCTCCATTTTCAGAAGGTCAAGGCGCATTCCGGCGTAGAATATAATGAGCTGGCTGACCGTCTCGCGAAGGAAGCCGCCGGTATCCTGTAGCATTTCAGGCAGGCGCTTCGTTCAACGCTTCTCCGGAGCCCCGAAGCGGCTCCGCACCGCCGCAGACAAAATCTCGACACAGCCCTCGACGCCGAAGCTCTCGGAGTCCAGCATGAGATCTTTTCCCTTCTGCTGCGTCCAGTGATTCATGGAATAGAAGCGGTAATAGCTCTCACGTGCCGCGTCCTTTTCTCGAATCAGCCGCCGTGCTTCCCGCCGTTCAATGCTGTTCTGCGTCATGATATTCTCGACGCGGTAATCCTCCGGTGCGTAGATGTAGACATTCAGCACATTATCTTCATTCCGGAGAATATAGTCCGAGAGACGGCCGATAATGACGCAGCGCTCCCTGCTGTGAAGATCCCGGATCAGCTGCATTTCCTGCCGGAAGAGCCTGTCCCCCATGCTGTCCGCGCTGCTCGTCAGGTCGAGGAGCGGTGCGAGGAAGCCGCGCTCCACCGTTTCATCGTGCCTGCTGATAAACTCCGTATCGATTCCGGTCTTCCGCGCGGCACGATCCAGCAGCTCCTTGTCGTAGAAACGGATTCCCAGACGCCGGGAAAGCTGCTTCCCGATCTCATGTCCCTTCGCGCCCGACTGCCGGGCGATACACACCGTAAAGGGTTTCTGTTCTGTCATAGCTTCCCCCTCAGAGCACACTGGAGAGGAAGCTCCTGAGCCGCTCCGACTTCGGATTCGTAAACAGCTCCTCCGGGGGAGCGTCCTCTACGATATAACCGTCCTCCATGAAAACCACCCGATCCGCCACCTCTCTGGCAAAGCCCATCTCATGCGTGACCACCAGCATGGTCATGCCCTGCCGCGCCAGCCGCTTCATGACGTCCAGCACCTCGCCGACCATCTCCGGATCCAGCGCCGAGGTAGGCTCATCGAAAAGCAGGATGCGCGGATTCATGCAGAGCGCCCGGGCAATCGCGACCCTCTGCTTCTGTCCGCCGGACAGTGTCACCGGATAGGCATCCCGCCGCTCATACAGCCCGACCGTACGGAGCAGTTCCCCCGCCTTCTCCTGCGCCGCGCCTTTGTCAAGCTTTTTCAGCAGCACCGGTGCCAGCGTCAGATTTTCCAGCACCGTATAATTCGGGAAAAGGTTGAAATGCTGGAATACCATTCCGATATTCTCACGATATTTATTGATGTCCTTAAGCGCCGAGAGCTCCTGCCCCAGCACCCGGATCTCTCCCCCCTGCGTCTCCTCCAGCCTGTTCAGGCAGCGGAGCAGGGTGGACTTCCCCGAGCCGGAGGGCCCGATGATGCAGACGACCTCACCCTCCTTTACGGTGAAGCTGATATCCCGAAGAACCTCCAGCTCTCCGAAGACCTTATGCAGACCCCTTACCGAAATGATCTCTTCCGCCGCCATCTCCTCACCTCCTGTCATAGCTTAGTCTCCGCTCCACATATTTGCTGAGCAGCGTCAGCAGCGTAATCAGGACAATGTAGAGGATCGCGGCATAGCTGTACAGCTCGAACGCCTTGTAATTTCTCGCAATGATGGTCTTGGCACTCATCGTCAGCTCATTCACCGAAATAGCCGAAAGGATCGCCGTGTCCTTCAGCGTCGTGATAAACTGATTCATCAGGGACGGAATCATGATTTTCACCGCCTGCGGCAGGATGATCTTCCGCATCGTCTGCGCATAGCTGAGCCCCAGCGAACGCGCCGCCTCCATCTGTCCGTAATCGATCGCCTGTATCCCGGCGCGGAAAATCTCCGCCATATACGCGCTGGCGTTAAGCCCGAGAATCAGCGATGCCGAAACCAGCAGCGGGAGTGCGTTCTTGATGACGCCGAAGTAGAGAAAAAGCGCCAGAATCATCAGCGGTATCCCGCGAATAATCGTAATGTATAGATTCGCGATGCGGTTCAGCAGCGGCTGCTTCGAAATGGAGAAAATACAGACCAGCACCCCCAGCACGATGGCGATCAGAATGCCGAATACCGCAATCAGCAGCGTCAGCCTAAGACCCTCTAAAAGCCTCGGAAGGTACCGGACGAACATACTGAAATAATCAAACATAAAGCTTCCTCTGATCAGCCCTCATAATTTGCGAGAATCTTATCATAGCTTCCATCCGCCTTCAGCTTCGAAAGTCCGTCGTTGAATGCGGAAAGCAGATCCTGATTCATCCCCTTATTAACCGAGAAGCCGACACCGCCCGGCGTATTGACCGCCTCCACCGCGACCCGAAGTCCCTCCTGTTCCCCGATCTTGATCTGATAGGAGATCACCGGGAAATCCTCAAGCAGCCCGTCCGCCTGCCCGTTCCGAACCGCCATCGCGGTAGAAGCGGAGTCCTGCAGCGTCGAGATCGTGAAGCCGTACTTGTCCTTGTTGTCCTCCGCCCAGAGCGCGCCCTGCGTGCCCTCCTTGACAGCAAGCAGCTTCCCCTCGAGATCCTCCAGCTTTGTGATCCCCGAATCCGCCTTCGTCACCAGCGCGAGCCCCGAATCATAGTAGGAATCCGAGAAGTCCACCGTCTGCTTCCTCTCGTCCGTGATGCTCATGGAGCCGAGTCCGCCGTCAATCGTTCCGGAGACCAGAGCCGGAATGATCGCGGAGAAGTCCATCGGCTGCAGCTCAACGGTAAAGCCCTCCTGCTCTGCGATCGCATGAATCAGATCCACATCGATTCCTGTATAGCTCCCGTCGTCCTGCTGAATCGAAAACGGAGCGAACGCCTGATCGATCGCAATCTTGAAGGTCTTGCCGCGTACCGCGGAGCCGCTGTCCGCTCCGCTCTCCTCTGCTTTCGCGTTATCCGCCGTGCTCTCCGCCTTCGTCTCCGGCGCAGGATTTGCGCCGCAGCCTGCCAATGCGGAAACTGCGCATGCTGCCGAAAGTACCATTGCCAGAAGCTTCTTCATAATGATTCCTCCCTCAACGAAAATGACGAAATCGTCTCCTCAATGTTGCCGCTTATTTTAGTCTTATGTCCCGGATTTGTCAAGGATTATTTATTTGAATATTTTCCTTGTTAATTTTATATTTATACATATATTTAGGGATTCATTTCAAATAAAACTGATATTTATTCTTTTACAGGCTTTTCAAAGTGAATTTTATTAAAAGACAAAGTGTCTTTTAATCACGTCGCAAAAACAGAGAGGGACAGGTATCTCGCCCTGTCCCTCTCTGTTTTTGCCGAAATTTATATGGAAATACGAATCAATATCCGAACTCCTCCGCCCAGTAGAGCTTGCCGTTCTGCTCGAATACGGAAATCGCACCGCTCTTGAAGTCTGCCTTCAGGATATTTGCCTTGTGCTCCGGAGATGCCATCCATGCGTCTACGACCTCCTCTACGGTACCGTAGTACTCGGCGAGGTTCTCTCCGTAGAGAACGCTGGAATCTGCAGTGTACCATGCACTTCCGTCCGGTCTGGTGTGGGAAAAGCTTCTCACGAGCTCCTGTGCTCTGACAGAGGCTGCGCTCTCGATCTGCCCGTTCCAGCTCAGCGGGCTGAGCCCGTTCTGCGTGCGAATAATGTTGACACGGTCAAAAGCCGCATTTGCTCTCGCGTCTGCCGCGAAAGCAGCCATTGTGAAAAGCAAGCTGAGCAGTAAGCTCAGAGTGAAAAATCTACGAATGCTCCTAAACATAAACAAGCTCCTTCTAACGAGGGAGCCAGGCAGAATCTTACATATACATCGTCATATACCTATAACTGTCATATACATAAAATTGCAGCTGGCTGACATTTTACAGTCCCTATAGCTTTGCGTCGCCGGTTTTCACCGGGTTTGCCAAATTTGATTGATGGGCTGTGCCTCTCCGACACACCGCATTTTTATTTGATAATTAAATTATATCATTGATTTTTTTAATATCAATCCCTTTAAGTATACAGTTTTTTAAATTGTATAATAATTTTTTTAAATACATAACTTCTAAATCTGCTCCCGCCGGAAAGCCCGGACGAGAGCCAAAATAAACTCTTTTATTCCGAATCCGCAGGGCGCTCTGCCACAAGCGCAGCATGCACCAGCGTCCGCTGATTGCTCCCGCTCCTCCCTGCGCAGGTAGAGAGCGTGAGCAGCCTCGGCCGCTTCGTGAAGTCCACGGCATTCTCCGGATCCTCCTGACAGGAAGAGTAGGACAGAGCCCTCTTCACATAGCTGTCATAGCCCTCCTCTCCGAAAAAATCCTCATAGGAGGGACTCTCTGTCGTCGTGTGATAGCAGGAAAAGATGCGGTACTTCCGTATTTTGTCTTTCGTATACAGATAGATGTACGGGTCGCGCTTCAGCAGCTCCGGATCACGGAGCAGATTTTTCAGCTTCCCGAACATGGAGCCGTCCTTCATATTATGCCCGAAGAGAAAGGTATTTCCCTCCTCGTAGCTGCCGTCTGCATTGGCATCCAGAAAGATACAGCCCGCGTAATTGGACTCACCGCGAAAGGTCGTGTGGAGGTAATCGGCGTTGTCCCGGCTCGCAGCAACCGGATATTGCAGCTCCAGCACCGGAATATAGAGCACCGAGGAGAAATCGGGATTGATTTCACAAAGCGCCGCAGTGTCCACACGGATATCCGGAAAATACTCCGCTGTCTCCGAGGGCTCCGGCGCATGCTCCGTCTCCGGGACAGTCTCAGCCTCCATATAAATATAGGACTCCAGCCCCGAATACTCCTGCCCGGCATGACGGTACTGCATGAAATCCCGAAGAAAAAGCCCGCCCGAGACGAAGAGCACCGTGAGCAGGAAGACCGGGATCAGATAAAACAGGACGCCGCGCCGCGCCGTGCCTCTCTCCTGTCGTTCCATACGCCCCTTCTTCATCCTCTCTCCTTTTCTGGGAACCGCCGATAGATTCTCCGCTCCCCGTTCCGTATCTTTCTAAAGAGTAGCACATCCCGACGGATTCTGCCACGATATCTCACGGAAGTCTGCCATATTTTTCCAACCGTTCATAACTGTTCGTAACCGTTCGTAACGATTCAGCCAAGCCACTCAGGCTTCCCTTTGTCCTATCCGTCGGGAAGATCTGCCCGCCCGGACCGTTGCCGCTGTTCTCCTAGCCCTTGAGACCGGAGGTGCTGATGCCCTCCACCAGATACCTTTGCAGGGTGAAGAAGATCAGCATCGCGGGCAGGATGGACAGCGTCGCCATCGCAAACATCGCACCGTAGTCCGAGGAGCTGCTGGGATCACAGAACAGCTTCAGCGCCAGCGACACCGGATAGCTTGCCGTCTTATTTACATAAAGCAGCGCGCCCAGAAAGTCGTCCCACCTCCACATAAAGGAGAAGATCGTGGCGGTAATGATCGCCGGCGTGATCAGCGGGAAAATAATCCGGGTAAATACCGTATAATAGGAGCAGCCGTCGATCTTTGCTGCCTCATCCAGCTCTCTCGGGATGCCGTCGATGAAGTTCGTCATAAGATATACGAAAAAGCCCTGTGTCGCGAACCAGTAGGGCACGATCAGCGGAAAATAGGTATTCACCCACCCCAGCTTCTGATACCAGAGATACTGCGGGATCATCAGCACCTGCGCCGGCAGCATCATGGTCACCAGCATCGCCGAAAAGAGCAGCGGCTTCAGGGCAAAGCGGCAGCGGGAAAAGCCATAGGCAACCACAGCCGAGGAAAGCACCGTCCCGATCGTCGCAGCTATGGAGATGAAAAGCGAATTCCTGAAAAAAACGGAAAAGGCGACACCGGCAAAGCCCTTCAGCCCGTTTCTGTAATTCGCCAGCGTGAACCGACCGGGCAGCAGGCTTCCGGCAGTCGTAAAGATCGTATTGGTCTCCTTGAAGGAGCTCATAAGCATCCAGATCAGCGGATAGATCATTATCATCCCGAACAGCATGACGATACAATGATAGATAACCGCAGACACTTTCCCTTTTCTTTTCATCTTAAAATCCCCCGTCATATACCCAAAAGCGCTTGGTCGCGAACAGGAACCAGGTAATCAGACCGACGATCGCCAGCATTATCCACGCCATCGTTGCGCCGTAGCCGGTGCTGCTGAACTGAAAGGACTGCTGGTACATATAGACGGTGTAGAACAGCGTCGTATCCATCGGTTTTCCCTGTGTAATGATATAGCACTGCGTAAATGCCAGAAAGCCGTTGATAAGCTGCATCACCAGATTAAAGAAAATCGTCGGCGTCAGCAGCGGCAGCGTAAGTTTCCAGAAGCCCTGCCATTTATTGGCACCGTCGATGTCTGCCGCCTCATACAGTGAGCCGGGGATCTGCTTCAGGGAGGCGAGGAAAATCAGCATAGAGGAGCCGAATTGCCAGACCGCGAGGATAATGAGCGTCCAGATCGCGGTGGAGGGAAGCCCCAGCCATGCCGGTCCCTTGATTCCCAGCTGCGATAGCAGAATATTGATCGTCCCGTCCACGGCGAACATCCTCTTCCAGAGAATCGCCACCGCCACGGACCCGCCGATCATAGAGGGCAGATAATACATGGCCCTGTACACGCCGGAGAGCTTGCTGCCCTTGAACAGCAGCAGGGCAATCAGCAGGGCGAAGATCAGCCGAAGCGGCGTCGAAATAAAAGTGAAGCGCATCGTCACACCCAGAGCCTTTATCCACCGTTCGTCCGTAAACATCCTTTGAAAATTACCGATCCCTGTGAAAACCGGAGGATTCAGGATATCATAATTACAGAAGCTGTAATACAGGGAAATCCCCATTGGGACAATCATAAATAGCAGAAAGCCGATGGTGAAGGGAAGGGTGCAGAGATAGCCCGCGACATTCTCCTGATTCAGCCATTGACCGAGCGTTTTTCTCCCTTTTTTCTTCATAAAAGCTCCTTTACAGGTCTGCTGTCATCTCCGGAAAGAGGATATCAGGCAGACCATCCGGCTCCGATATCCTCTCCCAGGTTTTGCGTATGATTTTGATTATGAAATTCCTGTGATTACTGTCGGCTCATAATCTCATTTCCTTCCTTAAACAGCTTCTCTGCCGCTGCTGACGCATCGATCTGCTGATAGAGAACCTCATCAAGGATCGTGTTGCATGCATTGTAGACCTCGTTCGCTCCCGTCGGGATCGCCGGACTGATCTGGCTGCTGTTCTTTGCTACGACATTGTTGACAAACTCCGTTACTGTCTGCGTCGTTTCTGAGGTCTCCGGCGCAATTGCCTCCGCAACGACAGAGGAAGCGGGGATCCCTCTTTCTCCTAAGAGGATCTTGTTGGCATCCACATCATTGGTTATGAAATTGACGACCTTTACTGCCTCTGCTTCACTTTCCCCTGCATCCTTCGATACGGAGAAGAACTGACCCGGCTTCAGGAAATTCGACTTCTTGGGATCCGGCGACGGCCAGGTAGTGATCCCCAGCTTTACTCCCTCCGGCGCAGCCTTCACCATCGCCTCCATCTGGTTTGTCCAGAAAAATGCGCACCATGCCTGCGTTTCCCTGGAGGAGAAATACACCAGCGGAGACTCCTCTACCGAGTTAGAGGTCAATCCTGCATGCACATCCGCCCCGATGATCCAGCCTTGCTCAGCGCCGTCCTGATACACCTTGAAATAGGGAAGGAACGCGCCGGCATCCGCCACATTCATCTTCTTCTCCTCCGCATTAAAGAGCTCCGTCACGTCTGCCGCCCGCAGGATATAGGGCAGGAAGTTATCCGACGCGCCGTAGGGAAGATCCGCCTTCGTCCCCGTCTTCTCCAGCATCGTGCGGCAGACCTCCTCGAATTCCTCTATCGTCATATTGTCCTTGATCTCTACACCTGCCTCCTCCGTGAGCGTTTGATTGTAGAGAAGCGCCGGCGCATTTACGCCCGCACAGACCGCATAGAGCTTGCCGTCCACGGAGCCGGAATCCACGATGCTCTGAGAAATATTGCTGACATCCAGCGTCCCGTCCTCTACATAGGGGCTCAGGTCTGCCAAAGAGCCTGCCTTCACGAACTGCTTCAGATAGGAATAATCCATCTGCAGGATATCCGGCAGGGAATTGCCCGCCGCGCTGGTCTGCAGCTTCGACCAGTAGGAATCCCAGTCTGAGGGCTGCGAATCGAAGCTTACGCTGTTCTTCTCACTGTAGAGATCCAGCACGCCCTGCGTGCGCTCATTGCGGATCTGGTTCCCCCACCAGGAAAAGGTCAGGCTGCTTGCCGCCGCGTCCGCCGTCGTTCCCTTACTCTCCGCCGCTGCCGCGGTGCTTCCCGCAGCTCTTTCCCCGCTCTGTGAGCCGCCGCAGCCTGCGAGACTGCCTGCCGCCATCAGCATCAGCGCTGCTGCCACTGTCTTTCTTTTCATAAATACCTCCTAAACCTTTTTCCGCCTCCGAATTTTATCAGGAAGCACTGATTCCATCGGGAAAGTTATATGTCAACAAACGTGAACCATGAATAAATCAGTGTTTCCTCAGATCTATAGCAATTGTATACAAATTTTGCGAATTATGATACTGAATTATCTGCATTTTTACATTGAAATTACAGATTTTTTTAGAAATCAGGCAAATCAGCCGGTTTATTCCCTGATAATCTCATTTTTTATGTATTTTTTCATATCCCCCTCTACCAGCAGCTGCCCTTGAATCTCTATATTTTTCCCCTCCCTGATATATATACAAGGAAGCTCCCGCAAATAGCAGCCCCGCACCGAGGGTCTTTCATCGATGCAGTCAGGGAGATGCGGGCCCTGCCTCTTCCATACGAAGTGCACCTGCTCCAGAGAAACATCCTCTATGGGAGACTCCTTCTCTCCGGCTATGACGATACTTCCCTCGCACATCACCCGCACATGATCGAAGAATACCCGTGAAATCTTTCCGGGTATCCGTGTTACATTCTCTCGCTTCGTCGCAGAGAGAAAGATCGGATCTCCCTTTCCCCACCAGTAATGCACTCCTGTATTCCTGCTGATGCAGTCCGCATAACGCCTCGTATTGCCGCTTACATGATGAATGCTGATGTCGTGGATCTGTCCGCCATCCCGAGACCAGATCCCGATCCCCCGCGTACAGTCCTCGAGGATGCAATCGGAGAGCGTAATATGATGAATATCCCCCCATGTTTCTGTCCCGATCTTCAGGGCGCAGGAACGGGACTTCATGATGCAGCCGCTGATCACGATATTCTCGGAACCTCCATACTTCCGGGTCATGGGCGCTGTGGTTTTCACTACCACAGAATCATCGCCGCCCCGGATGATGCAGCCGCGGATCAGCACATTTTTGCAGCAGTCCGGATCGATCCCGTCATTGTTGGGTCCCGCCTCCTCATTCAGGATACGGAGATTTTCGATGAGAACGTCTCTGCAGCCCGCCATGTGCAGCGTCCAATACGCAGAATCATAGAAACATACATCCTTTACCGTGAGATTATGCACATCCTCCAGAAAGCTCATGCGGGGGCGCAGCCCTCTCACATCGAGCGGCGCTTCATGAAATCCCCCGTCGGAATCATCATCATAAAAGCTCAGACGCCCCTGTCCGTCGATTGTACCCGTTCCGGAGATCGTGATGTTCCGCTCATGCTGCGCAAAGAGGAAACAGCCTCCCTCCCATCCGGTGTCCGCATTGTCATCCTCAAAGCTTTCGGAAAAATCGATCATATCCGCCGGGTTCATACTGGACAGGAGGGTCGCGCCATTTTCGAGGTGAAGATCCACATTGGAGCGAAGCACCAAAGAACCCGAGAGGAAGCTCCCCGCCGGGATCAGAACTCTTCCGCCGGTTCTGCTACAGGCGTCGATCGCCGCCTGAATCGCCGCCGCATTGTTATGGACGCCATCCGAAACTGCACCATAATCCAAGATATTGTATACCATGGAGCTCTCCTTCTCTGTCCCATACTGTATAAGTGCCCTCACACCGATACCAAAATTTCGAATCGGCATTTTCTCCGGCTCATCAACATTTTCTCAGAATTATATGTAGAAAATACCTTGCATGCTACAATAAATTATAGTAATTTTTGCAAAAACCACTTCTTTTTTTGACTAAGCTGTGTTATTTACTGTATAAGTCCCTGTCCGGCGGACGGACGAGAGACAAATTTCATCGATTTCATCGAATTGTCAAAAGGAGTCCTATGCAGCCTGACAGCATCCCGGAGACGGTAAACTTTTTTGTGGAAACCCAGCTTCGCCCCGCCTCCTTTTATATGCCTTACGAGCACACGCATTCTGTTCTGGAATACTATTTCCTGCGCCGCGGAAAATGCGTTTATATGATAAACGATTCCTTCCTGCATCTGGAGGCAGGCAATATCCTCCTTATCACCCCCGGCACGAAGCACAACACCAGCTATACGGGAAAGGAATGCTCTGAGCGCGTCACCGTATATATCCGAAGAGATGCCCTGCCGTCCATCCTCTTCGAAAAGGCGCCGGAGCTCTCCGCCATGCTGGAGCATACCGCGAAGCTCATTCCGGACGCGTCCGGTCGGATACAGATCGATGCGCTCCTCAGAAGAATGTCCGCGCTCCAGCATACAGAGCAGAAGAATGCCGGTCTCCTCATGTCTCTCTACGTCAGCGAGCTGCTCACCATCACGCTCAGTCATTCCATAACGGCGCAGGATATCTTCATTCCTACCAGCGCCCTGGAGCCGGATATCGAAAGGGCGCTGCATCTCATCGACACCGGCTTCGATCAGCCGCTCTCTCTGGCGCAGCTCTCCGGAGTATTAAAGCTGAACCCCTCCTACTTCTCCCACAAATTCTGCCAG
This sequence comes from Oribacterium sp. oral taxon 102, assembly GCF_013394775.1. Taxonomy (NCBI): domain Bacteria; kingdom Bacillati; phylum Bacillota; class Clostridia; order Lachnospirales; family Lachnospiraceae; genus Oribacterium; species Oribacterium sp. oral taxon 102. The sequence goes on from NZ_JABXYT010000001.1 coordinate 1,641,966, forward strand.
CTGACAGGACACAGCTTCAAAAAATATCTGAATAATGTCCGGCTGCGTCATGCCATGCACCGGCTCATCGTGAGCGACGACACCATTACGAAGATCGCGGCAGACTGCGGCTTCAGCAGCAGCAACTATTTCAAAGATCTCTTCCGCAGCCATATGGGCTGCTCTCCCAGAGAGTACCGGAAGAAGCATACCGTCTCCGCAAAAACGGGGCTGTGAAAAAACAAGAAACGCCCGCCACACATCACAGCTCGCATTTCAAATGCGCTGCATGATCATATGGTTTCTGGTCTTCGTTTTTTCACAGCCCCGAAAACTTGTATTCCGATACTGCATCCCGTACCGCGGAATCGCAGGCAAAAGCCCGCTCTTCTGTGCAGGTTTCTCAGGATAAGACGGCAGCTCCTATCTCTTCACGGCAACTCCCTGCACCGTCCACCGTCCGGCAGCATCCACTGTGTAGCCGTCCGGCGTCATCCCCGCCGTATACAGGTGCCCCATGTCCTTTCCCGGCTCGGTCTCGAAGTAATAGCAGTATCCATCGATCCACTGCCAGCCGGTCAGCATTTTCCCCTTGAAGCCGTCGGAAACCGGATTCAGGTAGTACCGGCTGCTTCCCGTGCTGATCCAGCCGGTCTGCATATAGCCATCCGCACCGAAATAGTACCATACTGTACGCCCGGCATCTGTCTGTACGCCCCAGCAGCTCTTCGCTGCCGTTCCCGATGCACTCTGGTAACGCCAGCCTCCGGCATCCTGCGTCCAGCCGCTGCCGAGAATCTGCACAGAAGCACCCGCAGCGCCTGCGCCTGCTGCCGCTCTGACGGAGGGGCTGACGCTGTGTCCTCCCGAACCGCCTGTGCCGCGGCGTCCGCCCGAGCCGTTATTTTTCCCTCCGTTCTCATTTTTCTTGCCATTGTCATCCGGCTTCGGATCCGTCTTTCCGCCGTCATCCATCTGATAGCAAAGAAGCGTTCCGTCGGAGCGGCGTACATCATAGTTCTCAGTCGGACGCACAGCCGCATTGTCCGAGCCTACGATGAATCTGCCGCCGCGTCCCGGATTCCTGAGGAAAGCGAGCGGCGAAACGGAAGAAATCTCCTTCGGGAGCTGTACCTCCGTCAGCTGATTGCCTGCGAATACATAGTCCGGAAGCTCCGTGATGCCCTCCTCGTAGCCTGCCATCCAGCCATTCACCGTAAGCTCTGAAATCTCATTGTTCTCGAAGGCTCCCTTTCCGAGCTCCTCCTGCCGCTTCGCCGTCTCCAGCCTGCGGATATGATTATTCCGGAACGCGTGATCCCCGATATGACTGGTGTAGGTACCGAGCTCCAGCGTCTCAATTTCATTGTTTTCAAACGCCGCCGTCCGTATAACATGTGTCAGCTCCGGCAGCCTGACCTCACCGAGCGCATCGTTTCGGAACGCATACTCATTGATATAGACAAGTGCGGCGCGGTTAATATCCCGGAGATCCCAGCCGAAAGACTGGAGCCCCGTATTCATGAAGGCGCCTGCCCCTATGCTCTTTACCTTGTCCGGCAGAATCACCGAGCTAAGGGACGCTTCATAGAATGCGAAGTCGCCGATCTCCGTGACAGAGCCCCCGTTCCCCGCAACCGGGAGCCGCAGATTTCCTCCTGCCCCCGTATAACGAAGGAGTACACCGTTTTCAATCAGATAGTCACTCTCTCCGGTATTTCTCTCTACCTCCGCTGTCAGCGCCGTCTTGCCGTTGATTTCCAGAGAAACCCGTGTTCCTGCTGCCATCGGCTTTACTTCCGCCTCAAAGAAGCCGTCCTCATTTGCCGCTGCCGTTACCGTCTCCGCGCCTGCCCGGATCGTCACCGAAGCGTTCGGCGCCGTGAAGCCGACGAGCTTCCGGTCGCTATCCAGCACCGGCAGCCGGAGATGCGGCTGATACGCATAGTAGTAGAACTCCGCTGCATTGGTCTTCTGCAGCTTAAGCTCCGCCGCAGGATCCGCGCTGAAATACGGTGTTCCGTCCTTACGGATCACCGGTGGCTCGAAGCGTATGCTCTGCCCCATCCGGTAAAAGCGCTCTGCCGGAATATTCCTCGTAATCGTCGTGACATCCGTGCCATAGTAGTGTGCCCGCTTCAAAATCTCCTCATGATCCCTCGCATTCCGTGCGGTAATCGTCACAACTGCCGGATTGATGAGATACTGTCCGCTCTTCCCGTTGAGCGGACTCTCCGGATCAGTATAGATCCGTGCGTAATTGTAATCCGTCCGGTCGTAGGTACCGAAGGCATCGTCCGTGATCTCCCGAAGCCTCGGCGCTTCGATTTCTACATCGCTGCTGCCGCGGAACGCGCCCTTTCGGATGCTCTCCACGCCGGGCAGCTTCGCGCGAAGCGGACTCCCCGCTCCCTCAAAGGTGCTCTCCGCGATTTCCGTGATTCCCTCCGGCAGGGTAACCGTGAAGGACTTATCATCCATGCCATCCTTGTACTGGAAAGCAAATGCCGATGCGCCGATCTTCGTTACCGTATCCGGAATCTCTACATTTTTCAGATTATTGTTTTTGAAGGCGCCGTCGCCGATCTCTGTAAGTCCCTCCGGGAACGTCACGGTTTCCAGCTTTTCTTCCTTTCCGACACCGTCAAAGGCTCCCTTCCCGATCTTCTCCACCGGCGTATCCCGAATTACCGAAGGAATCGTCACATTCCTGCTTTTTCCGCTGTATTTCGTGATGGTGCGGCTGTCCGCATCAAATATAAATTCTCCCTCATCGCTCGGATTCACGGGCGGATCGACATGGGCGCCGCCGTTTTCCGCATCCTTCCACTCCGGGTTCGTTGCCGCGTCCGCTGCATAGAGCCATGTCGTTTTCACCGCATAAGCGCCCTTCGGCGAAATGGACTCGGTCTTCGTAAAGGAGCCGTCATAGACATAGGAATGGCTGATCGCTTTCTCGGACGCCTTGGTATCATAATATACGCCCATGCTTTCACTGACCGGCACACTGTCCTTATACGTCGCCACGATATAGAGCGGCTTATCCGTCTGTATCATGTATTCGCTGAAATCGATGGTACTCCAGCCGTTTTCCTGCAGTGCATCCGGGTACTCTCGGAAATCTGCCAGCTCTACGAGGCGCCCCGTATCATTGTAGGACAGCACGCCGATCTCCATATAATGCCCGCCAAAATACTGGTTCAGCACCGTGAAAATATCCGCCGACTTCAGGATGCCGCCCTTATGCGGTGACTGAAAGCGAACTGCCATCCCCCGTACACCGCTGGTGAAAAAGATAGTCTGGTAATTGCCGCTTGCATCCGTTTCCTCTGTGTAGTGATAGTCCACGGTCTCCGACAGCAGACTGCCGAGAGGCTTAAGCTGCACCGGCGCGATGGCGTTCTCTCCGGCGTGAAGCGTGATTTCCTTCTGTACGGCGGCATAGCCCTCCTTATAGAAGCGCACGGTATAGCTTCCTTCGTAGATCCCGTCTGCTGTGAAGCCGCCGTCCGCCCCGCTGTATACAGGCGGAAGCGTTTCCTCTGCTTCGATCCGGATCCGGACATCCGAAAGTCCTTCCCCGTTTTCTCCCGTCACACGCCCGCTGAAGGATGCTTTTTCCGCCGGCTCCAGCACGATATCATCGAGCAGAACCCTGCCGGAACGAAGATCGATATTCTTCACTATCCTGCTCCGGAAGCCGTAGGCGGAAACCTCCAGTGTGTAGGAGCTTCCGCTCCGGTTCATCGCATGGTCGATCCGGAAGGAGCCGTCGACCGCAGACGACTGCGTATACCGTCCCGTCTCCTTCACAGAAACCTTCGCCTTAAGTGGAATGGCATCGCTTCGGTATTTGCCTGCCTCCTCTGCGCCGCGATCCTCTGCATTGGTTAATTCCGGCTTTCCGCCCGAAGCGTTTCCCGAAGAAGCGCCTGCGTCCTCTTCTGTCAGGGCATACTGCGCCCGAAGCGGCAGGTCGCCGTTTCCGAAACTCTCTCCGCTCCGGAGCCTTGCCGTCCCATCCTTTTCTCTCCTTTTTTGAGAATCTATAGAGGATACGGCATCCTCCTTCCGCTCTTCACTGTCCGGAATCACAGACGATGTCGCGACCCGCTCTGCACTTTCGAGCTCAGAGGACGTTTCGTTCTTTTCCTCTCTTTCGAGCTCGGAGGGAGACGCAGTTCTTTCCTCTCTCTCGGGCTCGGCGGATGTCGTGATGCTTTCCTCCCTTTCCGCTTCAGACGGCGTGGCGAGTCTTCCTCCGGCTCTGCCCGACGCTTCTCTCTGCTTCATGAATTCTGCATTGGCGGCACCGACATAGACATTGTCGATGTACCAGCCGAGGTTATAGTTATCGATCCAGCCGCCCTTCGTGGTAACGGCATGGAATCTAACCTCCACCTCTGTTCCTGTATAGTCCCTGAGCGAGGCACCAAGCTGCTGCCAGGTGAAGATCTGATCATGATCCTGCACCCTTTCCTTGGAGAGAAGCTGCGTCCACTGCCCGCTTCCCTTCTCCCGGATCTCCACGGTAAACGCCGCCGTATCCGATACAGCATCGTTGCCGGAATAGGAGTCAAAATAGAGATGATCCCCCTCCTGCACGCGGAACGCCGGCATCAGAAGCCAGCTGTCCTGATCGTTATGAATCTTTCCGGAAAGATTGGTGCCGAAGACATGGCTGACCTCTCCTGTCCGTTCCTTCCGGAGTCCCTCCCACGCTGTCCTCGGGAGAAGCGACATATCCTTGGTATCCGGAATCTCCGGCACGCCCCATTCCCATTCGTTCAGCGTACTGCTGCCTGCATTCTCCGCTCCGGACAGGAAGCCCTGCTCGCCGTCCTCGAAGTCATAGGCGGCAGTCTCCTTATATGCGGTGTAATGCACGGTCAGCTCCTTGGAATACTGCCCGATGTTCCCGCTCCGATCTGCCGCGCAGACACGGTACACATAGCTCTCGCCGGAAACCGCCTCCGTATCATACCAGTTTACCCGGTAATGCGAGGCCGGACGCTTCGGATCCTCTCCCTTGTTAATGAACTGGAATGCATCCTTATCCTGTTTCACCTCTGCGACAGTCCGGAACGCGTCCGCATCCTCCGAAGCGCCGCGCCGCTCGATCCGATATTCCTTCATATCCGTCTCTTCATTGGCGACAAAGGAGAGCAGCAGCCCCTTCTTCTCAATGCGTCCCCGCAGATCCTGCACCTGTCCCGGCGCGGTGTTCTCGCCCTTGTCTACCCGCAGGTTGTCAAGGTACCAGCCGACGCCCTCGTCTCCGTCATGTCCGAAGAAATAGAAGCGAAGCTGCAGCGGCCTTGCCTTTCCTGCATATTTTTCGAGAGAAATGGTGTTATGCTCCCATGCCCGATCCTTAATATCCGGACGCAGCACAACCTGATAGATATCCTCCCAGTCTCCCTCTCGTCCGCTTAGCGACGCCTGCAGCTTCGCCTGTGAGATGCCGCTGAAGCCATTGTACATATCCACAGAAAGAGACGGAACCGTATGCGGATCCTGCGGATCCACCGAAACATTGCTCAGGTCGATCGGCGGAAGATAGAGGTAGCTGTCCACACGGCGCTCGAAGCCGGCATAACCGCCGTTGATTCCGATATAGCTTTTGTTCTCACTGCCGTCTCCGCTGTCCGGGAAGGGAGGCTCCGCATTGGAGCTCCTGTGAGAAATCGCCCAACTACCATCCATCAGGAAGCCGCGCAGTCCCTCCTCCGCCCTCTCGAAGTTCTCCGACCATGGGAGGCTCGCCCCCTTCTGAACTGTGACAGTCGTCTCCTTCTTCACTTCATGATTCGCATAGTCGGTGACAATCGCCTCGATATGGAGCGTTCCCGTCCCGAGCTCCTCCGAGGGGATCACCGCGGTATACACGCCGTTTTTCTGTTCTCCCGAGAACAGGGTCATGCGGATTTCCTTCGCCTGTCCGCTCTCTGCATTCAGCCAGTAGCGAAGCATGAGCTTCCGGATAGACACATCATCGGAGGCATTTGCCGTCACCTTGACATCCCTCCCGATATAGCCCTCCGGGTTCACATCGAGGGAAAGCTTCGGTTCCTCTGCATCCGTTCCTTTCTGGTATACCGTGCCGATGATCGATGCCTGCCCCCGATCCATGAGCTTCGCGACCGCATCATACGCATTGATGAGTCCCGCGCCATAGGCGTCGTTCGGGCTGCCCGGATACTGTCCGTCCTCCAACGGCTCCGCCGTTTCCATCAGGAGCGCCCGAACCTCCTCCAGCGTATCCACCATTTCTTCCTTATGGTATTTCTTCGCAGCAGAGCGAAGCAGTGCCACGACGCCCGCGACATGCGGCGCCGCCATGGAGGTGCCATTCCACGAAACATATGTTCCGGCAGAATTCACGGAGCGCACCTGCACGCCCGGCGCAGAAAGCTCCGGCTTTGTTATCCCACTGTTGAAGGCGGATGGTCCCTTGTTGGAGAAACGTCCGATCTTCTTGTTCCGATCCACAGCCGCCACTGCAATGACATTCTCATAGTTTGCCGGATTGGATATCGTGCCCTTCCCCGGAATCTTGCCGGAGGTATTTCCCGCGGCAAATACCGGAATGATGCCAGCCTCTACCCATGCGTCCGTCACATCCTTGAACCAGATATCCGTATCGGCTTCTCCGCCCCAGGAATTGTTGACGACATCCGGATGCATCTCCAGCATCCACTGCGCTGCGGCAATCAGATTATCCACCTCGCCGCCCTCCGGTCCCATGGCGCGGGCAGTAATGAACTTTGCCCCCGGCGCGACACCGATCCGATTCAGATTACTGCCCTCCTCACCGACGATCGTCCCCGCTACATGGGTGCCATGGTCGTCCGAGGAGGTCAGCTGCGGAACAGTCGTACGATCTACAAAATCCCGATAGCCGCCGCCCTCCCATACCTTCGTGGCAGGATCATCCTGCTTCTTCAGGATGGTATCGCTCGCTGCATCATAGTCGAGGAAGGCGCGGCGGAGCGCCTTCAGATTGTAGTTCGCACCGCCGTCAATGATGCCGACCACCGCATCCCTGCCGTCCACGCCGAACTCCTCCCATACCTTATCGGCATGAACCATCTGCACGCCCCATTCGATATCCCTCTCATCCGGCTGGTACAGTGTGCTTCTTTGTATTCGTTTCTTGATGGAGTCCTGCTTCGTGCCGTCATCCTCTACCGGCGCGATGCTGTCCACCCTCCTGTTTTCCGTGAGCAGTATGAGCTCCGGCAGGGCGGCAAGCTGCAGCACGAGCTCCCGATCCTCTGTTACGAGATGGATTGCGTTTGTAATGTAGAAGGATTCCCATTCCGTAACTCTCCCCTGCTTCTCCGCCTCTTCGATCCGCTTTATGGCTGCCGCCTGTGCCTTCTCCGCCTTTTCCTTCCGCGAAAGACCCTCGTCCTCACAGCGGAACTTGAGCAGGAGATCATACGGCGCTGTCATCCCGGAAAGAAGCTTCTCCGCTTCTGCCGTCTTCTCCGGATTTCCGCTCTCCGAAGCGGTGCTCTCGCCCTCTCTGCGATCAGCCGAATGGACAGCGGCACTGTCCGTCAAAAGAGGTGCCGCATAGGTCACCGGCTGCGTTCCTGCCGCAATCTGGGACAGGAGAAGCGCTGCGGCAATCGTCCGTGCCGCAGCTTTCTTTGTAATATATTTCAACATAAGTCTCTTAACTCTCTTTTCCTTCCTTTTCCTTTATTTTCCGCGCTGCTCATTCGCACGCAGAACCGCACATTTACTGTATAAGTCCCCTGTCAAGCGGAGCAACGCGAAGGACTTATGTAATTGGTAGTGCCGAAGCTTTCGGCATGGGGTTCGTAACAATTCAGGAACCGTCGATTAAAGCAGAAAAGTCATATGCGAACAGACGTGCGTCACAAACCAATCCATGCTTCCTCAGTATGATGGCGACTTCAGCGCGATATCGAAGCTGGTTCTCGCATACCCTGCCATATAGAGCGTCACCGTGAATACCGGGTACCTCCCTGCCTCGTCCGCCTTCAATTCCCCGATCTTATCCGCATACCTGTACAGGGCTTCCAGATTAACGGCAGCAATCGGCGTCCCTGCCGCACTCCAGTCCTTGTCAGTCCCGGCAATTCCGACGGCAAACGCCGCATCCGCAGGCTCCGACTTTTTCCTGAGCGTCACGCCCATTGCCCTCCACTGCGCTTCGGGAATGGAACGATCAGAAACCGCAATGCGAATCGTCCCTCTGCCGTTCATCACCGGAAGCCCATCCTGAAGCGGATAAGCATCCTTGTAGGAATCCTGCAATGCCGCTGCGGCGGGAATCGGGGTTCCCTCCTCCGTGATCTCCGCATAATGCAGCGTCACAGAGGCCTCCGGCGCGCCTGCCATCACAGCGCGAAGCGTCACGCTCCGGCTCCGGATATCCTGTGCTATCTCCTCATACGGAACTATCAGCTCGGCAAGCCCTGTACTGTAATTCCGTACTGCCCTGACCTTTTCCAGCTTCCGATCTCCTGCATACAGCCGGATAACAGACGGATTGTCGTCTCCGTCCAGTCCCGAAACCGAGATCACAATGGGCGCATAGGGTGCGAGCTCTGCAGCTGCACTGAGCGACAACGCCTTATCCTTTTTGTAGGAAAGCGTAAGCTCTGCCGTCTCCGCATCCTCTGCCGCCTCTATGCGGAGCAGATAGCTCTTCCCCTCCGAAAGACTCGCTGTCCCGAGAACAGCAGCGGAATGCAGCCGGAGCTGCTTCTTGTCTTCGTCCATTGTATAATCCTGTCCTGCCGTGAGCAGCCGCATCGAACCGCCTTTTTCTCCAAAATACAGCCGGACATCCTTTGGTTCCGTCTCATCCCAGGAGAAATTTCGAAGTGTGAGCAGCGGTTCCTCCGCCGCGTAATAGCCGCCGGATTTATCCGGCGTCAATGCCGGCGCATTGCGGTAGCTCAGGCGGATGCTGACCGGCTTTACGCCGCGCATCCGCATTTGCATCGTAAACGTACTGCCGCCCCATGCGCTGCTGCTGATATAGCCTGCCTGATCAAGCGCCGCATAGTCCGGAATGCTTACCCGGTAGCTCCCATCCGATTCCTTCTCGAAATGAAGCTTCTCTGTCACATCCGTACTGCCTGCGATGAAACGCACCTTCTCCGCGTCCTCATCCGTCACACCATGCAGGATCACCCGCTTGGAAACGGACGTTTTCCTCGAGACATCTCTGTATTCAACCGTAGACGCGCCGTCTCGGTTCTCTTCCCATTCGACGCTCCGATCCGTCGTAATCGTCAGATACGCGTCTCCCAGCTTCGTCTCTCCATCATAGACCATGAGGGAAAGCATTTCCTTCAGTTCATTCGGCATCAGATCATCCATACGGATCGACGCCGCCTTCTCTGCTTCATCAAAGGAGAAGCCATGATCCTTCGTCAGCCTGAGGTAATCCGGATAACCGGTTCGGAGGGACAGCCCGCTTCCGTCTCCCTTATAGTTTTCCAGCGTCAGCACCGCTGTTTCGTCGAAGCGATAGCTGTGCTTCTCACTTCCCCAACTCGTGCTTTCCGTATGATCCCATTTCAGCGTAACCTTATCCGTTTCCTCCGCCTTGTTGAAGCGAATCCGCATCGTCACCGCGCCGAGGCTCTCAAAAGACTCCAGCAATCCGTTGTATTCGGATGGAAGATCATCCAGGATCGCCCTTGCCGTCACTTCCCTGCCTGCCTCCGGTCTTGTCTCAAAGCTCCAGCTCATAACTTTGAGATCCAGCGTCCTCTGATCAGATAGCGTAAATCGGATCTTCTTCGGAAAGAAGCTGTAGTCGGAGGGATTATTGGAAATATAATCCGCGCTCACGTCCTCCGGCTGCTCAAATCCGGTAAAGCGCAGCTCCTCCGGTGGCGTCGGCTCCTCCTGCTTCTTCCGAAAGCTGACGGAAATGCTGACCTCCTGCCCTAAGAATTCCGCCTCGAGCTCCTGATAGCGAGACGGAATGTTGTAGCCGTCTGCTGTTGCCGTGACAGTGCCGCCCTCTGCCGCCTCCTCTGAAAATCTCCATTCCTTTACTTCCAGCGAGACATATCTGCCGCTCTTCATACGGAAGCGCACCGCTCTCGGCAGCTTCTTCCGATAGGATGCCGCATTCCCGTCGATGTAATCAAGCACCACATCCTCCGGCTGCACATAACTGAATACGCCGTCCTCCTTACTGATCTCGCTGTCGCTTGCCTTTCCGCCGTGCTCTGTTTCTTTCCCGCCCGGGATCTCGCTCGGGCTCGTCTTTCCGGGGCGGTTCGGATCCGTCTTGCCGGAATCGTCCCGTTCTCTCCTTCTCCTGCCGCCGGAGCTGCTCCCGCCTCCGGAAGCGGCGGCCGCCGCTCTACGGGGTGTCGCCGGCTTCGCTGCCGTAGAAATGCCCTTTCCCGCCTCGTAATGCACGCTGCCATCCGCTTCCGTCCAGCGCCCGTCCGCATTGACATAGTAATGATCCGGCGTCATCCCTGCCGTATACAGGTGCCCCATGTCCTTTCCCGGCTCGGTCTCGAAGTAATAGCAGTATCCGTCGATCCACTGCCAGCCGGTCAGAAGCACCGCTTTGCCTCCCTCCACCGACGTATGCAGGAAGTACCAGACTCCGTTCCCGTCCTTTACCCAGCCATGCTGCATCGCGCCGCTTCCGGGTTCAAAATAATACCAGCTGCCGTCTGTGCCCCGGTTCCATCCTGTCTCCATATTTCCTGTTTCCGGAGCCAGATAATACCATTTATCGCCCAAATGAAGCCATCCTGTCTGCGCGATCCCCGCACTGTAATACCGCCAGCTCCCGTTTTCCTGCAGCCAGCCGCTTCCCTGCGCCGCAGAAACTGCCGCCAGCGGAGATGCCATGGTACAGGTGAATGCCAGCGTCAGCGCCAGCATCTTCCATAGCTGTTTCCTCATATTCCCTCCTATTTCCTCCTGTTTCTCCCCCTGCCATAGATGCCGGACTCCGCCGGGGCAAAGGATTCCCGATAACATATATAGAATCTCCTGCCCTGCTCGCAGAGGCAGCGCTGCGAATACAAGTCTCCCATGGTGCTTCGTTCCTTCGAAGCGACCACAGCTCTTATATCGAGCATTTTAGTTAGTTATATCTAACTATAAAATTCTAGCAAAAGCCAATTTCATAGTCAATATAAAAAAATCAATAGATCAAAAAAAGGACAATCAGGTTTTAAGCTGATTGTCCTCTGCTGTATTTCTTAGGGAAACGCTGATTTATTCATGCCCCGCTTGCTAAGGCACGTGAAATTCCGGTTTGATCAACGTTTCCCTAGCTTTTCGCTTTATTGATCCGCCGCTCTGTCCGGGTCGTCCGGAGGAACTGATCGCTCCGCTCCGTGATCTGCACGCTGCCCGGCTCGACATACTGTGCCGCCTCGTGCTTCGCGACTGCCGTCTGCATGCTCCGTTTCATTGAGCCGCAGGCGATCGCCGCTGCAATAAGTCCGAGCAGCAGCCCGATGCCATAGGGCTTCACGAGCTGCATCAGTGCAGAGCCTGTGCCCCAATCGAGACAGAGCATCGCTACCGTGCCGAGCAGCAGCGTAAATGCCGCCATGATGCCCCCGAAGTACATCCGGTATTTCTGCTTATCGACCGGAAGATTGCCGACCAGCCGTCCGGTCTGTCCATTCATGGCGAAGAGGTAATTCTGCCCCTCCCAGCGCGTGCTGAGCATATAAACCGGCAGCAGCCCGTACTGTACCCGGGACTCCTGTATCGAGACATTCCGGCTCTGGCGGCGAACCGTATCGTAGCCGCTGATGTCCCTCTCTATCGCATTGATCGCGGTATTCTCTATCCTGCCTCTCGCCCGCTCCCGGCAGGTTTCCGCCGGGACATCGTATTTATTGGCGAGGAAGCCGGGGAGATATGCGGTCGAGAAGGGCTTCAGCTCCTGATACTGAAAGGGCTCGATGGCATCCATAAATGCATCCGGCATCTTCTCCGACGCATCCGCCGGAACCATCCGATATGCGATGCTGCCTCTCCGCTTCACATGGTAGTAGCTCGTCTCTGTGACCTCCATGTCTCCGCGCCGGAAAACCTTTTCCCGCGTCGCCTCGAACTCCCCTCTCGCATCCGCCGTCCCGTCGAAGAACCAGAACGGCGCATAGACACCCTGTACCTCGGAGATCCGGTTACCGGAGACGAAGCTGTTCGGAAGCAGGCGCTTGCCCTTGTAGAACTCCCGGAGCGCATTCTCCGCGTCCTGCTTCTCCAGCTTGAACGGAATCAGGCAGTCCGGCTTCAAGACACCGCCGAAGTTCTTCGGCAGCATTGTCGGGTTGCCGCAGTAGGGACAGCTCGTCGCGATCGTCGTCGCGTCCGTAATCAGCTCCGCACCGCAGCTCGGACAGTTGTAGGCGCGCATATTCCCATCTGCGTCCTCCCACTCCTCCGGAGCCCCTGTGTCGAGCCCCTGTGCCTTCAGCGCCTTCCGCTCCTGCTCCCGCTCCGCTGCCCTCTGCTCCTCCATGAGACCGGCTGTCTCCGCCTTCTTCAGCGCATCCGCATAGAGCTGCTCCACCTCCTCATTGGTATAGCTGCTCCCGCAGTAATCGCACTGCAGCTTCCCGCTGGCGCCGTCGAAGCGGAGCGGTCCCATGCAGGCAGGACATTTGTAGCTCGCCATTTGCTCTGCCATAGCATTCTCCTCCCCGGCCTATTCCGGCTTCTTCGTGCCGCATGACGTACAGAATCTGCCCTCATTCTTCGAACCGCAGTTCGGACAAAACCAGCCCTTGTTCTCCGGCCTCATGCTGCCGCAGCTCGGACAGAACTTTCCGGTATTGCCGCTGTGTCCGCAGCTGCAGGTCCATGTATCTCCTCCCTGTGCCGCCGCCTGCGGCTGCGCTGCGGGAGCCGTCTGCTGCGCTGCCTGCTGTGCGCCCATCTGGTAGAGATTCTGCGCCGTACCGGCGCCTGCCTGTCCTGCCATATTCATGCCCATAAATGCCATTGCCGGTCCTGCGCCGGTATTGGAGGCTGCTGCCTTCATTGCATCTGCCTGCGCCGAGACGATGTGCGCCGCCGCACGGGTCGGATCCATAAATGCCGCGTTCTTCTGCATCTCCTTCAGCATCTTCTCGTCTTCCTCGTCCGCCTTCACGGAGGATACGCCGATCTGCTGGATCTCGATGCCGCGATAGTCCTTCCACTTCGCGGAGAGCACCTCCTTGAGCGCCTGCGAGAGCTCCTCCGTATGCCCCGGCAGAAGCGAGTAACGGATGCCCTGCTCGGAGAGCTTCGCGAACGCCGGCTGCAGTGCGGTCAGAAGCTCGGACTTCATCTGCCCCTCGATCTGCTCCCTGCGGTAATCCTCGCTGACATTGCTGCAGACATTGGTATAGAAAAGCAGCGGATTCGTCAGCCGATAGCTGTATTCGCCGAAGCAGCGGATGCTGATATCAATGTCAATGCCGGCGCGCGGGTCAACGACGCGGAACGGAATCGCAGACGGCGTCCCGTACTTGTTGCCGATCAGCTCCTTGGTATTGAAATAGTAAACTCTCTGATCCTTCGGCGGCTCTCCTCCGAAGGTGAATCGCTTCCCGACATTCCGGAAAACCGCCATGACGCTCTCGCCAAGATTTCCGGAGAAGACTGTCGGCTCCGTCGAGGCATCGAATATAAACTCACCCGGCTCCGCGCAGACCTCCACGACCTTGCCCTGCTCGACAATCAGCATACACTGCCCGTCCGCCACCGCGATGACGGAGCCGCTGCTGATAATGTTGTCTGCACCGTGCGTGTTGCTGGAACGTCCGCTGACCCGCTTCTGTCCCTTTCGCACCAGAACCGTTGCAGGGAGAGACTCGCAGTAGAAATATTCCTTCCACTGATCCCCCAGCACGCCGCCTGCCGCTCCCATTGCCGCCTTCATCAAACCCATACTGACCTCCTTAACAGAAATGATACTCCTCTGGTCATATAGTACGTCATATAAAGAAATATTGCAAAAGAAATCTCTTTTTTTGTCAGTTTTTTGTCAGTTTTCTCCGAATTCCCCCGATTTCTGATCGGGGGAGCCCTGCGGAGGATCGCGGGGCGAAGACCTGCGACGTCCCTCTATTGAAGAGCTTAGGGCGGTTCGGAGGTAACAGCTAAGGTAAGCAGGCGCCCCTATTCGCAATTCGTTAGCTTCCTGTATCTTTTTTCGGGAGAAACTGCTAAGATAGGTTGTTTGGAATCGGAATGGAGAGAGAAAATGGGATATCTGGCAAAGGAAATCAGTCTGTCGGAGCTCGAGGCAATGGAGCCGGGAAGCTATCGTCTGATCGATGTTCGGGAGGAGGAGGACTTCCAGTCGGGCAAGCTGCCTGACGCGGTTCGCGTCGATCTTATCGCGATCGCGGATGGAACGCATCGGCTCCCGAAGGACAGGAAGCTCGTGCTCTACTGCAAGTACGGCACGCTGTCCCTGCAGGCTGCGGAGGCACTCTGTGAGCAGGGCTATGAAGCGTACAGCCTCGCCGGAGGCTATGGAAAATGGCTGCTCCAGCAGCTTCATCGCGATCTCGACTCGGAGACGCGCCGGGAGGAAATCGAGAAAAGTCTCCGGAAAAAGTTCCGGAAATCAATCTTCACCCCCTTTGCGAAGGCGATCAACGATTACAAGCTGCTTCGCGAGGGCGACCGTGTCGCAGTCTGCATCTCCGGCGGCAAGGACTCCATGCTCATGGCGAAGCTCTTTCAGGAGCTTCGACGGCACAACAAGTTCCCCTTCGAGCTGTGCTTCCTCTGCATGGATCCGGGCTACAATGCCGACAACCGCCGGATCATCGAGCAGAACGCTACGCTGCTGGGGATCCCTCTGTCCTTCTTCGAAACGGATATCTTCGACGCGGTCTACGATATCCCGGACTCTCCCTGCTACGTCTGCGCGCGAATGCGCCGCGGACACCTCTATCACAAGGCGCGGGAGCTTGGCTGCAACAAGATCGCGCTTGGGCATCATTTCGACGATGTGATCGAGACCACGCTGATGGGAATGCTGTACAGCGGACAGTTCCAGACCATGATGCCGAAGCTGCATTCCACCAACTTTGAGGGAATGGAGCTGATCCGTCCGCTCTACTATGTGCGGGAGGAGGACATCAAGCATTGGCGGGATTACAATCACCTGAATTTCATCCAATGCGCCTGCCGTTTCACCGATACCTGCACGACCTGCCACACCGACGGTACGACCAGCTCGAAACGGCTCGAAACAAAGAAGCTCATCCGGGAGCTCCGGAAAAGCAATCCCTTCGTCGAAAAAAACATCTTCCGCTCTACAGAAAATGTTTCCCTCAATACCGTACTCGGCATCAAAAAGGACGGTGTGAAGCACAGCTTCCTCGAGTGGTATGAGTGAAGGCGTTTGCATCAGGCAAACGCCGGAGCGAGCTGCCACGCGGCAAAGCCGCGGGGTTCTGCGAAGCAGAATTCACGGAGGGCTTCCGGCCCGAAGTGAACCCGGCATAGAAATCCGCCATCAGGCAGCCGCCGGAGCATGATAACTTCCAGACAGAGCACAACCCGGGCAGACTCCTGCAATATACTCCCATGCCGAAAACTTCGGCACTGCCAAGCCTGTAAGTCCTGCGCGCTGCTCCGCTTCTTCGAAGCTCTCGCATCGCCAACAGCTATTCTCAAATCGCGCCGCTCTCTTCGTTCGCGGCGCTTTTTTGCTCATAGCTGTTGTCCCGTCAGATGCCGGAATGTCCGCTCATGCAAGCATGGCGTCCATTCCGGCGCCTGACGGGGGACTTATACAATAGATTTCAGGAAAAGGATGAGCATGATGAACGGCGCGACGTAGCGGATCATCGCCGCGTAGAGCCTTTTCCTCCCGAAAGGATGCCCGCTGGACTCCATTTCCCGGATAATCCACTGCGGCCCGACGACCCAGCCGATCAGAATGCAGGACAGGAGCGAGATGAAGGGCATCATAACACTGTTGCTGATATAGTCCATGATATCCAGAAGCTGCCCGACAGAACCGTTCGGCAGCTTCACTTCTACATAGAAAACGCTGTAGCCGAGCGCAATGACGGCGCTTGCCGCCATATAGATTCCGGTCAGTACAAGCGTCGTCCTTTTCCTGCCGCTGTGAAAAAGCTCCATGCAGTTTGCCGTAATGGACTCCAGCACAGAGATGCAGGAGGTCAGTGTCGCAAGCGCCGCCATCAGGAAGAACAGCAGTCCGATCAGCGTCCCTGCCCGCCCCATGGCATAGAAAACCTTCGGGAGGGAAACGAACATCAGAGAGGGACCCGCCCCCATTCCCTCCGTCCCGGAAAATACATAGATCGCCGGAATAATCATCGCGCCTGCCAGAAGCGCTACCACAGTATCGAAGAGCTCGATCTGGAGAACAGAATGTCCCAGATTCACCTCCGGCTTCACATAGGAACCGTAGGTAATCATGATTCCCATGGAGACGCTCAGGGAGAAAAAGAGCTGGCTCATCGCATCCAGCAGAATCTGCAGGAAACGCGGCAGCGTCAGTCCGGCAAGATTCGGACGCAGGTACTGCAAAAGTCCCGAAAAACCGGTTCGCACACTGCCGTCCTCCGCCGCAGTGCGGAGGGAAAGCACGAAAAGCGCGATGCCGAGCACCATCAGGAGCAGCAGCGGCATACAGAAGCGGGAAACCCGTTCAATCCCTCCCTCTACGCCAAAGTACACAATCCACGAGGTCAGCGCCATGAACAGAAGTGCGAAAAAAAGTGATGCCGTCGGGGAACTGAGGAAGCTGCCGAAGAATCCGCTGTCTGCCGCCGCTCTCCCCTCCCCTGCGAGGTATACCACGATATAACGGCTGATCCAGCCGCCGATCACCGCATAGTAGGTCATGATCAGCACCGGCACTAGAAAGGTCAGAATGCCGAGGAAGCGCCACTCCGGCACCATGGCGGCATAGGCGCGAATCGCACTTTTCTTCGTCCGTCTGCCAATGGCGAGATCGGAGGTCAGCAGCGTGAAGCCGAAGCTCACGACCAGCAGAAGATAGATCAGAATGAAGAGTCCCCCTCCATCCTTCGCCGCAAGATAGGGAAAGCGCCAGAGATTCCCTACCCCCACCGCGCTGCCCGCCGCCGCCATCACGAAGCCCAGCTGTCCGCTGAAGCTGCTTTTTTTTTCGTTCATCCTTCCCCCTCCGATCATTGATTCGAGAGCCTATCCTAACAGATATTTCCGTTTCCTGCAAATTATGATGGTTTCATTTCCTGAAATATATTGTGCTTTTTGTTTCATCATATTAGAATATATCTGTATTTCGAAGCGTTCTCTTTGGATTTTTCGCAGAAAGAGGCAAAAAAGGATAGTATTATGATAAGTACGCCAAGGATCGCGCGCAAGCGATACGAGAGAATAAATGAAAGAGCCGGGAGGATGAATGAAGGAGCTGAGTCAACATATCGGAAGCCGCATCAGAATGTACCGGAGGGTACAGGGAATGAGCCTGCAGGAGCTCGCCGCGCGCATTCACAAGAGCCGCGCCAGCGTCAGCAAGTATGAAAACGGAGAGGTCGTGCTGGATGTCGAGACGCTGTACGAGATCAGCAGGGCGCTCCATGTCGAGCTCTGCCAGCTGACCGACCTCATGCCCCCGCAGGAAAAGCCGCCGGTTGCAAAGCCCCTGCCCCTTTCCGGCCGGAAAAGCCCCTTCTATGAGGCGAAGCGGCTCTACTTTTATTTTTATGACGGCAGATACCGGCGGCTGAAGGACGGCATCATCGACATCTTCCCCTCCAGAACCAAACCGGGCAGCACGGAAGCAAGCTTCTCCATCAGCAGCATCACAGGGAGCGGCAGAAGCAGTGAAAGCCTCTACAGCGGCAGCGTCACCTACAGCGATATGCTGATCCGCTTCTCCTTCGTGAATCAGCTCAACCCCCTCGAGGAGGACCTGCTCTATATCTTCAACCCGCTGGAGCTAAGGGACTACTCCGAGGGTTTGCTCTGCGGCATTTCCAGCGCCGACTTCATGCCCTGCGCCTTCAAATGCCTCGTCACGCTCTCCCCGCAGGAGGCGGACAGAGCGCTGCGGCAGCAGCTGATGATCACCACGAAGGATGTAAACCGCTGGAAAAAGCTGAATATGATGCTGATCGACAATCATGGAAACTGAAAGCTCCGATCAGATAAGCAAACGAATTCGATGCAGTGATTGAGAAGGGGGCGACAATCACAGCAGCCGAAAGCTCCGGTCACGCTTCCTCCCGGATCTTCCGATCCGTCCATGCGTCGATTGCGGCCTTTAAGCGTCGAAGATAGGGGGAAAACTGCACATCCTCTTCGCCGTAGCGCTTCTGAAGCTCGTACTCCAGCGGCAGCCAGCTGCGGATATCCGCCTCATTATGGGAGATCACTGCCTCCAGACGATCCAGCGCCTTGTAGAGCTTCGCCTCCCTGCTCGAGAGCTTCCCCATCTCCGAGAGCAGCGCGCGCCATTCCGTGCGCTGCGGCTCCGGAAAATCCCCCACCCAACGCTCCATGACAGACGCTTCCTTCTCCGCATCCTCCTCCGTCTTGTTAAAGGTGGGGATGTCCCCGGTAAACGCTTCACCGAGGTCATGGATCAGGCACATCCGGATCACACGATTCATGTCGTATCCCCGAAATTCTTCCTCCCCCGAAAGCAGCATCGCCAGCAGCGAAATCCGATAGCTGTGATCTGCGACACTCTCCTGCCGTTCCGCCGTGATCCAGTTATGCCGGGTATTCTCCCGAAGCTTCCCTGCCACCCTGAGAATCTCCAGCAGCTTTTCCGCATCCATCGCTTCTTTTTCCTTTCCCTCCGCCAAGCGTCAGAAGTCCACCGCTTCCTTATCCGGCTCCACCTTTGTGCTCCTCTCTCCGCCAAGCATCAGAAGTCCGACCGGCATCCTCCGCAGCCGAATGATACCATCCTCATTCAGCCAAATAGCATCATCAATCGATCGATTGACATCATACTTCATATGAATGCTATCCAAGCTCTAAGCTCTAAGGAAAGGCTGATTGATTCATGGCGCACGTGCCATGGGCGTGATGCCCGTAAAAGCGTGCAGAACGCCGGTACTTAATGAACACGAATGACCTCTTCACAGCAGGATCTCATACCTGTCTCTGCCGCGTTCCTTCGCCTGATACAGCGCCGTGTCTGCACGCTTCAGCAGTTCTTCATAGTCCTTCTCCCCCTGCCGAAGCGCCGTGAAGCCAATCGAGCAGGTAATGCGGAAGCGCTGCCCCTTCGCGCTGACCTCGATATCGCGAACTGCCGCGAGGATCTTGTCACCGATCCGCCCGATGCCCTCCGTTCTGCTGCCGGTGAAGATCCCGACAAATTCGTCTCCTCCAAAGCGGCTGATCGTATCCGTCGTCCGGATCACGCTCTTCACCGCCTTCACGAACGCACAGAGCGCTGCATCTCCTGCCTCATGCCCATAGAGATCATTTACCGTCTTGAAGCGGTCGATATCCGCCACCATTACAATCACCGCATTCTCCCCGGGCTTCCTGTGTTCCGTCCGCCCCCGCAGCAGCATCTCCCCATATCTGCGGGAGCCGGCGCCGGTCAGATGATCCAGATTCAGCTCATCCGTAAGCAGCTTCTGCTCCCGGAGATAATGCTCCTGCTCCAGCCTTTTCCGCTGCAGGGACAGGTATACAAAGGCGGATACCAGCAGCAGCTCCAGTCCCGCGGTGCCGAGCAAAATCACCGGGCGGATCCGGCTCCGTGCCGCCTCCGCATAGAAGTCGATATTTTCCAGATTGACGCCCATGCAGATCACCCAGCCATAGTCCGCATAAAGCTTGGAGTAAATGAGCTTCCTGCCGATCTCCGCGGAGCGCAGGCGCAGGAAATCGCATTCCTGAAAAAGTGCACCGCTCTTCTTTACGCCCTCCAGCGCGATGAGGTTGGAGGGCTTACCGCAGGCATCCCTCGTCTCGGTGGAGAGCAGCGTCCCCTCCATATTTTTCTGCGCCGGGTGAACGATGCGAACCGCGAAGCCATCGCCGCCCTCGTAGTTCAAAATCTCATTCACCCATACATAGGTATCGTCCTCATAGACCTCGCGGTACGCCCTGCGCTTCAGCTCCCGCAGGAGCCGCCCGCGGAGCGCCTCCTCGCTCTCCTCCGGATAAAGCGTCCGGAATGCATTCTCCCGGTCTCTCAGCATACCGATATAGCTCTCCACCGTCCGCTCCAGCTGCTGCTTCTGCAGCTCCACCGCATCGGAATATGCGATCTCCGCCACACTGCCGACCAGCCAGCGGTACTCGCAGAAGGTAAGCGCGAAAACCAGAACACTCAGCAGAAACAGGCGAAGCAGTCCCCCTCGCTGCTTTTTCAGAAGCTTCCGTAGTTTCTTCCACATTGCTCTCCTCTGACCTATATTTCATTTCTCTCAATGCTGTCGGCGAAGGGCAATCCGGCAGGGCAGCGCCGATCGCTGCTTCCCAAAAGCCCCCGCATCACTTATTTCCCTGCATAGCGAGAGGACGGCAGGGCTTCTCCCCTGCCATCCTCTCTATATGTGATATCAGGGGAAAAGCCCAAGTCCATAAGCAGCCTGCTGCCCCGACATCCTGTTTATTCCGGATAAATGAGACGCTGCCTGTCAATATCGCAGAGCGTCTTCTCCAGATACCGCCTCGCGTACCATTTCGCCATCGGGAGATTCATATCAAGATAATTCCCGCAGTCCCTCGGACTCGCTCCCGGGATCTCCCCCACGAAGTCCCGGATGAACTCGAAGCAGCCGATCAGGAGCGGAACAATCTCAGCAGAATGCAGCGCACCCGCAAGCAGCAGATAGAAGCCTGTCCTGCAGCCCATCGGGCCGAAGTAAAGCACACGCTCTCCCCACTCCGGCTCATTCCGGAGATAGGTCGCCGCCAGATGCTCTATCGCGTGGAGCGCGGCACTGTCCATCACCGGTTCCCGGTTCGGCGCTGTCAGACGGAGATCAAAGGTCGTGACTGTCTCCGCGCCGATCGGATCCCTCCGAGAGACATAGACACCCGGCTCCAGCAGCAGGTGGTTAATTGTGAAGCTCGTGATCTTCTCCATCAGGCTTCTCCGTCCCCGCTCTCTGTCTTCGTCTCCGGTTCCGCTGTGATTTTCTCCGGCGAAGAAGCTTCCTCCTTTAATGCAGCCTTCCCCGATGCAGGCTCGTCCTTCCGGGCAGCTTCGTCAGTTCCGCTTTCCCTCTTCGGTTCTGCGCTGTCCTGATAGAACTCCACCTCGATGTCCTCGTCTGCGAGATCCTCATCCTCGGCATCCGGCGTGCCGGCGAAGCGGCTATCCAGGCTCTCCTTCACCGCGCGGTAGGCATCCCTTCCTGCATCCACGGCGAGGTTCTTCGTATCAATTGCGAGATTCTTCGCCGCATAGCCGAGATCCTTCGCCACAGCCTTCAGGTCCTCGCTTGTCCGAGAGTTCCTGAGCGTCGTATACGAGCGCTTCGCGCTGTCCTTCACCTCGGATGCGGAATCCAGCACATCCGTGAAGTCCCGGTCTACCGCATCTGAAAATTTCTTGTACTTATAAAGGTACGAAACTGTGCCTGCGGCAGCGCCGACCAATGCAGACAGCGCCAGAAGCGCGCCCAATCCTCTTCTCCTGCTCATAGCTTTTCCTCCTTGATTATCATCTCTTCCCCGAAGGGAAGCTCCCGGGAAACGCTGATTTTTTCCGATTTAATCAGCGTTTCCCCTACTTCAGCTTGAAGCTGGACTTCAGCGACACGATGCGGTTGAAGACCGGCATCCCCTCCGCAGAATCCCTGCAATCCACACAGAAATAACCGTTCCGCACGAACTGGAAGCTCTCGTATGCCCTCGCCCGCAGCAGCTCCGGCTCCACACAACAGTTCCGTACGACCTTCAGGGAATTCGGATTGAAATTCAGACTACCGTCCTCATTCAGCTTTCCCTTCTCCTCGTCGATCAGCTGCTCGTAGAGACGCGCCTCCACCCTGCCTGCCGTTCTCGCCTCCACCCAGTGAATCGTGCCCTTGACCTTGCGCCCCTCGAAGCCGGAGCCCGACTTCGTCTCCGGATCATAGGTACAGCGAACCAGCGTCACATTGCCCTCGGCATCAGTCTCATAGCCCGTACAGGTCACGAAGTACGCGCCCATCAGCCGCACCTCATTGCCGGGATAGAGGCGCTTGTATTTCTTCGGCGGATCAATCATGAAGTCCTCCCGCTCGATATAGAGCTCCCGGGAAAACGGCACCTGTCGGCTGCCGAGCTCCGCATTCTCCAGATTGTTCGGAATCTCCAGAAGCTCTCCCTCCCCCTCCGGGTAGTTCTCGATCACGAGCTTCACAGGATCCAGCACCGCCATGAGACGCGGCCGCTTCAGCTTCAGATCCTCCCGGATACAATACTCCAGAAGAGAATAATCGCTGGAGGAATTCGCCTTCGAGATGCCGGAAAGCCTCACAAACTGCTGCAGGGACTCCGGCGTGTAGCCGCGGCGGCGAAGCGCGGCGATCGTAACCAGTCTCGGATCGTCCCAGCCGTCTACCGTACCCTCCTCCACCAGCTTCTTGATATAGCGCTTGCCGGTTACGACATTGGTCAGATAGAGCTTCGCGAACTCGATCTGCCGCGGCGGATGTGGGAACTCACATTCCCGAACCACCCAGTCATAGAGCGGTCTGTGATCCTCGAACTCCAGCGTACAGAGGGAATGCGTAATACCCTCAACCGCATCCTCGATCGGGTGCGCGAAGTCATACATCGGATAGATGCACCACTTGTCTCCGGTATTATGATGGATAATGTGCGCCACACGGTAGAGGATCGGGTCGCGCATATTGATGTTCGGGCTCGCCATATCGATCTTTGCACGGAGCGTGCGCTCGCCGTCCCGGAACTTCCCCTCGCGCATCTCTGTGAAGAGCCGGAGGTTCTCCTCTATGGGGCGGTTCCGATGCGGGCTCTCCCTGCCCGGCGTCGTGAAATCGCCGCGGTACGCCCGGATCTCGTCAGCGGAAAGCTCGTCCACAAACGCCTTTCCCTTTCGGATCAGAAGCATCGCCTTCTCATACATCACATCGAAATAGTCGGAGGCGAAAAACATCCGATCCCCGAAGTCCGCACCGAGCCACTGTACATCGCGCCGGATGGAATCGACAAACTCCGTCTTCTCCTTCATCGGGTTGGTATCGTCGAAGCGCAGATTGAACTTGCCTCCATACTCTCTGGCAATGCCGGAATTCAGCAGGATCGACTTCGCGTGGCCGATATGCAGGTAGCCGTTCGGCTCCGGCGGGAAACGGGTCTGTACATGGTCGTATACGCCCTCCCTGAGATCCTCGTCGATCAGCTGCTCAATGAAATTCTTCGACTCCCTGCTGCCCTCCTCTATTCCATTCAGACATCGTTCTAAGTCTGCCATTTCCATTCCTCCCATGCTCATTCTGTTCTGATTCTAGGAAGTATAGCATATTTTGACAATTCTGTAACTAGGGAAACGCGGGTATCCGAAAAAACGATAGTTTTATTTGACAGTTGTGCCTTCGGCACATTATAGTTATCCAATGTAGAAATAGTGTCATTTAAAAGAGTTTTATTTTGCACAGAGAAAGGGCTTGCCCGCAGGATGAAGAGGATCGGCATCGTTTCTTATAATATATACGGAAATTTCACGAACTACGGCTCCGCGCTCCAGTCATGGGCTCTGCATCAGGCGGTCAAAGCCATTCCCGGCTTCTCTCCGGTGCTGGTTGACTACTGCCCGGAGGCGCTGAAGGATATGGATCCCCTGCAGCCGATGACAAAGATGTGGGATGCGGAATCGAGGAGGATGTGCGAGCTCTCCCTGCCCGACATTCGGGAAAACTACCGTAAATTCGAGTGCTTCTATACGGAACGCTTCGAAAGAACGAAGAAAAAATATATTGCGGCAAATTTCGATTCGGTCGTTTCGGATGAGAGGCTGGACGGTTTTCTCTGCGGGAGCGATACGATTTTCTGCATGGATGAATTCGGTTTTGACGACGGATATTATGCTAACTTTCCTTCCATGCGCGGAAATGCGGTTGCCTACGCCGCAAGCTTCGGAGACCCTACCCTATCAGAGGAAGCCCTCGGCATTCTCGAGAAAAGGCTGCAAAACTTCCGTTTTCTCGGGCTGCGTGAGGCGCATTTGCTCCCTTATGTGCGCGCGCACTGCACTGTCCCGGTGCAGAGAGTTCTCGATCCTACTCTCCTGTTTTCTGCGGAAAAATATGACGAGCTGGCGGCATCGGAGCGTCTCGAGCCGGAGCAGTATCTCCTGTACTATTCCAGACAGCACAATCCCGAGATGGAACGCTATGCCGAGACGCTGGCTGCGAAAAACGGATGGAAGCTGGCAGAGATCAGCCTGCGCTATGACAATGCGGGAAAGGGACATCGTATGCTGTACCGTGCGGGTGTCGAGGAATTTCTTTCCCTCGTAAAAAATGCGGAATACGTCGTCACCAACTCCTATCACGGCATGATATTCGCAGTGCTGTATCAGAAGCCCTTCACAGTTTTTCACAGAGAACAGTGCTGCAACAAAATCACAGAGCTGCTCCGCCTTCTCGGGCTTTCGGATCGGAGCTGCCGCACAGGCAGCGAGAAGCCGGCTCCGCAAATCGACTACGAAGCCGTTTCTCAGAGAATCCGCACGTCGAGAATTCTCTCTCTCCGCTTCCTGCGTAAAGAGCTTGAAATATTTCAGAGGTAGAAGGCTTGAACCTGTTTCATACTGAAAAAAAATATGTTTTCGGCGGGTATCACCGAGATCCTCTGCTGCGATACGAAAGCACCTCCGGAGGCGCTTTCACTGCTATCGCGGAGACCTTCTGCGATGAAAACTATATCATATTCGGCGCAGAAGCGAAGGGGCTTACTGTCTTCCACAGCTTTATCTCGAACAAGGGAGAGCTGCAGCGCTTCCGAAAGTCGAAGTACTCGCAGAGCAGGATGGGAAGCTGCTACCGTGACTGCAAGACCTTCTTAGAGGCAGGAAAAAAGGTCCTCTTCTCCGGTACGCCCTGTCAGGTCGCAGGACTAAGGCAGTTTCTCCGTCTCAGTCATACCGATACTGCCGCTCTTCTCACCGTAGAGGTGGTCTGCGAGGGTGTCCCCAGTCCGCTCTACATGGAGAAGTATCAGGACGCTCTGTTTCAGAAATATCACCAGAAGATCGAACAGCTGGATTACAGGTATACCGGAGCCCGTTTTTTCGGGCGGGGGAAGTGGGATTTCGAAGCCCTGAAGGTTATCACCTCCAAAATTCACCATGAGGGGAAATGGGATTTTCAAAGTATGCGCACCAAGCTGATATCTCAGCCGAAGCAGATCATTCTCGACCGCTGGTTCAATCCCTTCTGGTCGATCTGGCTGAACCACCTCATGAGCAGACCCTCCTGCTATGAATGCCCCTTCGCGAGACAGGAACGGACTGCCGACATTACACTGGGAGATCTCTGGGGCGTACATCTCTACTGCCCCGAGCTGTACGGAAACAACTTCGGTTCCTCCCTGATCTTAGCAAACAGCCCGAAGGGGATTTCCCTCCTGAAAAAAGCCCGGAGCAGGCTCTATGGGCATCCACTGGACTTCACAGAAGCATTGAGATATCAGTCTCCTCTGCGGAAGCCGATCGACAGAAATCCTGACAGGGCGCATTTCATGCAGGATCTGAGGAGCGGTATGAGCTATGCGGCAATCAACAGAAAATGGGCGAAGAAGCCCGGCTTCAGGCTGCTCTGGCAAAAGTATATCTGGGGCAACCAGCAGAAGATCAACGTCTGGTATTTGAAGAACAGGCTATTCAGAAAGGGGGATCGCGTAAAAAATGCTTAATTTCACAGTTGGTCCGGTCATGTCCTCCGAGCTTGTCCGGCAAATCGGCGCGGAACAGATTCCCTATTTCAGAACGCCGGAATTCTCTTCCGTTATGAAAGAGAACGAGAATCTCATCCTGCGCTACTCCAGAGCGCCTGAGGGCTCCCGGGCGGTATTCCTGACCTGCTCCGGCACCGGCTCCATGGAGGCGGTCGTGATGAACTGCTTCGACCAGACAGATAAGCTGCTTGTCATCGACGGCGGCAGCTTCGGACACAGATTCGCAGAGCTGTGCCGGATTCACGAGATTCCCTTCGAGCCGCTGCAGCTCGCCCCCGGACAGGCGCTGTCAGAGGAGCTGCTTTATTCCTATGACGGACGGGACTTCACGGGGCTGCTCGTCAATATCGATGAAACCTCCACCGGGGTGCTCTATGACGCCGCCATGCTCGGGGAATTCTGCCGGAAAAACCGGCTCTTCTATGTCTGCGACTGCGTTTCCTCTTTCCTGGCGGATGACTTCGATATGGCAGCCTGCGGCGCAAATGTTATGATCAGCAGCGCACAGAAGGCGCTCGCCTGTCCTCCCGGGATCTCCGTCATTGTGCTGGATCGCGCCGGTCTATGCCGTGTCGAAGGGCAGCGCGTAAAAAGCATGTATTTTGATCTCCGCGCCGCCCTTCGGGATGCGGCGCGCGGACAGACGCCCTTTACCCCGGCAGTCGGCACGCTGCTCCAGATTCATGCCCGGCTTCTGGAAATCGAAGCGCTGGGGGGAATCGAAGCGGAGCTTGACAGAGTCGCCGCTCTGGCGGAGGACTTCCGTACACGGATCAGAGAGCTGCCGCTGGAGCCATTCGCAGAAGCGCCCGCCAACGGCGTCACTGCGCTTCATCCGCGCTACGGCAATGCGTACACGATATTCACGGTTCTAAAGGATGAATACGGGATCTGGGTCTGTCCCAATGGCGGAGAGCTGCAGGATCATATTTTCAGGGTGGGACATCTCGGGAATCTCAGCAAAGATGACAATGCTGCTTTGGTTGCTTCATTGAAAGATCTGCAAAGAAGGGGGATTCTATGACAAAGGTTATCACCTACGGAACCTTCGATCTCCTGCATTACGGGCACCTGCGCCTGCTGGAGCGCGCAAAGCAGCTGGGCGACTATCTGATCGTCGGCGTGACCTCGGAGGACTTCGATAAATCCCGCGGCAAAATCAATGTCCATCAGTCTCTCATGGAGCGAGTGGAGGGGGTACGCGCGACAGGGCTCGCAGATGAGATCATCATCGAAGAATATGAAGGGCAGAAGCTCGATGACATCAAACGCTATGATATAGACATATTCACGATCGGCTCCGATTGGCGGGGGAAGTTCGACTATCTGGAGGAGTATTGCGAGGTGATCTATCTCGAACGAACCACCGGCATCTCCAGCTCTTCGATCCGGACAGTGAACAGCAGACTCCGTCTGGGCATCGCAGGAGATTCCTTCGTCATTCCCAAGTTTATCAGGGAATGCTCCTTCGTTAACGGGCTGGAATTAAGCGGAATCTATCCGAAGAGCCCGCTGCTCGCCGCTCCACGCGGCACAGGCTCCTATGAAGCGCTTCTGGACTGCTCGGACGCGGTATACATCATCTCTCCTCCGGCTCTGCACTATGCGCAGAGCCGCGAAGCGCTCTCCAGGGGGAAGCATGTCCTGTGTGAATCCCCTGTCACGCTTTCCCGCGCACAGAAACAGGAGCTGCAGAGGCTTGCGAAGGAAAAGGGCTGCATTCTGATGGACGCTATCAAGACTGCCTACTCCACCGCCTATTCCCGTCTCCTGCTGCTCGCGCAGTCCGGGAAGCTCGGACAGATTACCTCTGTCGAGGCGACTGCCACGAGCCTAAGACCGATCATGGGCACCTCGGCTTCACAGGCATGGAACAGTCTTGCCTCATGGGGGCCTACGGTTCTGCTTCCGGTCTTCCAGCTGCTTGGGACTGCGTATCGAAAAAAAAGCATCGTTTCCAGATTGCTGCCGGGCAGAGACGCCTTCGACAGCTTCACAAAGATCGATTTCCTCTACGCAGACGCCGTTGCCTCTGTCAAGGTCGGCAAGGGCGTAAAATCCGAGGGTGAGCTGATCGTTTCGGGCACGAAGGCGTATATTTACGTCCCCGCTCCATGGTGGAAGACGGACTATTTCGAGGTGCGCTATGAGAATCCCGCCGATAATGCCAGATACTTCTATCAGCTGGACGGAGAAGGAATCCGTTATGAAATCGTGGCATTTTTAAAGGCGATTAAAACCGGAAAATCTTCAGAATATATCACACAGGAGGTTTCCAATGCAATCTGCGGCGTGATGGAGGACTTCTGCAGCCGGAAGGACTTTACAGAGCTTCTCTGAGGGGATGCCAATGACAAACTCACACACAATATCATATAAAGTACCGGAGCTTTTCCGCTGTGAGGAGGACTGCTGCGGCTGCAGCGCCTGCGCCGCGATCTGCCCTGCAGACGCTATTTCCATGCAAAAAAATGCAGAGGGCTTCGCCTATCCCTGTATCGACGAAGTGCTCTGCATCGGCTGTCGGCTCTGCATCAGGGTCTGTCCTCTGAAAGCAGCGTCCGAAGCCCTGTCTCCTCTGTCAGAATCTTAGCATACCAGTCTGCCTTCTTCTCTCCCGAGAATTCCTCCAGCAGCTTCACATAGGTCTCCCGCATCTCCTCTGACTGCACCAGCGTATAATCAGACTCGACCACGCCCGGTGCCGTGACATAGTGCCGCATCTGCTCTACTGCCGTCGGATCCTCCGGCGATACCTCATCCGTCCGAAACCACGGAATATAGACGAGGCAGTTCGTGAAGCGCTTCATGTTCTTCGCGTAGAAGAAGGGATCCACGCTCGTCGTGAAGGAGCAACCGTCATAGGGCGTGTTCAGGACAATGCAGTCCGGACGCGCCGCGCCGAAGTCGAACAGGTGATAGTCCGTACACTCCACATCCTCCGGGAATGCATCCCGTTCGCAGCGAAACGCGCCGAGGGCGCCGTAACCATCCCGGAAGCAATACGGAATCGGGATCACCCGCACATCATATTCCGCGTCCTCCTTCAGCTCCCGGTACAGCTTCCGCAGCGACTCCCAGTGTGCGGCGCGGCTCGGCAGAAGCACGACCAGCTTCCGAAGCTCCTCCCGGAGACACTCCTCTGCACGGTCAAGCCCGGACTGCACGCAGAGAAGCGCGGCTGCGATATCCCCCTCTTCCGCACCGTTGAGAAGCGAGTACAGCTGATAGAGCTGCTCACAACAGCTTTCCAGCGCCTTGACGGAGCAGCTCTCTGCGCCATATCTCTTCTCGACCAGCTCTCCGATCTGTATCGCGAGGCTCTGGCAATCCTGCAATGCTGCATTGCAGTCCCCAAGCGCCGGCTCTGCCTGCACCATTTCCCCCGTGATTCCCTGCACGAGCGAACGCAACTGTGCGAACGCGCCGAAGCAGAGCTCCCGCAGCGGCGGAAGCTTCTCATGAAGTAAAGCATCCGGGGAGAAACGGTAGCGGAACAGCCATGTCTTATCGAAGCTCTTCTCCAGCTTCTTCATGTGCTCCTGATAAAAGGGATAGTTATGTGACGCCGTACCGCGCTGCGGCGTCATATAATCCGATCCGTAATTCAGCTCCAGCATCTCCAGATAGCCGGACGGCGCAGGCAGCTCTGTATTTTCAAAGGGCAGGTATACCGGATTTTCAAACCAGCTTCTCTGATACCGCTCTATCGGTCTTCCATCAAAAATATAAATCCCCATATAGCTGCAGTAGGGAGAGCCGCTGTCCTGAAAGCGGAGATTGCGCTTCACCTGCTCCTCGATAATCTGCTCCTTCAGGTCCCGATCCGGCGAGAATCGCATTTCCAGCGCAGCCTCTGCCCTCTTCAATGTCTCCTGGAAGGCTTCGCTCTCCGTATCCTTCTTGCATGTCTCCAATTGAAGAGAATACAGTAGACCCAGCTCCGCCCCCCGAAGCTGTTCCTCCTCTTCGTTCTCCGCGAGAATATCCAGGACGAAAATGTCCATGCCGGCTGCAAACGGGAAGTTGTGATACTTCTGTAAGCAGAGCCTCCCCTTCAGGATCGGGTGCGTCGACATCCCGATCGCAGAAACCTGCCCGAAATGCTCCGTATCCTTCTCTCCCTCCACGAAAGCCAGCTCCGCCGGAAGCTCCTGCCCAATTACCTCCCGCAGCTTCTCGTAATCCTCCCGGAGCAGGAAGACATCGATATCGTCATCCCATGGGATGAAGCCCCTGTGCCGCACCGCGCCGAGCAGGGTGCCGTAGGCGATCGTCCAGCGGAGCCCGTGCTTCCGGCAGATCCTGTCCAGCTCCTCTAAGAGCTGGAGCCCGCTTGCCCAGCAGCGCTTCATCAGCCCCGGGACATAAAAGCCCTCCCGAACCTCATCATCAAAGTATGTCTCTGGAAAATTCATCCCGTATACCCTTTCCCTCTATATCTCAGAAAAGCTGTCTCCGAGAAAGCTCGAAGACAGCTTGAGAATGCAATATCTGTATTTTTCCGTAGAAATTACTGGAGAAGAGACAGCACTCCCTGCGGCTGCTGGTTAGCCTGTGCGAGCATAGCCTGCGCTGCCTGGTTGAGGATGTTGTTCTTGGTGTAGGATGCGATCTCCTTCGCCATATCCGTATCACGGATGCGTGCCTCGGCAGCGGTCATGTTCTCGCTGGTGGTCTTCAGGTTGTTGATCGTGTGCTCCAGACGGTTCTGTGCGGCACCGAGCGAAGCTCTGTGCTCGGAAACCTTATTGATCGCCGTTTCGATCTTGGTGATAGATCCGTTTGCCGCGCTGACACTAGAAACAGCGAGCGACTTGATGGAGAGTGCGCTGACACCCATGTCCGCTCCCGGAATATCCAAGGTCTCTCCTGAAGTCGGACCTACCTGCATCTGCATTTTGGAAGCGCCGGAAGCAATCGGCTTGATCCCGTTGTAGTCGGTCGTCGACGCGATTCTGTCGATCTCCTCCGAAAGAGCCGCAACCTCCTTACCGATTGCCGATCTAGCCTCATCATTGTAGGTGCCGTTCGCAGCCTGCGTTGCCAGCGTCTTCATTCTCTGCAGCATGGAATGGGTCTCGGTCAGAGCGCCCTCTGTCGTCTGGATCAGGCCGATCGCGTCCTTCGCATTGGCGGTTGCCTGATCAAGTCCGTTGATCTTCGAACGCATCTGCTCGGAGATCGCGAGCCCTGCGGCATCGTCTGCGGAACGGTTGATCCGGTAGCCGGAAGACAGCTTCTCGAGGTTCTTGCTCAGATTGTCCTTGTTAACAGAAAGATTTCTGTACGCGTTGACTGCTGCGATATTGTGCTGAATAATCATAAATTCCTCCTAAGTTTGCCCCTCAGAACTTCCCTGTCCTGACGATGGACTCCGGTATGGCGCCATACCCGAATCCATGGCTTTGAAATTTAAGACCTTATTGTCTTATGTTATGTATATCGTCCGCATAAGCGAAACTATAAGTATTTTTTGAAAAATTTTTTAGAAATATTCTGATCTGCCGTCTTTCTCGCTATCACTTCTTCCTATCCGGTCATGATTTCATAGCGCAGCAAAGGAAGCAATGCTTCCGGCAATTGACTTTCGTCTTTTATGGTGATAAATTTTCGGCAGGCGGCCGGGTGATCGATCCCATGCTGCCGTCATTTCCCTATCCCGACAGGAGGTTCCCATGATTCACGTTGCGATCGTCAGTCCGGATCACTCCCTCGAGCCCATCGACGAGGTGATTTCCGAGACGGACTTCGGCTGCCAGTTCTACAAATATATATATATAGGAAAATGAGCGATATCGACGATATCTATGAGGACTGCCGCGAAAAATGCGATGTCATCTTCTTCTCCGGAGAACTGGGCTACCACTATATCATGCATAAATTCCCGGATATCCGCATTCCCTGCGCGTTCACCGCCTATGAACCGATCGATGTGCTCTCGATCCTGCTGAATTTCCAGATCGAGCATCCGGAGACGCCGCTGCACCGCGTCTTCTGCGATTTCCTGACCGCCACCAATCATTATATGGAGGTGCCGCAGTATCTCCCGGCAGAGCGCTGTCCGGTCTTCTATACGGATACCCGCTATGATTACCGGCATATCACGGGCTTCGCAAAGGAGCTCTGGGACAGCGGGCGGATCGACATGATCCTGACGAGGAGCATCAACAACCTGAAACGGCTCGAGGCGCTGAATATCCCCTGTATCGGCGTCTTCCCCTCCGCGGAGATGATCCGCAAGTCGATTCGTACCGCGCTGAACGAGCTTCGGCTGAATACGATTCAGGAGAAGGAGGAGCTGAATATCCTGATCCGTCTCCCCTTCTCGGAGGAGATCGAACAGGAGGAGCAGGAATACCGCGAGGCGACCGTCTACAAGCTCCTCGCCGATTACCGCAAGGCGAAGCATCTGCATTTCTCGATCGATCAGGGCTTCAACCAGTTCGAGCTGCATGCGCAGGTGCCGCAGGATACGGACAGCGTAGAGTTTCTGCGCCCGATCCTGCTGGATTTCCGAAAGAAGCTGAGCTTCCCGTTCCGCATCGGCGCAGGCATCGGCTCCTCCCGGGAGCGGAGCCGCTATTTCTCGGAGCATGCACTGCTGGAGGCGAACCGCTATGGAAGAAACGATGCCTTCTTCGTCGGCGAGGAGGGCGTCGTCACCGGTCCGCTCTCTGCGGAGACAAAGCTGATTTACAACTATTCCAATGAGAAGGCACTGGAATTCGCCCGGGTGCAGGGCATCAATGAGACCAATATCCTGAAGCTCATCAGCATGTTCCAGCAGGATGCCGCGCAGCTCCTGAGCTCGCAGAATATCTCGAAGCTGCTCGGCATCACGCCGCGCTCTGCGAGCCGCATCCTCTCGAAGCTGCTGGAGCTCGGGATCGTCCGCCTCGCCGACCCCTCCGAGCATGGAAGGGCAGGTCATCAGGGCAGACCGACCTATTATTTCCACTTCAACAAAGACGCATTCGCAGCCGCGCTGCTGTAAATGCCTTTACAAGAAACAAAAATCACTCTCCACTCTCACTGTTATAGAACTGGCTGTTGTACAGCTCGCGGTAGAAGCCGCCTGCGGCGAGAAGCGTCTCGTGGCTGCCCTTCTCAATGATGTTGCCATCCTTCATCACGAGGATCAGGTCGGCATTGCGGATCGTCGAGAGGCGGTGCGCAACGATAAAGGCGGTTCTCCCCTCCATCATCCGGTCAAAGGCGTGCTGGATATGCAGCTCCGTCCGCGTATCGATGGAGCTCGTCGCTTCATCCAGGATCAGCATCGGCGGAAGCCGCAGCATCAGCCGGGCGATGCAGAGCAGCTGCTTCTGCCCCTGCGAGAGACTGCCGCCGCCCTCTCCCAGAACCGTTCTGTAGCCCTTCGGCATTTTTCGGATGAAGCTGTCACAGTGTGCCTTCCGTGCCGCAGCAATGACCTCCTCGTCCGTCGCCTCGGGCCTTCCGTAGGCGATATTGTCCCGAATCGTCGCCGCCTTCAGCCATGTCTCCTGCAGCACCATGCCGAAGCTGTCCCGGAGACTCTCTCGCTTCATCCTCCGGGTGTCCAGCCCATCGAGCTCGATCGAGCCGCTGTCCGGATCGTAGAAGCGCATCAGCAAATTGATGAGGGTGGATTTGCCGCAGCCGGTCGGCCCGACGATCGCCACCGTCTCTCCCTGTCGAACATGAACATCCACATCGCAGAGCAGCTTTTTCGTCTTGTCATAGCTGAAGAAGACATGGTTCAGATCGACCCTGCCCTCTGCCGCCGGGAATGCTGCCGCATCCGGCTCGTCCGGGCAGAGCGCCGGCTCGTCCAGCAGCTCGAAGACACGGGAGGCGCTCGCGAGCGCGTTCTGCAGCTCGGTCACCACGCCGGAGATCTCATTGAAGGGCTTCGTATACTGGTTCGCATAGCTGAGCAGGGCGCTGAGCTCCCCGACGCTCATCACCCCGCCGATGACGAGAAGAGAGCCCGCTGTACCGACCGCGGCATAAACCACCGCATTGACGAAGCGGGTGGAGGGATTCACGATGGAGCTCAGGAAGGTCGCCCGCCGGGAAAAGCCGGCGAGCTCGGCATTGAGCGAGGAAAACCGCGCTTCTGACGCGCTCTCCCGTGAGAACGCCTTCACCACCTTCAGGTTCTGCACCATTTCATTGGTATAGGCAGTCAGTGCGCCCCGCGCCTCGGACTGCTGCCGGAAAAGATGATAGCTCTTCCGCGCGATCACCGCAGCGACGAGGAAGGAGAGCGGCGTCAGCAGCACCACCAGCACGGCGACCCTCCACTCGATAAAGAAGAGGAAGCCGAGGGTCTCCAATATCGTCAGCACGCCGGTGAAAAGCTGGGTAAATCCCATCAGAAGCCCCTGCGAGAACTGGTCGATGTCCGCGATCACACGGCTCACGATATCGCCGGAGGGGTGCGTATCCAGATAGGCGACCGGAAGCTCCTGCAAATGATTGAAGGTTCTGGTACGGATATCCTCTACGACATGATAGGTCACGACATTATTGATATGATTCATCGTCCACTGCGCCGCCGCCGTGAGCAGGATCAGCAGTATCATGCTGCGGAGGATCGGAGCGAGACGCGCGAAGTCCACCGCGCCCTTCTCCAGGATCGCGTCCACCGCGCGCCCCGTCAGGATCGGAATATAGAGCGTCAGGACGACGGTCAGTGCCGCAAGCAGCACGGAAAGCAGCACAAGCCCGCGATAGCTCCGGATATAGCGGAGGATGCGAAGCACTGTCTCCCGATCGCTCTTCGTAAATTTTCTGATTTTTCCCTTAGCCATGGCTTCCCTCCTCTCTAGTCCTTATTTTCCTCTACGGAAAGCTGAGAGAGACAGATTTCTCTGTAGACCTCGCAGCACTCGAACAGCTCCCGATGCGTACCCAGTCCCGCCATCCTTCCGTCGTCCAGTACGAGGATCTGCTCCGCGGCACGTACTGTCGAGACGCGCTGGGAGACGAGGAAAACCGTGGTATCTCCGGTATCCTCACGGATCACCCGGCGAAGCCGGTAATCGGTTGCGAAGTCCAGCGCAGAGGCGGCGTCATCCAGAATCAGGATCTCCGGCCTCCGCACCAGCGCCCTCGCGATGCAGAGCCGCTGCTTCTGCCCGCCGGAGAGGTTCCTGCCCTCCTGCGTGATCTGCATATCCAGCCCCTCGCCCTTTTCCATGACGAAATCATACGCCTGCGCTGTCCGGAGTGCACCGAACATCTCCTCCTCCGTCGCATCCTCTCTCCCCCAGCGGAGGTTCTCCCGCAGCGTCCCGGCAAAGAGCACCGAGCGCTGCGGCACCAATCCAATCCGCTGCCGAAGCGCCTGAATGTCCATTTTCCGGATGTCCTGCCCGTCGAGCGTGATCTCTCCCTCTGTCCGTTCATAGAAGCGCGGCAGAAGCTGAATCAGCGTCGTCTTGCCGGAGCCGGTGCCCCCGATGATTCCGACGGTCTGCCCTCTCTCTACACAGAGGCTGATGCCGGAAAGCACATTCCCCTGCCCCTCCCCGTAGCGGAAGGAAACATCTCGGAAGCGAAGGTAAGGAACCGCCTGACCGCTGCCGCTCGCTCCTGCTGCCGTCTCTGCGTATCCTTCCGTACACATGCGCGCGCGGCAGGAGGCACCGGTCCCGTACGGAGCACCATCCTCCCTCTGCGGCACGCAGCTCTTCTCCAGCTTCGATTCTACCGTAAATACCGCATCCACACGGGAGAGGCTCGCATAGGCGCGGGTCATCAGGATGATGAGGTTCGCCAGCTTGATCAGCTCGACGAGAATCTGACTCATATAGTTTACGAGCGCAACGATGCCGCCCTGCGTGAGCGCGCCGATATTCACCAGACGCGCGCCGCTGTGGAGCAGCGCGACGATGCTCAGGTTAATGACGACATAGGTCAGCGGATTCAGCAGCGCAGAGAGCTTCCCGACCTGCACCTGCAGGTAAGTCAGGAGATCATTCTCCTCCTTAAACTCCTTTTTCTCGCTCTGCTGCCGATTAAAGGCGCGCACCACCCGTACGCCGAGCAGATTCTCCCTTGTCGCCTTCATGACCCGGTCGAGACGCTGCTGCACATTCCGGTACATCGGCATGGTGAGCAGCATGATGCCAAAGACGATCCCCATCAGGAGTGGCACGGTGAGCAGGAAAATGAGGGAGGCGCGCACGCTGATGCGGAATGCCATGACGACCGCGCCGAAGACAATGAAGGGAGAACGCATGAAGAGACGGAGCAGCATATTTACACCGTTCTCGATCTGATTGATGTCCGCCGTCATCCGCGTAATCAGCGTCGAGACGCCGAGCTCGTCCAGCTCCGCATAGCCCAGCGTATTGATATGCCGGAACAGCTCCCCCCTGAGACGCTTTCCGCTGTGGCTCGCCACCATTGCCGCGAAATACTGTGCCGTGATCGAACAGACAAGACCGATCAGCGCGAGCAGGAAAAGCATCGCGCCCATGCGGAGCACATAATCGCGGTGCGCGCCTCCGATACCCCGGTCGATCATCGATGAGATCACCGCCGGGACAAGGAGCTCGAAGCACGCCTCCAGACACTTGAACAGCGGTGCCAGCAGCGATTGCAGCTTATAGTCCGAAAGGCATGCCAAAAGTCTTTTCAAGGTTTTCTCCTTTTCTCTCTACGGTGCACAGGAAGACTCCTGCATCCCCTGCTCTACGTTCCACTAAATCGCGGATACGCCTATGCTCTCAAGGTCTTGCATCT
This sequence comes from Oribacterium sp. oral taxon 102, assembly GCF_013394775.1. Taxonomy (NCBI): domain Bacteria; kingdom Bacillati; phylum Bacillota; class Clostridia; order Lachnospirales; family Lachnospiraceae; genus Oribacterium; species Oribacterium sp. oral taxon 102. Next base: position 1,678,587 of record NZ_JABXYT010000001.1, read on the forward strand.
CTGCTTCGTACTCCGTTCCACTGAATCGCGGATACGCCCTGCTCCGCTGAATCAAGGATGACTTATCAGAATGGTTACAGTATTGTATAATGGTAATTGTGCGGCTTTCACCCGCAAGCATCACGATTCGGCGAATCCTTCAGGTATAGTAATGTCGGGGCAAAGGCCATTCCCCGCTGCGAATCCTGCTTCCGATGACCTCATCCTATAAGGACAGCATAAGATGAATACAAAAGATACAAAAGGAAATCACATTCTGCTCTGTCTGGCGGGACTTTTGCTACTGCTCTCTCTCGGCGGCTCTCTCGCAGCGCGGCAGCTTCCCGGCTTCGCGAACCTGTACTCGCACAGTGTCTACCGTTTGAGCGCCCGCATCTTCTATACGCTGGACGGCTGGCTGCCTTTCTCCCTCAGCGAGCTGCTGCTCTATCTCCTGCTGCTCTCCCTGCTCCTTCTGTGCTTTCGGCTGTACCGCCCCCTCTCCGAAGATGCACACGCAGATCGCGAAGAGAAGCGGCGCGCCCGCCGCAGGCTCGCGCGGCGTTACGCGGAGCGGCTTCTCTTCCTGCTTTCTCTCCTCTTCTTCCTCTACACCTTTCACTGCGGCATCAACTATTACCGGGACAGCTTCTCCATAGAGGCGGGGATACAGCCCCGGAGCTATTCTGCCGCGGAGCTTCGGACACTATGCGGACAGCTCGCAGAGGAGCTTTCGGAGGAGGAAGCGTTCTCCTCTTCCGAAGCAGCGGACTTCGCATTTCTGCGAAGCGCCGGAAAAGAAGGGCAGCGCGCGATGTCGCGGCTCGGAACGCGTTATCCGCGGCTCCGGCTGCATTACCCTTATCCGAAGCCGCTGCTCCTCTCCCGTATCCTGAGCGTACAGCAGCTGACCGGCATTTACTCTCCCTTTACCGTGGAGGCGAACTACAATCGGGAGATGCCGCGCTACAGCATACCCTTCACAATCTGCCATGAGCTCTCCCACCTCGCCGGGTATATGCAGGAGGAGGAAGCCAATTTCATCGCCTTTCTCGCCTGCCGAAGCTCCGAAGATCCGTATTTCCGCTACTCCGCCTCCCTCTCTGCCTTCGTCTATGCCGGAAACGAGCTGGCGAAGGCAGACCCAAAGAGCTATCACACGCTCTATCAGACGCTCCCCGCATCCGTGCGGCAGGAGTTTTCCAGAGAGCAGGAATTCTGGGATCACTATGCCTCCGCCGTCTCCGATGCCGCCGACCGGCTCAATGACCATTATCTCAAGGCAAACGGGCAAAGCGCCGGAACGAAGAGCTACGGGCAGGTCGTAGATCTCCTGCTCTGGTACTATCTCGACGCAGAGGAGGGGAAATAGAATACAAGCTGCCGCACTCGTTATCAGGTCAGCTGTGTTCCGCACATCTTTGGGGCATCGCACCCATGGCACGTGCGTCAAGATAAAGCAGCGTCTCCTTAGAAACAGTCAAGCAGACGCCTCGCAAGCTCCTGCCGCCGGCTGTTTGCAAAAACAGAGAAAACCGCTGTGTCCCGGTAGAGCCCGAGGCGCTGCAGCACGCTGTCCTCACAGACAAGCCCGACGGGAAGCGGCTCCGCCATCCCCTCCGGACTGCGTATGAGTGTCCCGGTGTTCTCCGTATTCTTATCCTCTTCCGCATCTTCCGAAGAAATCTCCTGCCTGTCGATGTAGCAGAGCCTGTCCGCATACGCGGCGAGCTCCTCCTCCGAATACAGCTCCCTCAGATCCAGAAAAGCGCCGCTCTCCGCATAATAACAGAAGAGCTTCGGATCGGAGATGCAGATGTCCGCCGAGCGGGAAGCCAGCAGCGCAGTAACGCGCATGGTCCCGGCGAGCGCGGCTTCATCCCCTGCCTCCGGGTCGAAGCGAAGCGCGGCATCCACCGTAATTTCCTGCTTTCCCTCATCAAGCCCGAGAAGAGAATACCAGTTCTCGGAGAGTGCGGCAAGCTGCGCATCTCCGACCGGCTCTGCATTCAGAAAGAGCATATAGAAGCCCGTCGGCTTCCGGCTCGTGAGCTCCCGTAGAAAAGCAGTACCGAGCAGGAGCAGCAGAAGCACGGCAAAAAACGGCAGTTTGTAGTAGTCATAGAAATAGCCGAGCCTCTTCCGGAGGCTCTGTCCCCGCAGCTTCTCCCGCTCCGCCCGGATTTCGTCCCGCATCGCCATCTGTTCTCTCCCCTCCTCCGCTGAATCTTCTCCATCAGAAGCTTCTCTGTCAGGATCTTCCCTGTCTCTATACAAAGCTGTTTATGAGCGGTACCAGCACGACGGTCAAAATACCTGCTACGACGATAGACAGCGAGCTCATCGCTCCCTCGATCTCTCCCAGCTCCAGCGCCTTCGCTGTGCCGACTGCATGCGCCGAGGTGCCGAGCGCAAGTCCTCTCGCGATCGGATGACGGATTTTAAGGAAGCGGAACAGCGGGTCCGCGATCATATTTCCCAGTATCCCGGTCAGGACGATGGCGGCGACCGTCAGTGTAACGATCCCCCCTGCCTCCTCAGAGACGCCCATCCCGATCGCCGTCGTGATCGACTTCGGAAGCAGGCTCGCGATATGCTCTCCACCGAGCCCGAAGAGTGTCCCGAGCCCGAAAACACAGAGCAGCGAGCAGAGCGTCCCGACGGTAATGCTGAGCAGCACCGCCGTCAGGTTCTCACGCAGCAGACGGAGCTGCTTGTACATCGGGATCGCCAGACAGACCGTCGCCGGTGTCAGCAGGTAGCTCAGAAGACTCGCACTCTTTCTATATTCCTCATAGGGGATACGGAAAATGCAGAGCAGCGCGACAATCATCGCAGAGGACAGCAGAAGCGGATTCAGAATCGCGAAGCGGAGCCTCTGCCGGAGCATCAGTGAGAAGAGAAAAAGGAAAATACTGAGCGTCAGCCCGAAGTAATCGGACTCGAGACACGCTGCCCTCATGCTTCCTCCTTTCGTTTCCCGGAGCCTCTCCGGAGAATATACTCTGCACAGCTCCCTGTGACGCCCATTACCAGCACCATGGACACTGCAATAATGACGAGATACGGCAGCAGCACCGGGCGCAGCACCTCCGTCACGGTCATGATTCCGACCGCCGCAGGAATAAACATCATGGTCATTGTATCCAGCAGGAAGCTGCCGGCACAATCGACCTCCTCTGCACGAAGCCTCCCGCTGCAAAGCGCGAAAAGCAGCAGCACCAGCCCGTATACGCCGGACGGCACCGGCAGCGGCAGCAGCGCATGGAGCAGCTCTCCGGCAAAGGTGAAAATGATGATCCACATGACTTCCTTTACATATTTCATAATCATTCCTCCTGAAAACCGTTCTAGTTTAGCCCCCTGCTCTCTGTTTTGCAATGCTTTTCCGCGTATCCTCCGAAAATAACGGAAAATGTCTTTACAAAAGGACGGGAATGCCGTAAGATCGAAAGCTGTTATTATATCAACATTTTTGCTGCAGTTCAGCTAAGCCATTCACAGCTCACTGAAACAAAAATGTTACACATTTTTCGCAGAGTAGAGATCGGAGCGTACAGTGCCGCAGGGACGGGGAGTTGTCCTGCGGACGAAGCATGGAAACATCACGGTTCCGATTTCGCATCCCGCTGCAACGATGGGTTTTATCATGCCCTCCTTGTAGTCAGGGACTGCAAAGGAGGTTTTTTATGTCAAGGAACACACAAAACACGCAGAAGCTCGCCATCCTTTCAGTTCTTGTTGCATTGCAGATCGTCCTTGCACGCTTCTGTTCCTTCAATGCCTGGAACGCCCGTATCGGGATAGGCTTCCTGCCTGTCGCCCTGTCCGGCATTCTCTTCGGGCCGCTGTATGCCGCGCTCGTCGCCGGACTCTCCGACTTTCTGGGCGCGCTCCTCTTCCCGGTCGGCGCGTATTTTCCGGGCTTCACATTGACTGCCGCCCTGATGGGCGCAGGCTTCGGCATCTTCCTGTATCGAAGGCTGAGTCTTCTGCGAATCCTTGCCGCCGTCGCGCTGAATCAGCTCGTCTTCAGTCTGCTGCTGAACACGCTGTGGATCTCCATTCTCTACGGCGCCGACTTCCGCGGGCTGCTCAGCTCGCGTTTCCTGCAGCTGCTCGTCATCGCGCCGATTCAGTTCCTGCTGCTTTCTGTGCTTTCCTCCGTCTGGGAGCGGATAGGGCTCCGGCAGGCGCTTCGCGGCATTGCATCAGATGAGATTATATAACAGTTCAGGGAAACGGATCTCTATGACTGCTATGATAATGAAAAGCTTACACATAGCAGTCATTTCTGTTTGGATCGCGAATGGCTTACCGGAACTGCTGCTGATATAGGACAGCTGTGAGGGAAGGACAGTACAGAGACCGCGCCGCAAGCCGCATTACAGAACGATCCCCGGAGGAAATGCCCCCGGGGAATTTTCGTATGGCGTATTTTCCGCCCGCTCCTGCTCTTCACTGCACACCGCTCTTTTCAAAACCATCTGCATTACCGAAGAGAACGCGCCGCAGCCCGCTACGACTCGTCCGTGAAGAATTCGTCGTCCTCCGACTCCTCATATATCGACAGCGCCTCATAGTAGCCTGCCCTGCCGAAGCCGTCGTCCTCCCTGTCCGGATCTGTAAACCAGTCGAACAGCGCATGAATCTCCTTCGTCCTCTCGCTCAGTATGTCACTGACGTAAAAGAGCTCCAGTATCTGTCCCGGCAGGATATTCATGCTCGGGATCCGGTACTGAAAGAGTGCGAGCAGCTCCCAGAGCGGCGTCTCCGCATCGTATTCGAGCTCCAGCAGCAGGCTGTCCAACCGCTCCGGATTATAATAGCCGCGGATCGTCGCACCGACATTATCCTGTCCGAAGCTGTCCATATAGAACTGCAGCACTGCCTGCGCATCCATCCCCTCCGCATCCTCCAGATAGCGCCCGGGCTCTTCGATCGCGATCCGCAGCACATCCGCGGACAGCTCCTTCAGCTGGATCAGATCCATCAGATTGGCAAACGCCGTAAGCTCTGTCTGCCCGCTGTTCTCCGCATATTCTGCGAACATTTTCTGATAACACTCCGGAAGCTGCAGCTTCTCATTCATATTCCCTTCCCTCCTGACGCATTGCTGTCAAACTGCACAGCCCAAACCCTGTGTGCATATAAGCTATATCCCGATCTCATTCATACGGAATCAATGTAAGCTCACCATCCACATATTCTCCCAAAAAGATTTGATTACAGCCGTCAAAGCCCCTCTCTCTCAGTTTTTCCGTTATCCATTGCTCATCCTTCCCTATGATTTCCAAAATATCCGGATGAAGCTGTCCGTCTGTAATGATGGGAAACTTCGGATTCTCCTCTCCCTCCTGAATAAGAATAAACTGCCCGTTCTGCTCTACTACAGCTCTTTTCACCCTCTTCACGGAATAAATATTGTTTGTTCTAAGCTTAAAGGAAAGATCATGTGCAGTCAATCCCGCTTTTCTGCAATTCTCGATATTGACCCTGCCCTTATTTATAACGATCAGCGCTTTTCCGTCCAACAGCTGCTTCAGCCATACATTGTGTGTCTTTATCCACTTGAAGCCTGACACAAGAATAAACCACACAAGCATCACCATCATGCACGCAAGGGCCTTTATATTCCTATTGTAGATCACACCGCCTATAATGCCTCCCAAAACATAATTCTGTACCTGGTCACTGGCGGAATTCGGTGACAGATTCCCCTTTCCCGTGAAATTGATGATAGCAATAGATGATAAAAACCCTATTAAGAGCTTTACAAAAACCAGAATGATTTCATCGAACATTTTCAGGCCTCCTGACCTATTCTCGATAAATGATTCTGTATTGTAACACGGCTTCGCGAAGATTCCAATCCTTATGCTTTACACAGCCCCCTGCATCGCGCAGGCAGGAAGCCCGCCGGCAGAACATTCGCTGTTCTCCAGAATAAAAAGTATGGATACGGTAATTTATTTTGGACTTTGTGGGAAATTGCTATTTCTTTTTCGGAAGATATGTTTTAAGATGAAAAAAATTTTGCAGTATACTGACACAGTGCATACTGCGATAGATCACATGCGCTTTACATTTGGAAAGGAGTATCGGAGATGAAGCTGCTCGAAGAACGTATTTTAAGGGATGGACAGGTCCGCCCGGGGGAGATCCTGAAGGTGGACAGCTTTCTGAATCATCAGCTCGACGTCGATCTCCTGCAGGCAATCGGAAGAGAATTCTATGAGAAATACAAGGATGCCGGGATCACGCGCATCCTGACCGTGGAGGCTTCCGGTATCGCCATCGCCTGCGAAACCGCGAATCTTTTTCATGTTCCCGTCGTCTTCGCGAAGAAAGCAAAGAGCAAGAACCTGGACGGGGAGCTCTACACCAGCAAGGTCTGCTCCTATACCTATGGCAGGGAATATACGGTGACCCTGTCCAAGAAATTCTTAGGCGCAGAGGACACCGTCCTTCTGGTCGATGATTTTCTCGCCGTCGGCAAGGCGATGAACGGGCTTATCGACATCTGCACGCAGGCAGGCGCCAGCGTTGCCGGCATCGGCATCGCCATCGAGAAGGGCTTCCAGCCGGGCGGAAAGGAGCTTCGCGCGAGGGGCTATGATGTGATGAGCCTCGCCATCCTTGAGTCAATGGATGACGCGGGAAATATCCGTTTTCGTGCACAGTGAGCTATGGCTCGGTAAGCAGCGTTCCCTGAAAAACCGGAAAGAGACACCCGTCTCTCACCGGTTTTTTTGAAATTTTCATTCCCTTTCATTCTGAAAAAATGCCCGAATCTCGCTTACCTGATAGAGGGAGCCGAAGCAGACGAGCGCATCCGCCTCTCCCGCTCTCACGATGCGAAGCCCATGACCAAGCGCCTCCGTAACTGAAGCGAAGGCATCTGTCTCTCCGTCAAAACAGCTCCGAATCTCATCCCGGAGCCGCTCCTTCGAGAGAGCGCGTGCATTCTTCGGCACAGCCGCGAGGAAGCGCTCCGCCAGCGGCGCAATGATGCGGAGCATCTCATGATAGTCCTTATCCTCCATGACACCAAGCAGAAAGCAGATCCGCTTTCCCGGCAGATATTCCCGCAGGCTCCGCGCCAGCGCTGCTGCGCCGTTCGGATTGTGCGCACCGTCCACGAGTACCAGCGGCGCACGGCACAGAAGCTCGAAGCGCCCCTGCCACCGCACTTCGGAGAGTCCCGCCGCCACTGCTTCGTCGGAAATCCGATAGCCTTTTCTGCGAAGGACCTCAACTGCGTCCAGTACTGCCGCCGCATTCTCCCGCTGATAGCTTCCGAGCAGGGACAGTCGAAGCCGGTCATACTGCCGATAGGAGAAGAGCTGCCCGTCCTCCGGTTCTGCCGGAAGTGCCCGACATTCCTCCGTGACAGTAAGACGTGCACCCTTTTCCTCACAGATCTCCCGGATCACCCGCTCTACCTCGGGACGCTGGCGGTACAGTACGACCTCTCCGCCCTCCTTTATGATTCCGCCCTTTTCCCGGGCAATCTTCTCCAGCGTATCGCCCAGCTGTGCCATGTGCTCGAGCCCGATATGCATGATGAGGGCACAGTCCGGCGTCGGGATGACATTGGTCGCATCCAGCCTGCCGCCCAGCCCTACCTCGAGAACCGCTGCGTCGCAGCCCTCCTCATAGAAATAGAGCAGTCCGAGTACCGTCAAAAGCTCGAAGGCAGTCGGCAGCTCGCGCATGCCTGAGAGCTGCTCCCGCAGTCTCTCCCCGAGCCCTCGCAGTCGCTCATCTGAGATATTGATGCCATCGACAGACCAGCGCTCGTTCATCTCCCGGATATGCGGGGAGATATAGAGTCCGGTGCGAATCCCTGCCGCATGCAAAATCCCGGCGAGCATTGCACTCGCCGATCCCTTGCCATTTGTGCCTGCCACATGCAGGAAGCGCAGCTTCCTCTCCGGGTTGCCCAGCCTGCCGAGAAGCGCCTCCATGCGCCGGAAGCCCATTTTCCTCCCCTGCCAGTCCCCCTCATGCAGCAGTGCGATCGTTTCCTCCCAATTCATCTGTTCTGCCTTTCCAGTTCCAAGTAAATTCATATGCGGCATATACGATCCGCCGCACACGGCGCCGAAAGCTCCGAAGCTGCCCGATAAGGTTCATGGCAGCTTCGGAGCTTATTTTTTAAGTTCAGATAAGCCCTTTGCAATTCGCTGAAAAAGAAACGATTGCTATGAATTTGAAATTGAAATGGAATTCCAGCGAATTGCGAATAAAGGCATCTGCTGCATTCAGCCCTGCGGCCCCAGCTTCGCCCGAAGCAGCTCCGGCAGCTGTCCCTTCCGGTAAACGTATTCCGCTGTGATATCCCAGTCCCCGTAATAACCCGGATCCGACTTCGGATCCTGTTTCAGCGTGATCCGTACATAGAGATCCTCCTCATAGTTCTCCGGATTGTAGAAGCGCTCTCCCCAGACATTCGAACGGACGGCGAGCGCCAGAAGCTGCCCGATTTCAGCCGTATCCGAGGTCTGATAAACCTCCTCTTCATCATCGCCTCCGCTTCTCCATACCGTAAGCTTCGAAACCTCCGATGCCTCCGGCTTCTCCGGCAGATACAGCCCATGCTTTTTCAGGAACTCCAGCGTATTCCGATAGCTTGGATAAATCTGATAGCGGAATTGATACTGCGGAAGCTTCTGATTTTCTCTGCTCAGCCTGAGGTAGTCTCCAAGAGGCATTTCTATTTCGTCATCGCCATAGCGATAATAATCCTCCGGTGTCGGACTGACATAGAGCGTTACCTCTCCTATGAAGTCGTTACGGATCGCGAAGCTGTAACGGAACTGTTTGAGATCCTCTGTGTAAGCGCGCAGGAACTCTGCGGCGATCTCGTCATTTCCCTCCAGTGTATCCGAGCTCATGGAGCCGTAGCCCGAACGCGCAGAGCTGTACGCCGTTTCATACTGAAGCTCCGTATATGCCCCATGTCCGGCTTCAAACGGATATCCGGAGAGCAGCCACTCGGATTCCTTATAGGTCTCTGTGTCTGTGATGCGGTTCATCCTCTCCTCATCTATATCGTAGGGGAGCAGGAACTGCCGCGCCCGCTGGCTGCCGTCCCTCATCTGATAGTAGACGTGTACCCGGTAGCCCTGCTCCGAGTAGTAGCCATAGCTGTCCCTCGGGATTTTGCAGGAATATTCCTGTCCGAGCTGCGCAAGCTCCGTGATCGTTCGCAGCAGTGCCGGATCCGTGAACGCGTACTCTCCCTCATCCGGCAGCTCTCCTTTCTCCATGCCGTGCTCGTCGAGGCTCCATCTGGCATCTCCCCAGTAGGAGGTAATGAACTTCACGGACTGCAACGCTTCTGCCTTCGGTACATAGCGGTCATAGCCCGCAAGGTCAAAACGGTAAAAGCAGAGAATTCCCAGCGACAGCAGCACTGCAGTCAGCAGCTCCACCGGATGCCGGAAGAGAGAGCGAAAACGGAAATTATAAATGATTTCCATCATACAGCAAAGCAGCACCGCCGCAAAGACGGTCAGAGCCAGAATGAGTCCCGTAGACAGCGCTGAATCATGAAAGCCGAGGATCTGTCCGACCAGAAGCCCGATAGAGAGCGCACCAGGCACCGTCAGCGCGAATTTGATCACGATCTGCATCGGACGGAATACCACTGCTGCACCCAGAGCTTCATTCTTTCGAAAACAGTAGGCAATCCAGCAGAGTGCGAGCACGATGAGGAAGAGAAGCAGCGCCTGCAGATCCTGCCGCAGCATATCGCGGAAGCCATTCTGAAGAAACTCCCGCATTCCTACGCTCCGGTAGAGCTCGATCTGCGTTGAAGTCTCGGAGATCCCTGACAGGTAATAATAGACCGGAGAGCTCCGGAAGATCCAGCTCTCCTCCCCCGGCATCGAGAGATAGGTTCGGAAGAAGCTCGTCTTACAGCCGAGCTGCAGCAAGCGGATCCACGGCTCATAGAACAGGAGCACTGCCGTTCCCAGCAGGGAAATCAGGATATTCCCGCAGAGCATCATGGACAGCGTGGAAATACCGTAAAGCCCGAGAAAGAGAATCAGCTCCCGGAAGTATTGCAGGACACACTGTAAGAAAAAATGCAGGGTCATGGCGCGGAGCGCAACGGCGATCAGTACCGCGACTGCGCGCCAAAGCGCGCTCATAGAGGCGTAGATCAGAATGCCGCTCAGGAATACCGTAACGAAGCGCATCCGCCGGCTCGTCGGCTGGCTCTCATAAAAGTCCAGCTCCTGCCGGCTGTCAAGGTAGGCGAAGCCGGATACGGAAAGCACTACTGCCAAAAGCCCGCTGAAAATGGCATTGAAGCTGTGGAAGCCCAGAAAGAAATCCAGCGTTTGCAGCTTCCGTTCCAGCAGGAGCGCCTCCGGCAGCAGGAGATAGGAATTGGAGTTCTCTATCGCGGAAAGTCCCAGAAAGCTTCCGATCACGAGAAAGAGGAACAGCAGCAGCCCGCTCAGTACAATGTTCCAGAGCCGCCTCCGGAATTGCAGCCTCATATTAGTTAAGAATGAATTTCCGAACGTCATATCCGACTCCCTCCGTTTCACTGATGAAGATCTCCTCCAGCGTCAAGGGGAGAATCTCGTAAAATACAGTATCCAGACCGCGGAAGACCTCCTCCACCGCCCTTCTGTTATTGCGTACCGTAAAGGTGCAGAGCTTCCCGACCCGATTCTCGCTGAGGATCGACAGCCGCTCCCGCAGCGCAGCGATCTCCTCCTCCCCGCGAAAGACTGCCTGCACCTTCTGCAAGCCGAGCTTCATGCTGTCCAGATCTTCGCTCAATACGACGCCTCCCTGATGCAGCAGCCCGATATGGTCACAGATATCCTCCAGCTCCCTGAGATTATGGGAGGCAATGATCGGCGTCAGCCCTCTTTCGACCATATCATTCGCGAAGATGCTCTTCACTGCCTGCCGCATTACAGGATCCAGCCCGTCGAAGGTCTCGTCGCAGACCAGATACTTCGTCCTGCTGCAGATTCCGAGGATCACGGAGAGCTGCTTCCGCATTCCCTTCGAGAAATTGGAGATCCGCCTCGATTTCTCCAGTCCGAAATCAGAGAGCAGCGTGTCGAAGCGCGCCGCATCGAAGTCCTCGTAGATGCTCCGGTAATAATTCTTCATATCCTCCGCATTGCCGTTCCGGAAGAAAAAGGGTTCGTCGGAAATAAAGAAAATATTTCTCTTCACGAGCGGATTGTCATAGACCTTCCCCTCGTCAATGTAGATCTCCCCTCCGTCCGGTGTAAGCACGCCGCAAAGCATACGCAGCAGGGTGCTCTTGCCGGCACCGTTTGTACCGATCAGCCCGAAGACCTGCCGCTCCGCGATATCCAGCGAAACGGCATTTACCGCCTTGAAGTCATCGAAGCTTTTCTCTACCCTCTGTATCGAAATCATCCTTTTCCCCCTTTCTGCCGTGCATCCCGCTCCTCCTCGGCGAGCTCCGCAAGAAGCGCTTCTGTATCAATCCGCAGCTCCCTCGCCCGCCCAAGCTCCTCCCGGATCCGATCCCGGATCTCCTCCCGAATCCGCTCTCTCTGCCCCTCCTCCCGACGAACGAAGCTGCCCTTGCCCTTCACAGAGTAGAGGTAGCCCTGCCGCTCCAGCTCCATGTAGGCACGCTGCACGGTATTCGGATTCGTGGAAAGCATCGTAGCGAGCTGACGAACCGAGGGCATCTGCTCTGCCGGCTCCAACGCCCCCTTTAATATCAGACGCTTGTAATTCTCCACGATCTGTTCGTAGATCGGGCGGCCATCCTGATAATCAATCAACATAATTGTTCTCCCTATGTAACAGCATATCCGTATCCACTGTATTAGTCATAATAATACAGTTTGGGCAGGCTGTCAATACAGAGAAAGAAACGAAAAATAAAAATCTGTGCAGCGGGAGCAATACAGATTCCTCCTGCCGCACAGATTTTCCTATCCCTGATCGACCTGCTCCGTGACCTCTGTCTCCTCCTCGGGGACTGCCGAAGCTTTCCCTTTCCTCTCTGCCTCCCTCTTCTCTCTCCTCCGGCTCTCCTCTATGATTCCCTGCAGACGAACCCACATCCGTCTGTAAAGCAGATAGGTCAGGAGCACCAGTCCCAGAAGGGACAGGAGGAGGAAGAGCAGGATACCGTGTTTCGTCAGACGCAGCACCAAAAAAAACATCGGGAAGCTCCTCTCTCCTCTATCAGCGGTTTTTACCCAGCAGCATACGGAAGCTGGTAATCTCGCCGTCCTCGTTCTGCCTGATATCCTGCATATACAGCTCCGGCAGGAACTTCACGGCATCCTTTGCCTGAATGCTGATGAGATCCCCGTCAAGATAATGCAGCCACGCGTCCTTCTGCAGCTTGATTTTCAGCGCTCGATCTGCCTCTCCGCTCGGACGTCCCTCCGCCTTCTCGTAATAGAGCTCCGCATCGATCTCGAAATAGCTTCCCCTGTCCACGCGGGTATTGCTCTTCGCGAGCAGAATCATGTTCGGGTGCGCCGCATACTCCGCGGCGGCCTGGAAGCTCCGTGCGCCGTTGGCATCTACATAGACACCGTCTATGGTGGTATCCCGCAGCATCACGCCATCGTCCCCGACATAGTAGGTTTCGTCGATCCATGCAGAGCGAAGCATCCTGCCATCCGCATCGAAAAAATAGCGCTTCCCGTCCAGCTCTGCCCAGCCTGTCTGCATCGCTCCGTCTGAGGCAAAATAGTAGCTGTCCTGTCCTATCGTTTGGAGCCCTGTCAGCAGATAGCCGTTTTCATCAAAATAATAGGCTTTGTCCTCCTGATAGAGCCAGCCCTTCACGGTCTCGCCGCGCCCGTCAATGAAGGAGCGTCCGCCCTCTGTCTCTACCCAGTCGTTCAGGTGATACTTCTCCGGATCAAGAGAAATCTGATACTTCGCCTCTGCGAGCGGCCCATGCACGCCGTCGCTCGCGATCGCATAGGCGCTGAGCTGATAATCCCCGCTGTATCGAAGCTCGATCGGCTCCTGATAGAGCGCGTCCGTGACCTCTTCGCTTCCGCCCCGAAGCGTATAATGAATCTCCTGCCCGTCAGCATTGGACAATGAAAGCTCCAGTGGATCTGTGTAGACAAGCCCTGCCGTCTCTCCGGATGGACTGATGCTGACCAGTGGATGGATTGCACGGAGCTTCGCCGCCAGCACGCTGTCCTCCGGCAGCTTCTCCACAGCCTCCGAAAGCAGCTTCACCGCATCCTCATGTCTGCCGCTGTTCAGGTATGCCTCCGAAAGCAGGAGATATACCTCCTGGCTGTCCGCTTCTCCGTCGAGAAGCCGGGTCAGCAGCGGAACCGCCGCGTCGTAGTTCTGCTCCGCAACGAGCTTCTGCCCCTTTCTAAGCAGACGGCCCTGCTTCGCCTCCGGGGTATTCATATAGAAAACCACCACGGCAAGCGCTATGACTGCCGTGCCAAACGGAACCAGCAGTCTCCGGTTCTGCCGGAATGCGCTTCTCCAATGCTTCGGATCCGGCGGCATCGTCGCCAGCTTCTCGAACGCAGGATCCGGACCGGTATATTGCTCCTCCTCCGCGACAAGCTCCTCCATCGGGAGGATCTCTGCGGGTTCCGCATCCTCCTCCGAGAGGGTCTCCTCGCGGTAGTCCGCGATGTCGTGAATCCGGACGGATTCCGCGGGCTCTTCTGCCTCTTCAGTTTCCTGCTCCACGGAAACAGCCGCTCCGACCTCCACCGGCTGCTCTGCCCCGTCAAGCCCGGTGATCTGCCGGATTCGCTCCAGTACACGCTTATTCAGGAGAGAAAGCTCCTCCGCCTCCTGTGCCTGCCGCCGCTTCTCGAGCTCCTCTGCGAGCTGCCGCATCAGCTCCGGATTCTCCGGCGCAGGCTCTTCCGGCTCTTCTTTGTCCGCCGCCTCCGTTTCGGTATCTACGGCAGAGGACGGCGCAGCAGAAGCCTCTGCATCGTTCGCCTCCGGCTCTCCCGCTTCGGCAGACACTTCGGTGTCCGTCGGCTCCTCTGCGGGCTGCTGCAGCGGCTCCGGATTCTCCGGTGCAGACTCTTCCGGCTCTTCTTTGTCCGCCGCCTCCGTTTCGGTATCTACGGCAGAGGACGGCGCAGCAGAAGCCTCTGCATCGTTCGCCTCCGGCTCTCCTGCTTCGGCAGACACTTCGGTGTCCGTCGACTCCTCTGCGGGCTGCTGCAGCGGCTCCGGATTCTCCGACGCAGACTCTTCCGGCTCTTCTTTGTCCGCCGCCTCCGTTTCGGTATCTATGGCAGAAGACGGCACGGCAGAAGCCTCTGCATCGTTCGCCTCCGGCTCTCCTGCTTCGGCAGACACTTCGGTGTCCGTCGGCTCCTCTGCGGGCTGCTGCAGCGGCTCCGGATTCTCCGGCGCAGACTCTTCCGGCTCTTCTTTGTCCGCCGCCTCCGTTTCGGTATCTACGGCAGAAGACGGCACGGCAGAAGCCTCTGCATCGTTCGCCTCCGGCTCTCCCGCTTCGGCGTTCACTTCAATCACTTCCGTATCTTCAATCTCCGTGGCAGATAGCTCCGTATCCTCCGCATCTTCCGTCCCCCGCTCCTCTGTCTCCGGTTCCGGGCGCGCCGCAAGCGCCCCCGCACTCTCCAGCCGGGCAGCAATTCTCGCCGCGATCCGCTCCGGCAGCTTGTACTCGACTGCATCCACCGGATGATACGCCTCGGAGAAGTCAATATAGATATTCGTGAGCAAACCGCAGTTCGGACAAAAACGGGAAGCTGCCGGGATCTCTGTCCCGCAATTTCTGCATTTCATCATATCTTCGCCTTTTCCCGCTTCGCGTTAATCAAGCGGAATACATAATTACGGATCTCCGCCTCTACCCCAGTGGAGAGGTGCCAGAAGCGAAGCCCATAGCCGAAACGTCCATTCTCTGCCTTTTTCACCCAAACCGGTGCAAGGTGCAGCTCTCTCGGTGTCCTTTCAAAGCTCAAACTCACCTTGATCGCCTCGCCCTGATGAAGCTCCTCCGCCGTTTCGATATACATGCCGCCGGCACTGATATTCCGAATCGTAGCGAAGAAGCTGCCCCTCCGTCCGCTCTCCTTCTCGAAAAGCGCCTCTATCTGTATCCCGACGCGGACATCGTGCTGCCGCTGTATGATCCTTTTGACCTCCCGGATCTCGCAAATCCCAATCCAGGGATAGGAGCTGTTCGGATAGCCTGGATTCCGCCGGATCAGCACCTCCGACGCCGTGACGAGCAGCCCCTGCGAGAGATCATAGAAGTCTACCTGCATCAGCTGACGGCAGTCCTGCAGGCGATAGGTCTTGAAATACAGAATGATCCTCTCTTCCTCCGTCACCACCTTCACCGGCAGTCTGGTCTTATCCGGCGGCAGAAAAACCATTCCCTTTTTACAGTCTCTGAGTATCATCTTCTAGATCTCCCCCATGCTTCCAATGCTGCCGCCCCGCATCATCATCTGTATCCGCAGGAGCGCAACGAGGTTCCGGAAGCTATCCCTGCGCAGCGTCACCGTATCCGAAGCGCCATCTCCTGCCGCCGCCTCCCGTTCTGCGCTCCTCTGTCCCAGAAGCAGCTGCATAAGCTGATCCCCGCCAAGCGCACCGGCTGTCGCACCACCAATCCCTCCGGCTGCGATTCCGCCCAGTCCGCCGAAAAAGGAGCTTCTGCCGCTGCCGAGAAGCGCCGCGAGCCCCATACCGTCCAGAGAAGCGGATAGCGGAAGCCCTGCCGCTCCATACGAAGACGTGCCGCTTCCCCCGCCGTAACGATAGCTGCTCTCGATATGCAGGCTGCTGTCACCCAGCATCTTCATAATACTGCTGACATAGTTCTGTGTTTCCCGGTACGGCGGAATGCCGTTGTACTTCTGTACTGCGCCCGCACCCGCATTATAGGCAGCCAGCGCCAGCGGCACGGAGCCGAATTTCTTCAGGTTATCCCGGAGCAGCTTCGCACCGCCCATGATACTCTCATAGGGATCGAAGACATCCCGGACGCCGAGTCCCCTCGCGGTCTCCGGCATGAGCTGCATGATCCCCTTCGCTCCGGCATGACTGACTGCATTCGGGTCGAAATTAGACTCCTGCTTCGCCACCGCCATCAGAAGCTTCTTCGAAACACCATAGGTTCTGGATGCCGTGTCGAAGATACTCTCCAGACTGCCGCCTGCCGCCCTGAGCGCGTCCCGGAAGCTGCTGCCCGCGGAGACTGCCGCACTTTCCGTCCTGTTCCTCTGTATGCTGTTTTCCGTTACGGATGAAAGATTTATCCCGGAAGCTATCGCCATGCCCGTACCCCTTATTATAAACGCTCAAAGGAAAGCTGATCTCCCAGCTTTCCCCGAATGGTATGACAGTCAAAGAGCTTTCGCTCCTTGCAATACAGCTTGCCTTATTAGCCCTTTGACATTGATCTCCTCGCAGCAGTTCCGTTATGAAATTCGCTGCTCCGAACCCTTACCTACATTTTATTGTGCAGAGCCGTCTGTTGTCAAGGAAACTCCGTCCACCGTCACATTGCTCAGCATATGCCCGTCCGAAGGATCGAGATAATACCGCTTCCCATCGATATCCTGCCAGCCGGTCTGCATCCGCCCATTCCCGCTGGTATCCAGATAATACCAGCGTCCGAGCTGGTTCACCCAGCCGGTCACCATAATGCCGTCTCTGCCGAACAGATACCAGTCGTTCCCTACCCTGACCCAGCCGATCTGCATCCGCCCGCTCCCCGGATCCATATAGTACCAGAGGTTTCCTGTCGTCGGGAGCCAGCCGGTCTGCATATAGCCGCTGCCGTCCACATGATACCAGTCATTGCCGGTTCTGATCCAGATATTGACTGCCAGCTCGCCGTTCGGCTGATTAAAATAGCACCAGCGCCCGTTTCCGACATTCTGCCAACCTGTCAGCATCGCGCCGTTCCCGTCCATGTAATACCAGAGATTCCCGAGATTCAGCCAGCCCGTCACCGGATTGCCATTGCCGTCGATATAAAACCATCTGCCGTTCTCCTGCCGCCACGCGTTCCTGACAACACCGTTTCCGGTATCCGCAGGCTTTACATATGTCGCGCTCGAGCCGCTGCCGATTACCGTCTCGTCCACAGAGGTTACGAAATCCCCATCCTTGATATACTTCTTCTCCGCGCTCGTCGTCGCCACCGCCTTAACCTCATAATAATAGGTCTTTTCCGGATCTGTCATAAATTCCGCGAGATCCAGATAGGTATTCTTCACATTTTTGAAGCTCTTGACCCTTTTGTCATTGGCATAGAGCTCCACATTATAGCCGGGCGCATAGTTGACCTTTCTCCAGACCGCGCGCGTTCTTGCGCTGTTCCAGCCGGCACGGGAGCTGTTGTCGAGCTGCACAACCGGTGTATAATCCACCTTCACGACCAGCGTATCGTCATCCACCCGACTGACACCGGCAAACGCCGCGCCGCTCACCTTCGCCGAGCTCCGGTTGAAGTTGTCCGCGAATTCCCCCTCCCGTGCGAAGAGACGGACATTGGCGCGGATCTTCACCCCCGGGAGCCAGTTCTTCATCTGCTTCCGGTAATCGATGTCCGTGATCTCCACGCCGCTTCCGCTCACTGTCACCTCCGGCTCCTCGATCTCTCCTGGCTCTCCGTACACATCCTTGAAGGTAATGGAGACCGACTTGATCTTCTCCTCTGCCTGCGCCGAAAAACGCTGTGAAAGCAGAAGCGCAAGAAGCGCAACCGCCCAGCAGATCACGCGAACAGGTCTGTGTAATCCTCTGCCATTCATTTCTCTATCCTCCTTCTTCGCTCCTATCCGTCCAAAGCAGTTTCCGTCCTCCCCCTGCGGGGGCGGGAGGAGAGCAAAGCCTTTCGGGATTCACGCCTTCCCGGCATTCGTCTCTTCCCCGTGGAAGCCCAGAAAATACAGATAGATCTCAACGATCGCCTGATACATTTCCTCCGGAATTTCCGCTCCCAGCTGAAGCTGCGTCAGCAAGGTCGCCAACGAATCGTCCTCATAAACAGGGACGCCTGCCTGCAGCGCCGCCTCGGTAATCCGCTCTGCCATATAGCCCATCCCGGAGGCGACGACAACCGGCGCGCCGTTCCTACTGCTGTCGTATTTCAGCGCCGCCGCTTTCTTTTCCATGATTTTACCGAACTCTGCCATATCAAATCCTTATATTGATTCCGTGACTCTGTTCCGAAAGCCCCGGGAAAACCTCTGCCAAACGAAGCGCCCGCATTCTGCGGCGGATTCCGAGGTTCGCGACGCTCAGCCCATTTTTCCGGAGAATTCCGCTCACCTTCCCCTCAACCTCCTTCTGCCGCTCCATCAGCTCCTCCGGGAGAAAAAGCTGCAGGTCGACACGCCGATCCCGAATCAGAGAAACCAGCTCGAAGTCTCCGACGGACTGGATATGGAAGCGAAGCAGCAGCTTGGTTCCGCCGTTTCCTCCCCTTCTTCTGTCCTCCGGCTCAACCCACATCTCACTCATTACCTGCCTGCCCCGGAAGCGGAACGGGAAAATGCTGTGCCGAAGCGGCATATATACGCTTTCATTCACCAGAAGCCCATTCAGAACCTCCTGAAACCTCATACTGTTTTCGCTCCCTGCCTTGCCCTCTGCACCTGCCAGAAGAAGCTTCGGAAACAGTGAAGAGAAGCTGTCCTCCGCCTCCCGCTTGAGAAGACGCTCCGCGGTTTCCTGCCAGAGCGCCGCAGGATCTCCACGGAACAGGAGCTGGAAATCGCTGTTCTTCATCAGACGCTGCCCCAACTTCTCCAGCGTTTCCTTATCACCGTTTTCATACTTCACCGCATAAAGGATGAAGAGCATTGCCGCATTTCGCACCGGACCGTAGTCATGTGTCTGGGAAACGTAGCGAGACAGAAAGGGAAGAATCTCATTATTGATGAGCCGTGTGTTCGCCTCCGTATCGCCAGGCAGGGCGGAGAGGTCCAGCCGTTCCGTCAGCGCAGCGAATTTCTCTGCCGCGGAGCTGAGCATCAGATTCCGAATATCTCCGGCGATCGTCTGCATCTGACGGAGCAGATGCGGCCCGGCACTCAGGTCATTGTAGCTCTTTACAAAGTCCATAATCGCGTTCCGAAGCGGCTCGGAGATCCGCTCCTGCATCAGACCGCGGAGTCCGTCGAAGAAAGCCCCCGAGAATTTCAGCTCTCCTCCCTGCTCCTTCATAAATGCAAGCAGTTCCTCGGGATTCTGCAGCTCCATAGAGGAAAAAAGCCCTGAAAGTGCGGTTCCCAGTCCCTCTTGATTCTGGAACAGGAGCATCCCGCTGTCACTGAAAAAGAGCGCGGAGAGCTCCTTCGGGAAATCCTCCAGCCCGCGCAGATTCCGGAGAAAGCTCGCATAGTTTCCCTCGAAGTCGAGGATACGTCCTCCTCCCTCCCCGGTCGCCGTGCCGCTCCCGCCCGCGTTCTGCCCGTCCGCGCGGTTGACTGCGTCGGGATCAGCAGGATTCTGGATCGCCGGATTGTCATTTTGCAGCCTGGGCTGTCCGCTCTGGATCTGCTGGCTCTGGTCGACCGGGGTCGGGGAAATCTGTAAAATATTCGACATATCGAAGCCTGTTCCTTCTCTGGATTATGTTATAAATTCTGGATTCGTTGCTTCGAGCGCGCCTGAGGGCGCGCTTAAAGCAACGAATGCCTAAAGGACACTGATTAAATTGAAGAAGCGCATTCCTGTTGTCCCGTCAGATGCCGCTATATCCGCCCGTGTAAACACGGCGTCTATTCCGCTCGGTACTGCGTGTATAAGCCCCTCGCGTCACTTCGCTGCTTCCGCAGCTCTCGTGCCGCCAACAGCAATTCGCAAATCGCATCGCTCACTGCGTTCGCGCTGCTTTTTTGCTCATTCCTGTTGTCCCGTCAGATGCCGGAATATCCGCCCGTGTAAACACGGCGTCTATTCCGGCGCCTGACGGGGCTTATACACTAATGTACAACTAAATTCTCTAAATAGCAAATTACTTATCTAATACAAAAATATGACGATATAATAAATGAAAACAGAAATAAAGTAAATCCCCATGCCCCGTATAAGGGGCACAGTATGAATCACAGGAGGCAGCTATGGATATTACAATCAGAAGAGACATGAATACACATATCGATTTCACGTCTCGATGCTACAACCCGAAAGCTTCCTCTATAGAGGAGCAGCCGGAGAGCCGCGCGAAGTTCGATACGGTTTCGATCACGCGGAACAGCGCCGTCCGTTCCGATACTGATTTTTCAAGAGCGCTTGCCCATGAGATCGCGAGATCCGTCGGAGAGGGCGTTCCTAAGAGCCGCGTCGCGGAGCTTCATGACAGAGTGCAGACCGGTCAGTACGCCGTCTCCAGTGCCCGTGTTGCGGAGAAGCTGCTCGGCTACAGAGACTGATAAGGGACATATTTATGGATACAAAAATTACGGCGGATGCCGCACAGAGACTGCAGCAGCTCTATCAGAGGCTCCTCCCCGTTTTAGAGGAGCTCTGCGTTCTGGAGGAGCGCATCGCCCTTGCCGCGGCGGACGATCGACCGGAGACATTGGAAAAACTCGTGACAGAGGCGCAGCCTGCGCTTCTGTCCTTTCGCGGTCTCGAGAAGAAACGGGAGATGCTCTCGCAGGAGCTTTCGATTCAGGGCAGGTCCACGGCGGAGCTTCTCTCCGCTCTGCCCGATTCGCTTCGCGAGGAGCTTGCGCCTGTTCTCACGGAGCTCACCCGCTCTCTCCGCCGCTTCCGCGACGCGAAGGAGAATGCGGAGCGCATCATGCAGCTCCGCCTGAATGACCTGAACCTCCGTCTGGAGGGCATCCCGATCCCGCAGTCCCACAGAGACCGGCGTGTCTGATACCATTGATTCTATAAAGGAGAATTCCATTCTATGATAAGAGCAACCTTCGCCGGCTTCGATACCGCACTTTCCGCGCTCCGCATGAACCAGAAGAAGCTGGATATTGTCGGACACAACCTCGCGAATATGAATACGGAGGGCTACACCCGTCAGGAGCTCAGAACCTCCAGCATTAATTATGACAATCCGACCTCCTTCTACATGAACCAGAACGATGTCAATGTCGGCTTCGGCGTCGCCATGGACGAGGTGCGTCAGCTCCGCGACCAGTTTCTCGACAAGCAGTACCGCATCCAGAATTCCCGCTCCAGCTACAATTTGACGATCAATGATTCCCTGAAGAGCCTGAGTTCCTTCATGGATGAGTCAAAGGCCAAAGGCATCCGCAGCGCGCTGGATGACATTCAGACCTCTCTCACCAATATGCAGGATCCCTCCAAGGTGCAGGATCCTGTCTATGAGGGAGAGCTCATGTCCCGCGTGCAGGCGTTCACGACGCTGCTGAACTCTGCCGCTGAGAATATCAAGACCGCCAGAGCGAATGAATTTCAAAAGCTGAACGGCGTCGGCACCAGTGAGAACGGCGCCGTGCAGAAGATCAATTCCCTCCTCGACACGATCGGACAGCTCAATGTCGAGATTAAGAGAAACCAGCTCCTCGGGAATCCCGCACTGGAGCTGCAGGATAAGCGTAATCTCGCGCTGGACGAGCTCGCGAGCTATATCCCTATCGAGGTAGAGAGATTTTCGGAGGAGTATACTGCACAGAAGGTCGATAAGAATACTGGCAAGCCCATCGCAGGAGAAACAGAAACCCGCTACCGCATCTATAACTATGACGAAAGAGGAAATATCGTCGGTCGTTCCAACTGGCCGGAGGATCTCCGCGTCAGCCTGAAATATACCGAAAATGACGGCAATAAGGCGAGCAGCAAGTCGCTGGTGCTGGTCAACGGCGCGATTGACGGGCTGAAGAAGGAAAGGGACGGCACAGCCTACAATGTCGGCAGGGTTTCTCTTGCGACGCGTACAAAGGAGGGCAGCCTCCCGGACGAGAATGATCCGACCAATACCCAGCTTCAGTTCCAGACCTACCACACCCGTGATGCTGCGGGGCGCGACGCTGCGAAAATCACGACAGATACCGGAGCGAGCAATGACAGCCGAAAGTCCATCCGCTTCCAGGGCGGCTCAGTGCAGGCAAGTCTCGATATGCTCTCCTCCTCCGACTATGACAAGCTGATCACACAGAACGGTACAAAGACCACGGATCTCGGACTGCTCAAGGCGAGCAGCGAGATGAACTCCTACAGCTACGATTACTACATGGATCGGCTGGACGCGCTGGCGCAGAAGTTTTCGCGGGACATGAACCGACTGAACCTCCAGGGCAATACATCAGACGCACAGTTCCGAGATGCGGTGCAGAAGCTGAAAGATCAGAATGCAGCGAGCACCTCTCCGATCCCGAACTACAAGCCCACGAATGAAGAGGTGTATGCCTATCTCGAGAAACAGGGCACGGTCAAAAACCATATCCTGCTGATCGACAAAACGAAAACCAGTACGGATTCCGCAGCAGGAATCACCGCCTCCAATATCGGCATCGCGAAGGGCTGGGTCAACGGTACGACCCATATCGGCACGACCGGCTTTTTAAGCCGCAGCAGCGAAAATACTGCGAGCACGCATCAGGGAGACTTCACGGATACCGTGACAGAGATGCTTCGTACGATGATCTCCCCCCAGATGCGCCAGAACAATACCAGAACCAGCTATTCCGACTACATGAACAATATTTCCACGGTGCTGGCGACGGATGCCTATGCCAACAACAACTCCTATACCATCAACAAGACCGTACTGGATAGTCTGGGTACCTCCCGTGATCAGCTCTCCGGTGTCAGTCTGGATGAAGAGGCGGCGAATATGATGACCTACACCTCCAGCTACAATGCGGCAGCACGGCTGATGACCGCGCTGGATGAGACGCTGAAGAGCCTGCTCAATATCGGTGCGTAAGGAGAGAAAGGAAAAGGGATGAGAGTAACAGCCAGAACCTATTATCAGGACTATGCCAAGACGGTCGGAGATCTGCACGGCAAGCTGAATGAAGCCATGAGTCAGGTTTCTACCGGCAGAAAATATAACTCCGCCTCAGAAAACCCGATCGCCTACTACGCAGGAAAGCGCATGGACAATCAGTACGCCGATGCAGAGGCGAAGGAAACCGTCATCAAGGATGTACAGAACCGCCTCTATCAGCAGGAGGCAGGCGCACGTTCGATCCAGCAGCACAATATGCGAAGCGTAAACACGCAGGTGCTCGCACTCCGGCAGGACACGAAGAATGTTGATACCGGCACGGTAAAGACCTACCAGACGCAGTTCACGCAGGAGCTGAGAGGGCTTGTCAACACCCTGAATTCCCAGTATGACAACTACTATGTCTACGGCGGAAACGATATGTCTACTGTCCCCTTCTCTCTGGATGTCGACCTGAAGGAGGATCTCAATCAGGTAAATCAGTCCAGCATTTCCCTGACCTATCACCACAGATTCCCGGGAGAGGCAGATGCGAGCCATATCCGGATCTCCTATTCCTACAATAAAGACAGCGGACACTATGAGAACCACTATTCGCTGGTCGATGAGAACGGGAATGCGATCGCCGGCAAATCCGAGGACGACGCACTGCAGAAGCTGGTTTCCGCCATGCGCGAGCAGGGACGGATGAACACCGGCTACGGGAGTCTCCGCGACCGGAGCACGCTGATCGACACCTATACGGGCGGCCTGAACATGCTGACCGGTCTTTCCTCCGATACCCTGAGGAATCTCTCGGATGAAGAGGCTGTCAAGCGGATCCGCGGCGGGAAGGACGGCAGCGGCATTGAGGAAAGGGTGAATGCGCAGGAGGATTCCATGCTTAACTCGCCCGTTTCCCTGATCTCCAAGGCAATCCTGAGCGCCCACAATCTGGTTCGCAATCAGGAGAACGGCACAGAGGCGCAGCTTGCTGCATCAAGGAAACGCTTCGACACAGATCTTGCCGCCTTTATTGATCAGAATGACAATGCGGAGAGCCGCATCAGCGACAGCTACCGGGAGCTGGGCGTGAAATCTGCCGCCCTCACCCATACTAAGGAACAGCTCAGCCTGACGAAGGATACCCTTACCGCACAGTACAAGGACAAGCTCGGGATCGATACCTATGATGCCATCGTGAAGATGTATTCCTATCAGTACAGCTACAACGCGGCAATGAAGGTCGGTTCCCACATCATGCAGTCCTCTCTCTTTGAATTTGTAAAATAAACTCACATGCCGAAAGCTTCGGCACCGCAGAGCACGATAAGGAGGAAGCTATGGGACAGCTGATCAGAATTACGACTGCCAGCTTCGAAGCCGTCCGCGTCAGCGGCGGCGGAAGACTCGTCCCGGCAGAGCAGATTGAGGCGGAGCGAAGGAGCGCTCTGCTGCGCGGCATCCTGAAATCACAGGAGGCCAATGTAGGCAGTCAGCATTTTACGCAGGAGATCAACCACTCCTACCATCGGGTACAGGCATCGGACAGCCTCCGGAAGGAGATGGGAAATCTGCAGGAAACGCATCCGCAGGAGATGCCGCAGCTTTCCGGCCCGCCTGCCACTGTTCCGAGTCCGGCAGAGACCGTCGCAAAGCAGGCAGAGAAGGCAGGACGCTATGTACAGACCATGCCGCTGCAGCAAACAGCCGATCCGCTCCCCTCTCCTGCGGCACAGGGCAGCTCCAGCTATTATCAGGAGCGAGCCGCATTGGAAATGCGGGTACAGCGCGGAGAGCTCAGCTTCCTGCCCCCCCTCAACATGATGATTGTGACACAGCGTCCCGAAATTCATATTGAATACACCGGAGACTTCAATTACTTCCCCTCCCCGGAAATATCCGGAGAAAACCTCAATATTGAAAGCTAGGAGTACAGATGGAACTACAAACCAAGGACTACGGCAGCATTGAATACGAGGAAGAAGATCTCTTCTTTTTTCCGGACGGCCTCTTCGGTTTCCCGGAAATCAAGCACTTCCTCCCCCTCTGCCTGAACGAACAGGAGGATTCCACGATGCTGCTGCTGCATGGGGTTGAAAACCCAAGCATCGCTTTCGTCGTACTTGATCCGTTCTCCATCGAGCCGAACTACGCTCCGAGGCTCACGCCGGAGGAGCTCGGCTATCTCGGCGCCGGCTCGGAGGCAGAGCTCAGCTACTATGTCACCTGTGCGCTGAAAAATGACTACCTCGACAATACCGTAAACCTCAAGTGCCCTCTCGTGATGAATCCGGCGAACCGGCGCTGCATGCAGGTCATCATGGAGGACTCTCCCTATGACTATCGGAAGTCACTTCGGGAATTCGCAAGCATAGGGGAGGAATGATTCCATGCTGGTACTTCGCCGTAAAAAGAATGAAAGCATCCTGATCGGAGACAATATCCGTATCATGATTCTCGAGACTGCGGGAGACGGTGTCCGGCTCGCCATCGACGCGCCTCGCAGCGTTTCTATTCTCCGTGAGGAACTGTCCAGCGCGGAGGAGGAAAATCGCGAGTCTGTCGCGACTGCGACGGATTACAACGCCGTCCTCTCACTCCAAAGAGATCTGCTCTCCAGGCTGCAGCAAAAAAAACAGGGAAGCTCTGATTAACCCCGCTTCTGCGCTCCACTGCCTGTTGTCCTGTCAGATGCCATTATAAAAAGGATTCGCCCCCTCAGAGCTCAATTTGCGCTGAGGGGGCGAATCCTTTTTATAATTTCCTGCTTTAATCTCCAGCAGCGGGACGATCCCTCCCTTAGCTCTCGACTTCTTCCAGCTTCGGGAACTTCCATTTGCTGAACGCGACTTCGCGTCCATCTACGGTTCCGGTCTCTGTCCCGCTTACCTTCGACTTCTCCTTTTTCTCTCCCTCATCCATCACACTAACAGCCTGATAGCTCGTGAGCTTGACGCGCGGGAGATCCTCCGCGATGAGCAGGCGTTCGTCTGTCTCCTGTGCTTCCTCCAGCTCCCGATGTTCCCGAAAGACGACATCGTCCTTCCGTTCCTCCTCTCGCCGCGCAGTCGATGCGGAAAGCTTCGGGAATTCCCAGAGCAGGAGCTCCTGCTCCTCGTCCTCCCCCGCCTCCTCTTCTGTAATCTCCGCACTGTGGAAGGCGCTGTCCTTCGAGATATCCACCGGATCGCCCATGCTCTCGAAGCTGAATACAGAAGCCCGCTTCTCCTGTCCTTCCTCCTCTGAGAACAGCTCCGCCGCGTCCGCAGCCGGCACTTCCCTCTTCAGTGCAGGGCTGTCTCCGGAATGGTCATGCGGCTTCCAGAATACCTTCTTCCGCCTGTTCTGCGAGAAGGGATTGCCCAGCTCTGCCGCTGCTGTGCCGAAGTTCAGGCTTCTGCTGCTCTCCTGCTCGCTGAGCGAAGCTGTACCCGCAGCGGACGGCTCCGCCGAAAGGCTCTTCTGGGAACGAAAGCCGCGAAAAAGCCTCCTGATCCAGTAAAATGGTAGAAGCAGAGGATGCTTCTCCAGCTCCGGATAGAGCGCCTCCATATACTTCCGATCCGGAAAACGTTCCCGAAACCATCCTCCGATCCCTGCAAATCCCGAAAGCAGGCTCGCCCGGAGCTTTCGGAGCCGCTCGGAACGTTCCTCCCTGTTAATTGCATCATATATTTCCTTCCGCAGCCGCTGCGACTCCGGAATCGTATCCATGCCTGTCATGCCGTTCGAGAGTATGCGGCTCTCAATCCCGTCATAGATCCCGATGTCCTCCTTCGGTGCCGGAAAGAGCGGCGCCTTCCGCGTTCCGAACCACATATCCGCGATATGCAAAAGGCTGATCGAAAGAACGGAGATACGGAACTCCCGAAGCCGAGCATCGATGAACTTCCGGTTCATGCTCTTATGGAACATCCGGTAAAAAAGATAGACATCCAGCACCTCCCTGATCCGAAGCTCCCCTGTACCGTAACGGTAGCACGCCTCCGCCAGCCGGAAGACATAGCTGCTCTCGAGGGAAAGCGTCCGAATATACTTCAGGTTCCGATCCGGATTAGCCCGATCCAGCAGGGACTTCATGTTCTTCCGGTAGAGCTTCGTCAGAAAGGGGAGCTCATGATAGAGCTCCACCTGAAAGCCGCTGTTCCCGCGCCTCAGATGCTCACCGCAGCCCTTGTAGAACTGATCCGTCTCATAGCCCAGATCCACCAGAAAGCCCTTCGCAAGCGGATAGCTGTCCTCGGAAATATAGAGGCGAAGCGGGCTGTTCGCCGCCGTCTCGGGAATCGGATAGAGTCGGCGTATCGCAGAGGACTCCAGTACCGTCACGCCGAGCTTCATCATATTAAAGGTCGTCAGAATCTCTGTCTCCGAGCCCTCATAGTTCTCACCGTAACGGACTGCCTCCTGATAACGCAGAAAAAAGCGTTCTCCCCACATTTCGGGAACCCGCTCTGTCGCACCCAGCATCGCCAGGTAAATGGCCGATGCAATATTGTGATAATCTGAAATACGAAACAGCCGCTCCCAGTTCATTCTCCTGTGTACCGGGAAGTTCTCATCCTGTCGGATCATGCTCCCCAGCATATTGACCAAAAATCTACCCTCAAATACACTTCGGTTCATTTAGACCTCTTCAGTTCTGATAATAGCTCCTGCCCTTCGCACTGCGGAGGTTCAAGACGCGATCCTCCTCCTGAATACTCCGGAGAACGCTGTCGATGCTCCTCCGGATGGCGATTACCCGCTCCTCCCCGGTATTTCCCGCCTTTGCCTCCTCCACCGCGCAGAACAGCAGCCGCTTCATATATTCCGCCGTCTCCGGACTCTCCTCCGAAAGCTGCAGGAGCTCCTGCCAGTTGCTCTCGCACTTATCCAGATAATCACCGCGAATCTGCAGAATCAGCTCCGCGGAAACTGCGTCATTCCGAGAGAGTGCCAGGGACAGCTCGTCCGTGGCACTCTTGATATCACGAAATATATTGTAGCGTCTCTGTAAAAGGAGGGCAAGCAGACCTGAATCCACCGCCTCGCGCCTTGCCTTCTCCATCTGTCTCCTTTACACCAGAATCCTGCTCTCCCGCGGCGGAAGCGTACCGCTCGCCTGCTTGCTCGCGCCGCTGAAGCCGTCCCGAAGCTCCTCCAGTATCGTGATCATCCCAGGAAGCTCCTCTGCCCTCCGCTCTCTCCCTGCACGCACCCGGCTCAGGTCGAAGAGCAGGTATTCATAAATCCGATTCAGATCGCCGCTTACCGGCTGCTCCATGTCCAGGGTTTGCTGAAGATAACGGACGATCCGTGTTGCCCTGTCCATATTGCCGTCGAAGGTCTCATACTTCTTCTCCTCCAGAAGATATTGTGCCTTCTTCAGGCACTTGATCCCCTCCTCATAGGTCAGAAGCAGAAGCTCCGCCGGGCTCATCTGATAGATCGCCTGTTCCTGATATTTCTTCTGATATTCATTCATTGCTCCGGACTCCTTAGCCCGTCAGGCTGCTGAGATACGAGGACTGCGCATTCATATTGCTGATTGCCGTCTCCATTGCCGTAAATTGGGAAATATAGCGCTTCTGCTCTGTTTTCAGCATCTCCTTCAGTCTCTGGATCTGCTCCTCATTCGCCTTGAGCGCCGTATAAATGGAGTTCTTCTGCTTCGACATGGAAATACGGTTGGAACCGCCTGCGGTCACGAGCTCGCCGTAGGAACCGCCGTTCCGCATAGAGTAGCGGGTCGCATACTTCGTGCCGACATCCTCTATGGTCTTCGCCAGTCCCTTCACGCCGTTAGAGCCTGTCATAATCTTCGATACCGTCTCCGGTTCGTTCTCCATCGCCCTCTTGAATTTCGCTTCATCGAATTCCAGCCTTCCGCCATCATGATAGTCGCTGCTCATCGTAAGGCCGATCTTCTCCATATCCTTGTAGCTCAGCCCCATCTTTTCAAGGCCGCGCACCATGCTCGTCATCACGGTCTGGAGATCATTGCTCAAATTGCGAACCGAGGACTCGTTATACAGCAGTCCCTCTTTTGCCTTTTTCTCCCAGTTCTCGATCGACTTGTCAGACATCTCCTCCCTTTGGGCGTCAGTCAGCGGATCATAGCCGGAGGAGGGTCTCGTCCTCACCTGTTCATTGACCGCGTCGACGATCTCATTGTACGCCTTGACGAACTTCTTGACCGTTTCCGTTGCCTTATCCGCATCCGCCTTCGAGGAGAAGGAGACCGTTTTGGAGCTGTCCAGCTTGTAGCTGCCGTCCGCATTATGAAGCAGATTTCCTTCACTGTCGGTCTGAATGCCGAAGCTGCCGCTGACCGTAATCCGCAGTCCGTCAATCCGGAAGGTATTGGAGCTGCTCGTGACTGTCTCGCTCACGCCATTCCCATAGTCATAGATCATCTCCGCATCCTGCCCGTCCTTTCGGATGCTGCCGCTGCCGCCGAACAGGAGCTGCTCTACACTGTCCTGCTTCTCTGCATCCCCCAACGTGATCTCTCTGCCGGAGCCGGACTCCTCGGAAATCAGTACGAACCTGCCGCTCCCCTCCATGTAGCTCGCTCTGACTCCCGCCTTGCTTTCATTGATCTTCTTAAGCATCTCATTGACGCTCGTCTTCGCCGTGATTCCCTGCACCGCTGTTCCGTTAATCTTGAAATCGGCAAGTGCCGCCGTCAGCTCCTCCTCCGAGCTCCACTTTGCCGCCTCGCTGCCGAAGAGCTTCTCTCTGTTGTCCCAGAGTGAGCTGTTCAGCGTCAGCTTGTTCGAGGCATTCTCGCTGATCCCGATATTCGCGCGAAGCCCCGCATCCGAGGCGCTGAGACTGAGCGCGCTCTTGTCACCCGCCTCTGCATTGGTAAGCTCCAGCTTCCCGCTCTCGCCGACGGAAACCTTGATTTTCCCTCTTCCGAACGCCTCGTCGACATGC
The DNA here is from genome assembly GCF_013394775.1 of Oribacterium sp. oral taxon 102. Lineage (NCBI taxonomy): Bacteria > Bacillati > Bacillota > Clostridia > Lachnospirales > Lachnospiraceae > Oribacterium > Oribacterium sp. oral taxon 102. The sequence continues at coordinate 1,708,387 of NZ_JABXYT010000001.1, forward strand.
GCCTGAAACTTCTCCGCAAGCTTCCGGAGCAGCGTCTCCCCGTCCGTCCCGCTCATATCTGCACTGTTCCGCTCCTCCTGTGTCAGCATCTTTACATCCTTGCTGACACCCTTGTAGGAAATTCGGAAATCGCTGCCGCTCAGAAGATCCAGCATGGACTTCTTCGTCACCGAGCTCTCCGAGAAGCCGCTGCCGTTCTCTGCCGCCGTGCGTGCGCCGGCATTGAAATCGCTGATGCGAAGGTAGTCCTCGCTGCCGCTGCCCTCATAGCCCAGCGCCTTCAGCACCGGCTGCCTCGGCTTCAGGCTGTAGCCATTGTCGCTGCCGCCCTCGATACGAATTGCGTCCTTGTCCTTGTCATAGGCGAAAGAAAGCTTCGCGTTCGCGCCGTCCAGCGCAACCGGTTCATTCTTCAGGTAGGCATTCAGATCCTCTACCAGCTTCTGCTTTGCCTCCGGCGTAGAGCTCGTATAGTCCAGTGTATGCGTCTTGCCCTCCCCGTCCGTATAGGAGCTCGGAAAGGTGAAGCTGCTGCGCACATGGAATTTGTTCTCTGTGAAGTTGTACTGTCCGAACTCCAGTGTCTTCCCGCGCAGATTCGAGAGCACGGCAGCATCGCTCTTCGTGAGCGACTCCGCATCGATACCAGTCGTAATCGGGCTGATCGTCCCCTTCACACCCGAAACAACAGAGGCAGAGCTCGCCGTGCGGGAAACCGCCTGCACATGAATATGCTTCGTCATATCGGAGGCACCGCTCGCCTTGATGAATTTCGTTGCGTCCGCACTGCCCTCCGGTGTCACCACATTGGCGGCAAAGAGCGTGCTGTCCTTGATAGAGCTCGAGCCGGTGAAGCTCAGATACTCGTCCTGCAGGTCGATCAGCTTATCCGCGATATTCCGGATTGCGTCCTGCTTCCAGTTGAGCCGCGTGGTCTCCTGCTGCGCTTTCGTGATCTTCTTCTGCGTCGCTGAGGTGAGCTGCTCGATCAGGGCATCCCGGTCGATGCCGGATGCCAAGCCGCCGAAGCCGGAAAGCGCGGTATTCCCCAGGCTGGAGGAATTGCTGCGTGTCGAAGATATTCTTGCCATTTTTATGCTCCCTTCTACTCCTATCGATCGTGCCGCGGGACTTCCTTCACCGTGAGGCACGCTCTCAGCAAGGAGGCGAGGATCTCTGTGCGATAACGGCTCTGGTAAAATCCGATCATCGGAGAAGTCACATCCTTCTCCAGCACGACGTATTTCGCCGGCAGCCTCGTCAGCGCCAGCGCCGTCACATCCGTCACACACCTCTCGCAGGTGCAGCAGCCATACTGTGCCATAAAGCCCGGGATATCCTGCTGCCGAAGGATCACATCCATCACGTTAACGATATGAAACGACTTATGGGACTCCTTCCGCCATGCTCCTGCCTCCGAAATTTCTTTCTTATCATATTCATCGGCAGCTTTTCCGTCTTTTATTAGCGATTCTGCCACTTTCCGGGAATCCGAGGAGGCCGTACCCTGCCGAACAGGCTCTATCCCCCGCTCCGGCTTTCCCTCCTCTTCCGGCTCCATTCCTCCCTGACGCAGGCTCTCCTCCAGCTTCCTCCGGATCTCTCCGGAAAGCCTGTCGTTCTCCGACGCCTCGTCGATGACGGTCACCCGGCTCTCCGGCTCCGTATCCTTTCTCTTTACAGCAGAAGAAACACCCCTTCTCTTCCGGGGCGCCGGAGCGTTTTCCGCTCCCGTCTCCTCCGGAGAAGAAGTAAGTGTCTCTGCCAGCTGTTCCGCTTTTCCCGTCTCTGTCTCCGTACCATTGGTCAGAAGATTCAGGACATGGGAGGTTTTGTTGCTTTTACTTATTTTCTTCGCCAAAACTCGTCACCTCCGAAAGATGGATCTCCTCCGCAATCTCCTCGATGAACGCCGCATAGTCCCGCACAGCGCCGGAACGGATGTTATAACTGTAAATGTCCTCCCCATGCGCCGGCGCCTCTGCGATCGCGACACCGTTTCGAATCTTCGTTCGGAAAACCCTCGTCCCGATCTGCTGTGCGAGCTGATTTGCCATCTCCACGACGTCACGTGCCAGCGTGGTGCGTCGGTCGAACTTATTGATCAGAATACCCAGCACCCGAAGCTGACTGTTCAGCTCCTGCCGGACGGAATCTATGGTCTCCCGAAGCTGGGAAAGCCCCACCAGACTCAGGATATCCGATGCCATCGGAATAATCAGGAAATCCGACACCGCATAGGCGTTGATCGTCAGCAGATTCAGTGCCGGCGGGGTATCAATGACGATATAGTCATAGTAATCCATTACCGGACGGAGCATCTCTCTGAGCGCCCGCTCCCGCTTTCCCGGCTCCAGCCGCTCGAGCCCGGAGGTCGAGAGTGAGATGTCGGAGGGAAGGATATCATACTTCGGCATCCGCCGGATCGCCTGCTGCACGCGCACCTTGCCTCTGAGCGCATCCAGCACGGTCGCGCCGCTGCCTCCCTCCAGCCCCATGCAGAAGCCCAGATTTCCCTGCGGATCAAGATCGACGCCGAGTACCTTCGCACCCTTGTTGGCAAGTCCTGCACAGAGCGCGCCGGAGGTAGTCGTCTTCCCTACCCCGCCCTTCTGATTTGAAACTGTGATAATGACGGACAATTCCCTACCTCCTGCTCTTTACGACGCCTGTTCCTTCCGGAAGCGGTCGATCAGAATATCCAGAACCTCGACCAGATGCCCGATTTCCGGCTTCGAGAGCTGCTCGTCCGCGCCGACGCTCTTGCCCTTCCGCCGCATCTCTTCATTGATAAGGGAGGAGAAGATCACCACCGGCAGCCTCTTCAGCCGAAGATCAGACTTCACCAGCTTCGTCAGCCGGTGCCCGTCCATCATCGGCATCTCCAGATCCGTGATCAGAAGGTTGACCTTCTCATAAAGCTGCGGGTCATCGCGCAGGGCGCTTAGATAATCCCACGCCTCCTGCCCGTTGTTGCACATCGTGATATGTGTAAAGCCGGCCTTCCCCAGTGCGGCGAGGATCATCTTCTGAAGCAGCACAGAGTCCTCGGCAATGACGATCTGCGCATCGTTCTGGCTCCGTACCCCCATCTCCTCGATCTCGGAGAGCTGAATCGAGCTCTCCGGCGAGATCTCCGCTACGATCTTCTCGAAGTCAAGAATGGTGACGAGCAGCTCGTCACACTGCGCGATGCCTGTCGCGACCCCCTCCTGTCCGTTTGCCAGCGTCTTATCCGGCTTCTGTATCGCGTTCCACGAAATGCGGCTGATCCCCTCGATGGAATCAACGCGGAACGCCACGATCATCTTGTTGAAGCTCGTAATGATGAAGAGATCCCGATCTCCCTGCTCCGGCGTCTCACCGGTCAGATAGTTCGCCAGATTGATGACGGTAATCAGCGTCTCGCGCGGCTTGAAAAAGCCCTCGACCGAAGGATGGGAATGCGGCATCGGCTTCACCTTCTCGGTCATCATGATCTCCTTGACCTTCGCAACATTGATGCCGTAGAACTCTCCCTGTACGCAGAACTTCATGATCTCGATTTCATTCGTTCCAGACTCCAGAAGGATTCCCTCTTTTTCGTTCCTTTTTTTCATTCTAAGTCCTCTTCCCTTCCTCATCATTATAGTTATAAATGAACGTCCTGTCTACCGTAGGTCCGGATCAGCACATCGCCTGTCGCGACATTAAGACTCATGGTACGAGCATAGTTCGCACCGGTATCCTCCGCTATGAGACGCAGCCCTTCCTCCCGAAGCAGCTTCCGCACCATCGCCGCGTTGCGCTCCCCGATATTACCGAAGCTCTGGTTGCCGCTGATCTCGAACATCTTCGCCCCTCCGGCAATCTTCACCTCCGACCTCGCCTTCACCGCGCCGAAGGCGGAAAGCTTACGGATCGTCTCCCTGAGTCCGGTGTCCGCATACTTGTACAGATTCATATCAGACTGGTTTACCCGCTCCGGCAGCATGATATGGAGCAGCGATCCCAGCTTGATATAGGGGTCATATATGCTGATTCCAATACAGGAGCCTAAGGCATAGGTAATAATGCAGCCCTCTCCGCGGGTAAGCTTCATATCTCCTATGCCGACTTTCAGTTGCTTCTCGAAATCCATATCAAACCCCTAGCCTCGTCATGATCTCATTGAGGGATTCCATATGCGGAAGCATCAGGAGCCAGGACGGAAGCTTCCTGCCCTCCATCAGGAATTCCGCGTCGAAGGACATCAGCCGATCCGTCTCATTGCCCAGCTCCGCCATCGGGACGGTCAGGATGCCGCCCAGCATATTGACGGCGCTGCTCGGAACCGAAAGTGAGACATCCATCCCCGTCAGCCCTGTAAAGGCGTTGACATAGGAACAGATAATGATGTTACCCGCCTCCGTCAGCGCAGAATGCGCCATCTCGTCCATCGCCTCGAAGCCCGTATAGCAGCGCCCCAACAGCCGTTCCAGCACACAGTTCGCATAATCCGCGTTATAGAGGAAGAGCATCAGCCCATTCAGGTCACCACTCATCTGTACCAGCGTGGCACCGACGATTTCCTCTTCATTGCCGATCCGCTTCACCGCCTGGTTGTAGTCTAAGATGTGCACCTGCGGGATCGTGATGCGAACCTCCTTCTGTACAAGCTTGGACAGAGCGGTCGCCGCGTGGCTCGTCCCGATGGAGCCGATCTCCTTCATCACATCCAGCTCCTGAAGATTCATCTCCTCGTATCTTCTGATTTTCATGTTTCCCCCTGATCCGCTCAGCTTCTCAGCTGGTTAATGGTGCCCTCTACCTCATCGGAGGTCTGCACCATCTTCAGAGCGTAGGAAAACGCCCTTTGGCTCTCGATAAGATGCGTCATTTCCTTCGCGAGATCCGTGCCGGAGCTCTCGAGTGCGCCGCGAGTAAGAGAAGGATGCCTGAGCAGGCGTTCCGTATTCACGGCGCTGTCCTCCTCCCGAAGCTGAAACTCATTGTTTCCCACATTATTTAATCGGCTCGGAAAACGCAGAGTATAAACGGCAAGGTAGGGTTTTTCCGCTTCCTCTGTCTCCTCCTGCTCCTCCTCCGTCTCCAGGCCGTCCCGTATGGCGGCATCTCTCATGATCCGCTCTATCCCCGCCGCGCTCTCTGCGCGGAACGGCTCGCCGTTCTGGTCGAGCACCTGCTTTCCGCTCTGACTCAGTAGATAGAAGCGCCCCTCCTCCAGCTCGCCGGCATGGAAATGCCCGTCTCTTGTATAGCTGATTTTCCCGCTCGCCGGATCCCGCAGCTTGAAGAAGGCATTCCTGTCTCCGATTGCATAGTCGGTCAGGCTGCCAGTCGAACGAAGGGCGGAGGGCGAGAAATTTGTATTGGTACGGACGACGCAGGCGCTCGCGCCTGCCTGCAGCTCTGTCCTCTCCTCCCTTCCGGCATTCAAATTGTAGTTGATAAGCTCGGAAAATACCGCGTCCTTGGGCTTGAAGCCGTCGTTATTCACATTGGCGAGGTTGTTACCGACCACGCCGAGCCGCTTCTCCGCGGCGCTTGCGCCGAGCATTCCGGTGTAGAAGGACATATTCATAGGCTTTCTCCTTTTTACAGTCTTCCGACCTCGGTGGAGGCGCGGCTCAGCACCGAATCGTACATTTTCAGCATCTGCGCCGCACTTTGCAGCGCCCTCTGGCTGGACATCATGCTCGTCATCTCCTGCACCATATCCACATTGGAGCGTTCCAGCATCTTCCACTGAAGCTGCGTTCCCGCGGGAGGCGCGACGGCTGCCTGCTCCGTCGAGAAGATCCCGTTATCCTCCTTGTGCAGTGCAGTATAGTCCGCGAAGTCTACGATCCGGAGCCTCCCGAGTACGATATCCTCGTTCTCTTCCTCCTCCGTATCGCTCTCCTCCCCCTCCGTACCATCCTGCGTCCTTTGCTTCACCCGGAGGAGACGTCCGTCCGATGCTGCGGAGAAGCTTTCGTCCGGCAGGCGGATCGGCTGTCCGTCCTCCCCGAGCACCCGTCCGATCCCGGCAAGCTCGAGATAGCCCTCCCGATCCAGTGAGAACGCGCCGTTCCTCGTATAACGCGTCCCTGCTGCCGTTTCGATTGCGAAGAAGCCCCTGCCGCTCAGCGCGAAGTCGAAGCTGCCGTCTGTCATGTCGAAGGAGCCCTGCTCATAGTCCGTATAGGTTCGCGCCGCAGAATTGATCTTGCTCGTGACCGCAAGCTCCGTGGGATTCTCCTTGTTGTGACGCCCCGTCCGCAGCAGCATTTCCTCCCGGAAGCTGCTGCTGACCAGGGTGTCCTTCTTGTAGCCCGCAGTTTGCAGATTCGTCATGTTGTTGCTGATATTGTTCAGGTTCCGGCGCTGTGTCAGCATCCCGGACGCGAGATCATAAAAGCCCTGATACATCTCTATCCCTCCCTTACATACTCTGTCATCGCCGCCCGCAGCTTCCGTATCGCCATGCTGTGAAGCTGGGAGACCCTCGGCTGCGACAGCTCCATTACCTCCGCGATCTGGCTCATGTTCAGCTCCTCCACATAGTAGAGCGAGACCACGATCTTTTCCTTCTCCGGAAGGCTTTCGATCGCCGCGGAAAGCGTCCGGACATTCTCCCCATTGAGATAATGCCGCTCCGGCTGCACATTCGGATCCTCCGCAGGGATCTGCACCAGCACGTCGTCGCTCTCGTCGAAGGTGCGGTCCAGTGAAAGTACATTCACCATGCAGCCCATTTGCCGGATCTTCTGTATCCGCTTCGGACTCATATTAAGCTTCCTGCCGAGCTCCTCCTCCGTCGCGGTCCGCCCCAGCTTCTTCTGCAGCTCCGCGCCTGCCTCCTGTATCCTCCGGTTTTCCTTGTGATAGTTCCGCGGCAGCCAGTCATTCCGCCGGATCATATCGATCACCATGCCGCGGATCCGCCGGGAGATGAAGGTCTCGAACTTATTGTCCTTCGTCTCATCATAGCGGTCAATGGCGCGCATGATCTCGATCACCCCCTCGTTGACTACATCCTCCAGCTGCATGACATCCCTGTAGATTTCCCGCATCTGACAGGCGACGGAGCGGACGATATAGACATAGCGGAGGGTCAGCGCCTGCTTCACCTCCGTGCTGCCGTTTTCCCGGTAGAGCCGAAAAAGCTCTTCATTGCTCTTCTCTTCCAAATCCGGATTCTGCAACATTCCCTACTCCTCTTGACTTTGCTCGTCGAGCCGCAGGCTTCCGATCGCCTGAATCTGCACGTTGTTCGCCACCTCGTTGAAGGAGAGCACCCGGATCTTCGGGTAGAACTGTTCAATCAGATGGTAGAAATGCGGCCGCATAACCTGCGAGGTCAGGATCACCGGCGGCATACTCAGGGTATTGAATTTCCTGCTCTCCGCCGCCACCTGCGCGATCAGGCTCTGCAGAAGCTCCGGTCCCAGTGCGAGGTAAAGTCCGTTCTCGCCGCGGGCAAGAGAATTCACGAGGCTCCGCTCCAGCTCGGAATCCAGCGTGATAACCCTCATATTCCCGTCCGTACAGTACATCCTCGTGATCGTACGCTTCAGGGAAATACGGACGCGCTCTATGAGCTGATCCAGATCCTTCACCTGCATCCCGTTCTCGGTGATGCACTGGAACATTGTCTCCACAATGGTTTCCAGATCCTTGATTGACACACCCTCCCGAAGGAGCATCGTAAGTACCCTCTGCAGGAGACTGAAGCTGACGACATTCGGAAACGCCTCTGTACAGAGCTCCGGCGCGGTCTTCTTCAGATTTTCGACGAGGCGCGCCACCTCCTGCCGGCTCATCAGCTCATAGGCATGTACCTTCACCGTCTCAGAGAGATGCGAAAGCATGACCGAGAGCGGGTCAATGACGGTATAGCCGAAGAGCTCCGCCTTTTCCCGGTTTTCCGGCCGGATCCACCGGCTCGGGATCCCGTAGGCAGGCTCTATGGTCTCAATCCCGTCGATCGTCTCCTCAACATCATCCGGCTCCAGCGCCAGATAGTAATCGGTCAGGATTTCTCCCTGCGCAACCTGCTCGCCCTTGATCTTGATGACATACTCGTTCGTCCCGAGGTTCGCGGCGTCCCGGAGGCGGATCGACGGCATCACAAAGCCCATATCCTGCGCGTACTGTCTCCGGAAGATTACAATCCGGCTGACGAGACGCCCGCCGGAGGCTTCGTCGGCGAGGGGAATCAGACTGTAGCCAAAGTCCATCTCAATCGGCTCCACCTGCAGGAGGCTGTAGACATTGCTGACGTCCTTATAATATTCCTCCTCGGAAACTGCCTGCTTCGCTTCCTCCTGCGCTGCTGCAGCCTCTGCGCGGGGAACCCCTGCCAACGGCTCTCGCTGATACGCCTCCTCCCTCGCCAGCGCCGGCTCGCGCAGTATCCTGCGCTGCAGGAAATATCCTGCGACGAGGAAGCTGCCCGCCACCAGCCCAATCTGGAGAAACGGCATTCCGGGGATCACCATCAGCACCAGCATCACCATGCCGGTAATCATCATCGCCCGCGGCTGTGCCGTAAACTGCTTCGAGATGTCCTCATTGAGCGAGCCCTCAGAAACCGCCCGCGTCACGATCATGCCGGTGGAGACCGAGATCAGGAGGGACGGAATCTGTCCGACCAGCCCGTCTCCGACCGTCGCGATCGAGTAGGTGCTGAGCACTGTGCCAATGTCCTGTCCGGACTGCAATATCCCGATGATGCTCCCGCCGATCAGATTGATGGCAGTCGTAAGCAGCGACATGACGCCGTCGCCCTTCACGATCTTCGTCGCGCCGTCCATCGCGCCGTAAAAATCCGACTCTGTCTGGATCTTATTTCTACGCTCCCGCGCCTGCTGCTCGTTGATGATTCCCGCAGAGAGATCGGCGTCGATCGCCATCTGCTTGCCCGGCATCGCATCGAGCTTGAAGCGCGCTGCCACCTCCGATACCCGCTCCGCGCCCTTCGTGATGACGATAAACTGCATCAGGACGATGATCAGGTAGATGATCAGACCGATCACCACATTCCCCTGTACGACGAAGTCGCCAAATGCCTTGATAACCTGTCCGGAGGAGCCGCCGTGGGAAAGGATATTCCGCGTCGTGGAGACGTTGATGCCCAGCCGGAAGAGCGTCGTAATCAGCAGGAGGGATGGAAAAATGGACAGCTCAAGCGGCTCCCGTATGCTCATGGTAATGACCAGAATCATCATGGAGATTGCCATGTTTACCACGATGGCGGCGTCGACCAGCGGCGCCGGCAGCGGAATGATCAGGAGCAGTATGATCGTGAGTACGAAGAGTACCACGGAATTGTCAACCAGTTTCTTTGCCATTCTTCTTCCTGTCAGATGAAACTCCAAATGTCTATCTCAGCAGATCCTCCCGGTTCTGCTGTCGGTAAATGTAGACGAGAATCTCCGCCACCGCACCGTAGAACTCCGCGGGAATCTCTCTTCCCGGCTCGCACACCGGATACATCGCCCGTGCCAGCTCTCGGTTCTCGATCGCAGGGATGCCGTGCTCCCCCGCAACAGAGACGATGCGAAGCGCGAGAATATCCGCGCCCTTCGCGAGCACGAGGGGCGCCGCCTGCTTCTCCGGGTCATACTTCAGTGCTATCGCGAGATGCGTCGGATTTCGGATGATGACATCCGCCTCCGGCACCTGCTGCATCATCCGCATCTGCGACCGCTGTCTCTGCAGGGAGCGGATACGGCTCTTGATCTCCGGATTTCCCTCCGTCTGCTTGAACTCATCCTTGACCTCCTGCTTCGTCATTCGGAGATCCTGCTCATACTGCCATCTCTGGTAGAGATAGTCGAAAAAGGCAATCAGCAGGAAGACGCCTGCCACACGGATCACGAGATCATAGATCATATGAAGCAGCAATACCGCCGCATTCTGCACCTCCGTGTCCAGCATCCGCGCGAGCCTGAGGACGTCCTCCTTCAGGAGCGTGTAGAGCAGCACCAGAAGGATCGTGATCTTGAGTATGTTTTTCAGCAGCTCCACAAGATTCTTCATAGAGAAAACCCGTTTCAGTCCGCTCGCCGGGCTCAGCCGCGAAAGCTTCGGGCGGAGCGGGGTAAAGGAGACGTTGAAGCGGGTCTGCGCACCGTTCGCGAGCACGGCGAAGAGTGCCGAGAGCAGGAGGAGCGGCAGGACATCCCTGAGGATCAGGAAGAGCAGGCTGTAGAAAAGCTGAGCACTGAGTGCCTGCTCTGTTTCGAGCAGACCACAGATACGGATGAAAAAGCCCCCCACATCTCCGTAGATATAGGGCAGCATCCAGCGAATCGCCGTAAACATCCCGAAGACCATCACGACCGTCACCGCATCCCGGCTCTGGAAAACATTTCCCTCTTTCTTGGCGTCCCCCCGCTTTTTCGCGGTAGGGGCTTCGGTTTTTTCCTCGCCTGCCACTTACCCTGCCTCTCTTTCCCGTATATTCCGCCTTCCCTTCCCGCCGGGCTCCATCTCTCAGCGCAGAAGCTGCAGCAGTTCCCGAAGCACTGTGTTCATCTGCTCCAGCACACGGTTCATCCGGTCTGTCAGCGGATTCAGAAGGAAGAAGAGCATCATCAGTCCGACGAGAATCTTCGTCTGAAAGTTCACGACAAAGATATTGATCTGCGGGATGACCCGCATCAGTATACCCAGCGATACCTCCGTCATCAGCTCTATCCCCATGATCGGAAAGGCGATCTGCAGTCCCGCGAGGACAGCGCTTCGGAAAATCTCCAGCATATAGCCCGGAACCCTCTCTATATGGAGAGATGCCGTCCCGAGCGGAATCGTCTCCGCCGTCTCGAACAGGAGCCTAAGGAAGTGCAGGTGCCCATCCGTCGCGAAAAAAAGCAGGATCAGCAGACTGTAGAAAAGCCCTGATGTGACCGTAGACTGCGTATTGGTCGAGGGATCGAATACCTGTGCCATATTGAGTCCCATAGAGAAATCCATGATCGAGGTTGCGAAGCGGATCGTCAGAAAAACGAGCTCTATGCCAAAGCCGAGGCAGAAGCCGATATAGAGCTCCCTGAGGAGCAGCAGTCCGAATTCGAGAAGCGTCTCCGGCTCCATAGGGAGCCGCCCTCCGACATAGCTGTACAGCATCAGGGAGAGCATCAGCACCAGCGCCGCCCGGAAGCGCGCAGGTAAGCCGCTCACTCTAAGAACAGGATGAAAAGCAATCGCCCCGCTCATTCGCATCACTATGAGACAGAAAAGAACAAACATCTTCTCCTCCTATACGCCTGCGATCAGCGAGGTGATATTCTGAAAAAAATCCTGTATGCTCCGGAGCAGGGTGCCTCCGAGCAGGGTCAGCATCGCAATGATCGCGATCAGCTTCGGCACGAAGGAGAGCGTCTGCTCCTGAATCGAGGTCGCTGCCTGAAAAATCGCCACGACAATCCCCAGTATCATGCTCACCAAAAGGAAGGGGAGCGCGGTGCGAAGTGCGAGCATAAAGGTTTGATTCATAATATCCAGAATCTGTACATTGTCCAGCATATTTTTCTTTTCCCCTCCGGCAGGCTTCTGCTCTGAGAAAGCGCTGATTTGTTCATAGCTCACGCCTTGGCATGCAGCTTTCTACGCTTAATCAGTGCTTCCCTAATTGAAGCTCCGCACAATACTGGAGAACAGAAGCCCCCAACCGTCCACCGTTACGAAGAGCAGGAGCTTGAATGGCATCGAGACCATCGCCGGCGGCAGCATCATCATTCCCATCGCCATCAGCGTCGTCGAGACGACGATATCGATCAGCAGGAACGGCAGATAGATCAGAAGCCCTGCCATGAAGCCGCGCTTGAGCTCCGAGGTCATGAAGGCGGGTGTCACCACCGTGAGCGGATAATCCCGCGCGTCCCCCTGCAGCTCCGTCTTCGACATCTCCACGAAGCGGGACAGCGTTGCGGACTCCGTATTCCGAAGCATGAACTCCTTCATCTCTGCGCTCATCCTGTCTATGCACTGCTCCTGTGTGATCGTCCCGTTCTTATAGGGCTTGTACGCTTCCTCATTGATTCGTGTCAGCGTCGGATTCATGATGTAGAGTGTCAGGAAAATGCTGATCCCCACCAGAACCATGTTCGGGGGCGTCTGCTGCACCCCCATCGCCGTCCGCGTAAACGAGAGGATAATGATGGTTCGCGTAAACGAGGTCATCATGATCACGATGGACGGGAGCAGCGCCACCAGCGTGATCAGATAGATCAGCTCCAGCGAGGGAACGGAGCCCCCGTTCAAGCCGGACAAAAGCTCATTCATCTCTATCTACCTGTCCTTCCCTGCCTGCGCCGATACTGCGGCGGCGGAGCAGCTCCCGGAAGCTCTGCGGGAGCCGCTCTGCGGAGATCCCCCTGTTCTCTCTCGGATACTCCCCCGAAAGCTCCGAAAGCAGGCAGATGCCGTCCGCCCCGGAGCCGAGCAGCAGGAGCCGATCCTCCTTTTCCAGCCGGAGGATGAGAAGCTCTCTGTCCTGCCCCAGCGGAAGCCGATCCACGAGCTCCATATACCGTGCCCTGCCGAGCATGCGCCAGTGCTTCCCCAGAAGACGGCTGCTGCCGTATGCCATGAGCAGGATCAGTATCATCAGCAGAATGCCGGATACTATGGAAATCGCGTCATTCATCAGAGGCTCTCCTGATTGATATCCTTCTTCAGGATCTCGGTGATTCGAATGCCGAAGTTGTCCTCCACGACGACGATATCCCCTCTTGCGATACACTCTCCGTTGACGAAAAGATCCGCCTGCTCTCCCGCCATCTTGTCCAGCACCACCAGAGAGCCCTGTGTAAATTCGAGGATATCCTTTACCAGCTTCCGCGTCCTGCCGATCTCGACGGAGATCTCCAGCGGAACCTTCATCAGCATCTCGCGGTTGTCGGCATTCTCCTCCCGCTCCTCCCGATCTCCGGCGAATTCTCTGGAATTCAGCGGCTTCACGAGATTCGCCTCCCTCGGCTTCTCCTCTCTCTTCGTGCCGCTATCCCGCATATCCCGAATCAGCTCCAGCATCTGCGTCTGAGACTGCTGCATCTGTGTGAGAAGCTGCATCGTGAGGGGATCCGCCTGCATCGGCATATAAGGCTGCGGGATAGACTGTGCCATGGTATGCGGAGCCGGCTGCGGGATCGCCGCGGCAGCAGCTTCCGGCATCGCCTGAGAAAATGCGGGCTCCGAAGCCTCCGGCTGCTTCGATACGGAGCCCTCCGCCGTCTCCTCCTCCGATGCACTCGACGCGCTGTCCTGCTCTGCCAGAAGACCTGCGAGCATCGCGTCGGCAGCGCTCTGGTCGAGCGGCTTGGAGACATCCGATTCCGGATTCTGCAGCAGCTCAGGGCTCTCCTCCTGCTCTGTGCGCTCTGTCTCCGCTGCGGCAGGCTCCTCCGGGACAGCTGCTTCCTCCGCGGCCTCTCCGAGAAGCCCAAATTGCTCCTGGAAGGGCTTCAGCAGCCGCTTTACCAGCTCTACCGACATGATATTCAGGAATTGGCTGGTCAGCTTTCCCTCGATCTCGAGAGCGAAGCGCACGACCACTCTCGGCTCCATCGCCTCGAAATACTTGTCCTTGAACGCATTTTCATTCTCAATCTCATAGGAAATCGGGGTGGAAATATTGACAGTCGTCCCGAGAAACTCTGAAAGCGCCGTCGCGGAGGAGCCCATCATCTGGTTCATCACCTCGCGGATCGCGCTCGAGTTGATCTCGTCCATCTCGAAGCTGTCCTCCGGGATCTCCATGCCCATCATCATTCCGACGATGATACGCACATCGTTCCGGCTGAACATCATCACATTCGTCCCGTCCAGCCCCTCGATGTAGGAAATCTCCACGCCGATCGCCGGTTCCAGCTCCTTGAACTCAAATTCGTCCCGGTTCTGCACCAGCACAGTCGGCGTCGTAATATTGACCTTTCCGCCCAGAAGTGTGGATACGGCTGTGGCAGACGCTCCCAGGCTGATATTCATAATCTCGCCGATTGCGTCTATCTCCATTGTGTTAAAGACGTTTGCCATCTTTCTGTTCCCCTTCTATTTCTTGCCTTATTTTCCGATATCCAGTGCGCTCTGCGCCATTGCCTTCATCGCGTTTAAAGCGGTGACATTCGCCTCGTAGGAGCGCGTTGCGGACATGCTGTCCACCGTCTCCTTCAGGATGTCCACATTCGGGTAATTGACATAGCCGTCCGCATCCGCATCGGGATGATTCGGATTATAAACCCGCTTCATCTCCCTGTCGTCTGTGACAATGCCGGAAACTCTGACGCCCGCACGCTGACCGCGGAAGCCCTTTCCCGCCTGCGCGTTCCGAAGCGCCTCCCGGAAGGACTGCGCTCCGAAGCTCTCGAAGACCACGTCCTTTCTCCGGTATGCGCCGCCGGACTCCGTCCGGGTCGTCTCGACATTGGCAATATTTTCCGCGGCGATATCCATGCGGACACGCTGCGCGCTCATTCCCGAGGCGCTGATATCAAAAGAATTCAGAAATGACATGACCCCATCCCTTTCTCAAAGCTCTCGCAAAAATGAGATATCCATCTTCACATGCCGAGAATGGTCTTGACAGTCGAAGTGATCCGCTCCGCGTTGAAGGGCTTCACTACGAAGTCCTTCGCGCCGGACTTGATCGCATCCACAACCATGCTCTCCTGCCCCATCGCGGTGCACATCACCACCTTGGCATCCGAATGCGCCTCCTTGATCTTCTTCAGCGCCTGCAGGCCGTCCATATTCGGCATTGTGATGTCCATGATGACGAGATCCGGATTCTCCTCATCATACTTCTTCACCGCCTCCAGCCCGTCCTGCGCCTCCACGAAGGTGCAGTCGGCGAAGCCGCCCTTGGTCAGGGAGTTCTTGACCATCATCCGCATGAACGCTGCATCATCCACCAACATAATCTTTGCCATTTCTTATTCTCCTTACTTCCTATATTGATCCTATTTATAAAAAGCGGCAGTACCGCTCCGCTCCCTGTAATCGCTGTGAGACCGCTGCGAGTTTGACTGGGTTCACTTCGGTCTTGTAGACCTCAGTGAATCTGACCCCGTCAGACATAGACTTCGCGCTTTGCGCTCCGTCTACGCCATATCGCTTCGCAGTTTCCCTTATGGAAACTGCTCCGCTCAAACTTCTCCGCTGCCTAATTCCCGGAGGCGTTCCAGATCCCGCTCCTTCTCCGCCTGGGAGATCAGCTTCTTCTGGAAGGGCTCAGGCGCACCGCCCGGCGTCGTCTCCCAGCTGCCGTCGTTTCCCTCCTCAGTCTCTTCATTCTTCTGCATAATGCGATCCTCGATCCGGACGGCGATATTCTTTTTATATACGCCCATCCGTCCGGTGAACCACGGCTGCTTTCCCACATAGAGCCGAACCGTGCTGTCCTTCGGTTTATTGAGATCGATCACATCGCCAACGCGGAGGTGGTAGAGATCCCGGATGTCCAGCTTCACGACGCCGAGTTGCCCCGTCATCGGGAACTCCGAGCCGCGGAGATGCTCCAGTATCGTCTCCTCGTTGTTTTCATAGGCGAAGCCTCTCGCAAGATGCTTCCGATTGTCAATGATCTTGAAAATGTGCTCAAGCAGCGAGCCGGGGAGACAGAGCCGGATCTTTTCCGCCGCCAGCCCCGAGACGTCCACATTAAACTCCGCCATTACGACGGTCTCGTCCAGCCCCACCTCCTGCACCATGGAGGGATTCTCCTCCACGCGGCTGATGCGGAACTCTGCCGAGATATAGTTCGAGAAGCCGTCACCGAGCGCATGCGTAATATACTCCAGGATCCGGCGATACAGCGCCATCTCCACATCCGAATAGCGATAGTTCTCCTCCACCTTGGTGAAGGAATCCGAGCCCCCAAGCATGTGGCTCACGAGCGTGAGCGTGAGTCCCGGCGTGATGTAGATCATCATCGGCACATTGCTCTTCCCCTTCGAGCGCACATAGGTATCCACCAGCGTCATGCAGTCATTCTCATGGAAGAAATTCACATACTCATAGTAGCGCGTCTCCCGGAGATCCAGCACCGTGATATCCGTCATGGTGCGGAAGATCCCGTTTACCTGCGAGGTGAGTATCCGGGCATAGTTCTCAAATATGCTCTTCAACAGCTTCATCTTCTCCTTCGTAAATTTACGAGGGCTGTAGAAGTCATACTTGTTGTAGCCTTCTTCCTTTGTATCTGCCGCCGCTGCCACGACCTGCTTCTCCGGCTTCGCCTCCGGTTCTGCCGGGCTGTCCTTCATGGACTTGAGAAGCGCGTCGATCTGGCTTTGGGATAGTACTTCTGCCATTCTCTAAAACCTCTTATCTCCTATAGCTTACGGCGCCGCGGTCTCCGCCCCTCCGGAGGGCGCGGCTTCTCCCCCCGGCTCCGGCGGTTCTCCCGTGCTCTCCTCTGTGAACGCCGTGGTCTCCGGCTGCCCGGTCTCCTCGTTCGAGTGCTCCTCCGCCTGTTCTGTCATCCCGTCTGTGATGATGGTCTTGTTCTCATTGTTTCCATTCCGGTATTCCGCGTAATATTCGTCGAGATCCCGGATGGTTCCTCCTTTGTCGATAATCAGAATTTCCACTCTCCGGTTCTTCGCTCTCCCCGCGGCAGTCGCATTATCCGCAACCGGGTGGAACTGCCCATAGCCGATGCTGACCAGCTTGTCGGAATCCACGACATTTCTTCCCTGAATGAAGATGCAGACCTCTGCCGCCCGCATTACGGACAGCATACGATCGTTTCTCGGATTGTTCGGCCGCGCAGGATCCCCCTGCGCGGTATGTCCCATAATATTCACCTGGGAAATCTGATCGTTATATTTTCCTATTGTATCACAAAAAACGCTGAGTGTCTCCTGCCCCTGCACGGTCAGCACAGAGCTGTCTCCATCGAAGAAAGCCTTGTCCGTGAAGGTAATGAAGGTATAGTCTGTCCCGCGGGTGCTGGAAACGCCGGAAACCCCCGCGGCATCCAGCGCTTTCGCGATCTGGATATAAAGCTGGTTCATGTCCGCTTCCTCGACCAGATTCTGCGGTACCTTTTCGTCCCCGACCTTCCCGCCGAGCTCCGTCAGCGTGTCGTTTCCGGTCGCGGGCGCGTTCAGAATGATCTGCTCCGCCGTCTTGTCTCCCGGACGTCCGTTCGGGTAGATACTCTGTACGAAGAGATCCCATTTCTGGGAATCCACTGTAGACATGGAGTACAGAAGCACGAAAAAGGTCATCAGCAGGGTCACGAGGTCGCCATAGGTATCCATCCAGTTGCCGCCGGCGTCGTCCCCTCCTCCTCTTTTCTTCATGATGCCTCGCCTCCTCCTGCCGGCGCAGCCTTCGCAAGCAGCTTCTTGGACTGCTTCTGCGTCAGAGAGGAAAGCAGCCTCTCCCGGATCACCTTCGGATTATCGCCGGACTGGATCGCGATCACGCCTTCAATGATGGTGGAGCAGTACAGTACCTCCTCCTCCCCCTTGATACCGAGCTTCTGTGCGATCGGATGAAAGAATACATTGGAAAGCGCAGAGCCGTAGAAGGTCGTGATCAGCGCGACGCCCATATCCTGTCCGAGGGTATTCGCACCGCCGGATCCTGACATATCCATGCCCTTCAGCATGTTGACCAATCCTACCAGCGTACCGATCATACCGAAGGCAGGCGCCAGCGCTGAGCCCTTCAGGTACATCCCCCGCGCCTCGTCATGACGGCTCATCATATCCTCGACCTGCCGCTCCAGCGCCGCCCTTACCTTGTCCGGGTCATTGGCATCGACGATCATCACCACCGCCTGCTTGAAAAAGGGCTCCTTGATCTCCTCCGCCTTCTCCTCCAGCGCCAGCAGTCCGCTCTGCCGCGCGATCAGCGCCAGATCTACGATCTGCTCCACGACCTTCGGCACATTGTACTTCCTGCCGCCGCGCACGCAGATCGCGATATGCTTCGGGATCTGCGAGAGCACCCGAACCGGATAGCAGGCGATCAGCGCCGCTACGGTACCGCCGAGAACGATCAAAAGCGACGGAATATCAATGAAATTTCCCAGCTTCTGAACCGTTATTCCGTTTACGATCAGGACGATCGCTAAAATCCATCCTATGATTAGCGTCGGATCCATAGTTTTCCTCCAAATTCCTCCTTATGCTTCCCTTCCCGCAAGGATAGAGCGAAGAAATGCCGTGACCTTCTCCATGACCTCCTCCACGCTTTCCTTCACGAGGAAAAAATCGCCGGTCGTCAGCTTGACCTTCGTCTCAGGGATGCTCTTCAGACTGAGAATCTGAAAATAGTTCAGGTAAATGATCTCTCCGTTCAGCTTCTCCAGCTTAATCATCTCGTCCCTCTCTTTCTCCGTACAGAAGCACAGAAACCTGCCATACCGGAATTACCGCTTCATATTGACGAGCTCCTGCAGGATCTCGTCGGAAACCGTGATGATCTTCGAGTTCGCCTGGAAGCCTCTCTGTGTCGTGATCATATCCGAGAATTCCTTCGCGAGATCTACATTGGACGCCTCAAGATAGCCGGACATCAGGGTCGGCGTCGCGCCGCCCGGCTCGGAAGCCGTCACGATACCGGTATTGTCGCCGGATGAAGCATTGAAGGTATTGTTGCCTGCCTTCATCAGACCCTCCTGGTTCTGGAAGGAAGCGACTGCCACCTTTCCAATCACGACAGAGGTTGCCACGCCATCCTTGTCCACCGTCGCCTTGATCACGCCGTCGTTGCCGATCTCGACGCTCTTCAGCTGAGATGCCGCACCTGTGAAGCCGGGCGTCCCTCCCGGGATGCCTGCGATGTCCGCAGCGGACGGCGCGCGCAACGCATGCAGCGTCTTGTCGTCGTCTCCGCCGCCATACTTCGTCGGCTCCAGCAGATTATCCGGACGGAAGCCGTAGACGAAGTTTCCGTTGCTGTCCACCATATAGCCGTTCGCGTCGATCGTGAACTGCCCCACCCTCGTGTAGGAGAAGTCATTGCTCTTCAGCTCCTTGGTCGTCGCCGCCGTATCGTTCCGCTTGATCGTCACAGTTCTCGAGGTAGAATCCAGATTCGTGGAGTTCGTAATGAAGAAGCCGGAGCCGTTGATAGACGCATTAAAACCGCCGACGTAGGACGGTGTACTGCTGGTGTAATCGGTCGCGATTGAGCCGGTCAGTGCACCGTAGCCGTACTGCGCCGGATTCGCGCCGCCGATCGTCCCCAGATTATCCCCGTTTTTCTTGCCGCCGGACGAGGCGCTCGAGGTCTGATACATCGTATCCTTAAAGCTGTAGCTCTGCGCCTTGAAGCCGAAGGTATTGACATTCGCGATATTGTTGCCGATGACGTCCAGCTTATTCTGGTGGGCCCGCAGACCAGCCACCGCCGAATCCATTGCTCTTAACATTTCTCTTCCTCCTCTGTCAGAATATATCACCGAGAGTCTGATGAAACCGCGGCATCGCTTCGCGCTTTCCGCAGCCCCCTCTTACATTGTTTTCTATGAATATATCAAAAAAATAAATAGTCAGACCGGCAAAAATAGATTAAAGCATTTCCTGAAGGGAATTGCTATCCTTATCCGTTTTTACATTGTATTAAATTCAGTACAATAATACGTGCTCCGCACTATATCCGTTTCTTTTCTTCGATATCCCTCCCTGAAATGGCTGCACCGGGTCCCGCCGCAGCGGACGCGGCCTTCCCGCTCTTCGGTCTTTCCGCGCTCCCCCGGCTCTTCCCGCCAATTACAAGAAGATTCTCCAGCGGATACTCTGTGGCATCCCCCGCGAGACGGAAGGTCGGCTCAGAGCCAGAGAGATTGACTGATTCGATCACGCCGGATCTCGTCTCATTTTTCTGCCCCGCCATGAGATCATTTGTCTTCACCGGCACCTTCGCTGTGACGCTCTGCCCTATCATCCCGGTCAGGTAGCTGGACTTCGCGAATGCCATCTGCGCCCTCAGGCTGCTGGTCATCGTCCCGAGAGACTGCACCATTGCCATCTGCGTCATCTGCGCCATCATCTCGCTGTTGTCCATCGGATTTGTCATGTCCTGATGCGCGAGCTGCGAAGCGAGAAGCTTGAAATAGCTCTCAATCGTCAGTGTATTCTTCGAATTTGCCGCCGCACTGTAGCTGCCGCTCGTATACGGACTGTTGCTCACCGACTGTATCAGATCTGCCATGCTTCTCCTCCCTTATACCAGCCCCAGCCGAAGCTGCTGCAGAAAATCCCCGGATTCCTGTGTTCGCTCCCGAATCCTCCGCTCCAGCTCCTCTGCCGCACGATCACGATTGTCCGAATTGTTACCGGAATTCTGCATCTCCGCTTCCGCCTGCCGCTCCGGGATCAGTACTGCAGTAACTGTCCCGGTCTTCTCCGTAATGATCTGCGCCATCTCCTGCGCATTCCGGCTGAGGAGCTCCATCGTCCTGGCGTCGTCCGTATAGAGACTGACTCTCGCCTGCGCGCCCGTATAGCTCACTCGCAGCAGGATCTGCCCGAGATTCCTCGGCTCCAGCTGGATCAGCAGCTCTCCTCCCAATCTGTTCCGAAGCTGCGAAGCGATCCGATCACTGAGCGACGCCGGAAGCGCTGCCGCCGTCGTCGGGAGCGTATCCCGCGGTACATTCTCTGCGGGTATATGCTCCCCCCCTCTCTCCTGCCGCACAGTCATGCCGTGCGGAAAAACTGCCGCGTTTCCGGATTCACCGGCTCTTCGCTCCGTCCGCATCGTGCTGCCGCTTCGAGGCGCTTCTCCGATAACAGGCTCCTGTGCAGCCTCTCTCTCCGGCGATACAGCTCTCGGCTGCGCCCCCTCGGCGCGGCTCTGGTATCCGCGGCTGCCCGCATCCTCTGCATACTCCGGCAGTGCTTCCTCGGACAGCTCGGTTCTGTCCTCCTCTGCGGCCTCCGCCGTCTGCATCGCCGGCAGCGGCAGCGTCGCCCCCTCGGTTCGCTTCGTAACAGGTGCTTCCTCCGAAGCGACCTCAGACAGAGTACTGTCGTTCCACACGTCGGCGTTTCGTATCACCGCCGGTTCCGGAGCATCCTGCGGAAGAGCATCGGAAATCCCTGCGGGAAGCTCTGCTGCACGCTCTCCCTCCGGCAGTGTCTTCTGCGCGAAGAGGAGCAGGGGAACGATCCCGAACGGAACGGCTTCATTCTGCACAGTCTGCTCCTCCGCCTTTTCGTCCTTCTCTGTCCGTTCCTTCTTTTCCGTATGGATCTCCGCGTTTCCCGCGGACTTCTCCGCACTGCCTCTTCCGTCCGCCCTCCAGTCCTCCGGCTCTCTCTTCGGCACAGGGAGCGCGTCGTCCGTCCGCAGCCTTCCGCGGGCATCCTGCAAAAGCGCGGAAAAATCCGTCTCCGCAGCCCTTCCGACGCGTTTCCGCAGGGCTGCCGACTCCTGCCGGTACGCTGCGCTCCCTACCCTGTTCTCCGTCATTTCCATCCCTTACCTCTTGTGTATGATGAATTCCTCGATAAACCGCTCGTCTGCCTTCCGAATATCCCTTTGATAATCGGAAAGCTTGTGTTCCTTCAGCTTCTCGAATTTCGATACATCTACCTTCGCCTCCACAAGCTCTGTCTGCTTCCGATCTGTCTCCTCCTGCAATTTCCGGAGACGTCCCTCCTCAAGGAGGATCTCCTCTGAACGGCGATCGAGCACCTCCTGAAAGAGCTGGAAACGCTGGATCGCACCGCCCCTCTGCTTCAGCTTCCCGAATTCCGTCTCCAGCTCCCGCCGCCTCTCATAGAGCAGCTCCAAATACTGCCGCTGTCTGCGGAGCCGCGCCATCACCTCCGAGAACTCTCTCTGTACACGGTCGAGAAGCTGTGTCTTATAGTCCATCACCGTCTCGAGACTGTATTGAAATTTCTTCATCTACGCGCCTCCTCAGGCTCTTCGCCGACGCTCCTCTCCAGTGCCTCCAGGATCTCCTCATAAGAGAAGCTCTCCCGTGTTTCCTGCATCAGGAAACGATTGATCGCCGGATTCTTCTCCACCGCCTCATCCAGCTCCGGATTCGTTCCCTTTTTGTACGCCCCGATGGCGATCAGATCCGCGTTTTTCCGATAGAGCCCCAGCAGGTTCCGGAGGCGGTTCGCTGCGGCGCGATGCCGCTCCGAGACGATCTCCACCATCAGACGGGAGATGCTCATTCCGATGTCGATCGCAGGGTAATGGTTCTCCGCCGCGAGCTGCCGGGACAGGACGATATGTCCGTCCAGTATGCCCCGCACCGTATCCGCGATCGGCTCATTGGTGTCATCTCCCTCGACCAGCACAGTGTAGACACCGGTGATCGAGCCGTGCCGGAAGGCGCCCGCACGTTCCAGAAGCCGCGGAAACTCTGCATAGATCGACGGGGTATAGCCTCTCGCGATCGGCGGCTCGCCGGTCGCGAGCCCGATCTCCCTCTGCGCCATCGCATAGCGGGTCAGCGAATCCATCATCAGGAGGACATCCAGCCCCTGATCCCGGAAATATTCAGCGATCGTCGTCGCGACCAACGGCGCTTTCAGGCGAAGCATCGCCGGCTGATCCGAGGTCGCCACGACCAGCACCGTCCGGCGCATCCCCTCCTCTCCGAGATCCCGCTCGACGAACTCCAGCACCTCGCGACCCCGCTCTCCGACGAGGGCGATGACATTGATGTCTGCCTTGACATTCTTCGCAATCATCCCGAGTAATGTGGACTTTCCGACGCCGGAGCCTGCGAAGATCCCGATACGCTGTCCCTTGCCGATCGTATTCAGCCCGTCGATCGCTTTGATGCCGAAGTCAAGCCGCTCTCGGATCGGCGGGCGTTCCAGAGGATTCATATAGGAGGTATTGACCGTATAGAAGCGGCTCTCCGGAAAGGGCGCGCCGCCGTCGATCGGAACCCCCTCCGCACTGACGATCCGCCCCTTCAGGAAATCCCCCACCGGGATCTGCAGCCGGTGCCGTGTATTCCGCACGAAGGCACCCGAGCTGATCCCCACGCCCTGCGCATAGGTCATCAGCTGGATATGATCGCCCTTGAAGCCTACGACCTCCGCGGGAATCTGCTGCTCCATCTCCTCCGAATAGATCATGCAGATATCCCCGATGCTTGCCTTCCCCGCACCGGATGCCTCCATCGCCATGCCGACAATATTCTCGATCTTTCCGATATTCTCGACCGTTTCGGTCTTTTCGATCGCCGCGAGCACATCCTCAAACACAGCGGACTCCTTCCCTTATTTTTCCTGCTCCTCCCGCGGCTCGAGCTGGGAGAGCTTCGTCCGCAGATTCTCCATCTGTGTCCGGATACTGAGATCTACGATCTCGTCCGGCGTCTCCATGATGAGCTTTCCCCTCTCGCTCTTCTCCGAAATCACGAAGCGGATGCTGCGGGAAACGCCGGACAGCTCCGAGGCGATCGCACTGTCTGTTTCCAGCAGCATTTCGTACTCCGCCTTGTCCATATAGATCTTCAGCCATGCGGTTTTCTTCAGCTTCTCCGCCTCCTGCAGGATCATCTTGCGGACGACCTCTCCGCTGCTCCGGAGACTGACATGGATCACCTTCTCCGCGACAGCGACGGCGACGTCCTTCAGCTCGTCCAGATAACGGCTGAGCCGCTTCCGTTTCAGCTCCTCGATATTGCCGAGAGCAAGTGCGCAGTCCTTATAAAACTGATCCAGCGCCGCCCTGTGCTCCTGCCGGAGCTCCTCTGCCGCCGCTCTCCTGCCGTCCTGCCTGCCCTCCCGCAGCCCCTGCTCATACCCCTCAAGCCTCGCCTCCTCTCGGATCTTCTCCGCCTCCCGGCGGCTCACCGCGAGGAGCTTCTCCGCCCGCTCGATGCTCTGCTTCGTTATCTCGCCGATGCCGGAGCGAACCGCGAGGGAGCTGTCCGCCTTCGGCTCTTCCGCTCCGGAAGGCGCAGCTCCGGAAGAAAACGGCTCCTCTCTATCCGCCGGAAGCATCTCCGTTTCCTTTCCCCTGCTCTCCTCTGCACTTCCCTGGTGGAAAATCGTACCCAGAAAGCTGCTGTAGCGCACCGGATCACTCGCCGCGTGGGACAGGCGCTCTCCGGTACGCTCCCGATCGGCAGGCTCCGCACTGTCGGAGAAGATGATCGCGTCCTCCGTAAGGAAGCTCCGTGCCTCCGTGTCCCCCATCGCTTTGATCACCGACTTAGACGAGAACATTATCCGCATCGCCTCCCTTGTTGATGATTACCTCTCCCTGATCCTCGAGCCGACGGATCAGGTTCACGATACGCTGCTGCGCCTCTTCTACGTCGCGGAGACGGATATTTCTCGCATTCTCCATATCGCCGCGGACAGTCTCCGCCATACGCTTCGACATATTG
Organism: Oribacterium sp. oral taxon 102; assembly: GCF_013394775.1. Taxonomy (NCBI): domain Bacteria; kingdom Bacillati; phylum Bacillota; class Clostridia; order Lachnospirales; family Lachnospiraceae; genus Oribacterium; species Oribacterium sp. oral taxon 102. The sequence continues at coordinate 1,732,691 of NZ_JABXYT010000001.1, forward strand.
CTGAAGAAGATCTGCCGCATCTCCTCGTTCGCCGTCTTCAGGGCGAAAACAATATCCTTGGAATCGCAGTCGCGGATGAAGCGCTGTACAGAACGGTCGTCCATCGTGAGAATATCCTCGAAGACAAACATCTTATCCTTGATATCGGAGGATAGATCCGGATCGGTGACATCCAGCTCGTCGAAAATCCGCTTCTCGTTGCTGCGGTCGATATGGTTCATCACATCCGCTACGAAGTCGATGCCGCCGAGGTTCATATTGTCCTCGCTGGTGATAATGGTGTCGAACTTCCGCTTCATTTCATCCTCTACGATAGAGATCGCCTCCGGACTGACGCGATCCATCTTCGCCATTGCCATCACCGTCGGGATGCGCTTCTGCTCCGGCAGATTCTCCAGCACCTGCGCCGCCTGCTCGGAGTCCATATAAGACATGATGAGCGCGATGACCTGCGGACGCTCGCTCTGCAGGAGCGAGAGCAGCGCCTTCGGATCTCCCTTCGAGAAGAAGTTGAAGGGCTTCGACTGCAGGGTCTGGGAGACCCTGTCCAGAAGCATCTTCGCTGCGCTCTCCCCGAACGCCTTCTCGAGGATGGAGCGGGCGTACTCTATGCCGCCGTCCGTCATCATCTTGTGTGTAAGGCAGAGCTTATAGAACTGCTCCAGCGTCGACTCCACCTGCTCGTTGCTGGTCTTGCCCATTCGGGCAATCTCAAAGGTCAGCTCCTCGATATCCCGCTCGTTCAGGTATTTATAGAGCTGGGAAGCGCGGTCGCTCCCCAGAGAGACCATCACGAGCGCCGCCCTCTGCCGCCCGGAGAGGGGCGCCGGTGCCGTCTCTGCCCCTGCATGCTCCGCAGCGCTCTGCGCCGAAACCGCCTTCTCACTTTCCGCCATTGCGCTCGCCCTCCTCTCTGAGCATCGACTGGATCAGCTTCGCCACTACCTGCGGGTTCTGATCGACGAACTCTCCGATATTCTTCTTCAGCTTCATGCCGCGTTCGATATGCGACTGGGACTGTGCCATCTCCGGCATATCCAGCTCTCCCTCCTCCGAGGGCTCATCGGGAAGCGGGGCGGAAAGTCCCATACTGAGGGACTCGCTGCTCTCGAGCTCCTCATCACTTAAGCTAAGCGCAGCCTTCCGCCGCTTCCGTCTCCGAAGCAGCAGGATGATCAGCAGGATCACGAGCAGCAGGAAGGAGACAGCCGCGCCGATCAGTGCCCAGAGCGGGAATGCCGGTACCGGCATGCTGCCTGCATCCGCAGTATTCTCCGCAGTATTCTCCGTCTGTCCGCCCTTCATCATATCCGGCGCACGCAGCACTGTAATCCGATCCGCCGCATCCGCCCGCGTAATCCCGGCAGCATCCGCAACCAGATTCTGCAGCTCCGAAACCGGAATGGAATTGTCCTCCGTCTGGATCACCACTGCGACGGAGAGCTCCTGCAGGACGCCCGGCGGCAGCTCCCGCTGCTCCTTGATGACGTTGTAGAACCAGTCTCTCGCGGCACTGGAATTGCTGTAGCCGTCCGCCGTCGTCTGCGAGCCGTCGTTATTGGTATAGCGCGGCGTATCCGCATTGGCATCCGCCCCCACTACGCCGGAAGCATTTTCCCGACTCCCGCTCGCGTTCTCTCCGCTCAGCTCCTCATGATAGAGAAGCCCCGTCTTGTCCTCCTCGTTCCGCTTATCCGGCACATTATAGGTCGTGGACTCCTGCACCAGCCGCGACATATCGAGCGTCCCCTTGACCGAGACCTCGACATTTTCCATACCGTAGAGCTTCGCGAGGACACGGCGGATGTTCGCCGCGATCCGATCCTCCACCTGAGAGGTCAGTGCGGCGAGACCGGCTCCGCTTCCCCCCTCCGCATCGGAATCTGCGGAAATCTCCTGCATGGTCGCAGCATCAAAAACAGACACATTCGTGAAGTTCATCCCCTTCACCGAACGTGCCACCAGATTCTTGATCGCCGCGGCATTCTTCTCCGAGAGCGTTTCGCCGTCCTTCATCGTGACGACGACAGAGGCGCTGGCGTCCTTCGTCTCATTCTCCTCGATCACATAGGTCTGCTTCGAGCCCTCCGCGATCGTCACCTTCGCGTCCCGCACGCCGTCGAAGAGTCGAACCGTCGCGCCCAGCCGATCCTGCAGATCATAGAGCGTATACTGCTGCTTGTCCGACTCCGTCGTCATCAGTCCGGAATTCTTCAGATACATATCGTAGGTGAAGCCGCTCTTCGGGTAGCCCTTGCTCAGAAGCTCCGCACGGAGCGCATCCGCCTGCTCGCCGGGCACCCTTACCGCGCCCTTCGTCCCGTCGTAGGTATACTCCACGCCGTCGTCCTGCAGGAGCCCGACGACCTGCTTCGCTTCCTCCTGACTGAGCCCTGTGAACAGGGTCTGGTAGCTCGTATCTCTTCCGCGTACCAGAAAAAAGAATGCCGCAAGGATCGCGATCAGCGTCACCGCCGATACTCCTGCCAGCACTCTTTTCGAACGTGTGGACATATTCTGCCAAAGTTCTCTGAACCGCTGCACTTTATCTATCCCCTATCAGATGTTCATCTTCATCAATTCGTTGTAGCCCTCCAGCGCCTTATTTCTGAGGCCGATCAGGAGCTCCAGACTCACCTGCGCCTTCGCCTCCGCGATCGGCAGGCTATGGGCATCCTCAAGCTGTCCGGTCGCGAGGAGGTACTGCTTGTTCTCGACCTCGAGCTGGGAAGCCCTCACATTTTCTACGGCGCTCCGGAAAATGTCGCGGAAAAGTCCCGCATTGTCCGCCCCACCCGCCGCGCTCCGGCGCGAAAGACCGGGTTCGGGAGAAGGCGCTCCGAGCCTCCATGGCTGCATCGCCGTGATAAATTCTGTTCCGTCCATGCTTCCTCCGTCTATATAAAAGCCAAAGCCTTACTCGTCCAATTTTTTGTAGTCTATCATTTGGATTTTAAATTTACAAGTATCTGCGGCATAATTTCACGAAATTCTCAAAATAATTCCTGTTTTTATTCCTGATAATGTGGCAGCTCTGTCAGGAAACGGAGTATGCCGCATAAGAAAACCAATCGCCCTCCGATGTTTAATAGCGGAGCTTCTCCAGCATTTCCCGAAGCGTCGAGGCATTCTCGCTGAGATCCTGCGCAGAGGCGGAGCTCTCCTCAGAGCCAGCGCTGTTCTTCTGCACAACCTCAGAGATCTGCTCCAGTCCGCTCGACACCTCAGAGACGAACGCCGCGTCGCTTCCCATCTCGGAGACGATCTTCCCGACCAGCGCATTGCTTCTGTCCGAGCTCTCCTGCACCTCGTTCAGCGATTCTGCGGTCGCGCTCATCAGCTTCACGCCCTTCTGCACTGCCTCCAATGTCCCCTCGATGATGGACTGCGTCTCCGCCGCCGCGTCCGCTGACTTTCCGGCGAGGTTTCTGACCTCGTCCGCTACCACCGCAAAGCCCTTGCCTGCCTCTCCGGCACGCGCCGCCTCAACCGCCGCGTTGAGCGCGAGGATATTGGTCTGGAAAGCGATGTCATCGATCGCCTTGATGATCTTCTGCACATGGTTCGATTTATCGGCGATCTCCTGCATCGCCTGCATCATCACCTCCATCTGCCGGTTCTCGTCGGCGATCCGCTGCGCCACCTGCCGATTGAACGCCTCCGCCTCGGCGGCATTCCTTGCGTTGCCGTCCATTCGTGCGGAGAGGTTCTCGATCGACGCGGTCATCTCCTCCAGTGTGGAGGCCTGCTCCGTCGCACCCTGCGAGAAAGCGGCGGCGGCATCCGCGATCTGATGGGAGCCTGCGTCCACCTGTCCGGCAACCTCATGAATATTCCGGAAGATGCCGTTCAGATTGGTACGGATCTGCTCATAGGACTCCGCAATCTGCTGAAAGTCTCCGATATATGCCTCTCGGTTCCTGCTCTCTGCCGCGAAGTTCCCCTTGCTCATCTCGATCATCAGGAAGCGGATGTCGCCGACGAGGGTGCGAAGCATCGATGTAAGCGCGTTAAAGTCCCGCACCATGTCTCCGATCTCATCCTTCCCGAGCTTCTCCTCCGAAACCTCGACCCGAATGCTGCCGCCACGCATCTCCTCTATCGCCCTGCTCATTCTGCATACGCCTCTGGTGATATTCGCGGCGAGCCTGAGGAAGATCGCGAGACTGCAGGAAACCGCCAGTGCGATCAGAATGAGCACCAGAACGGTCGCCCGCGTCCGGAGCCGCCCCACCTCCGAGAGCTTCTCCGCCGCCTCTGTATCGGAGAGCTTGCCGACTGCAGAGAGCGCCGAGACGAAGTTCTCCGAGGTGCCCTTGTTGAAGGTATCATAGTAGCGCATCGCACCCTGAACATCCCCATTTTCCGCCATCGTGAGAAGACTGTCGGCATCCGCCTTAAGCGCCTGCAGCGCAGTTTCCAGCTCCTGCACGAGCTCCGGCGCGCCGAGTGTCGCCTTCATGGATGTGATTTTCTCCTCCATGCCGGCGAAGCGCTCCTCGAAATCTGCCTTCTGCTCCGAAGCAGGATTCCCGACGGGATCCATCAGGGCAAGCAGGATTCGCTTGTTGATGGTCTGGATGTCCTTTCGGATGTTCAGCTGCGCCTTCGTGTTCTCATACTGCACTGTAGAGAATTCCGTCATCAGCCGTGCCATCCGGTCGAAGGCGACATAGGATGCCGTCATCACGCCCATATTCAGCACCGCTATGATCGCCATCGTGATGAGAAATTTCGTTCTCACCCTCTTGTCTCTAAAGCATTCTCTTTTCATCTTTGTCTCCTCCCCTGTCCCTCCTCTCTCCTCTTCGGGTGAGGGACAGCATTCCTATCTTATCTGCCTTTCAGCAGTCGTTTCCGTTTTCTCTGTTCTTCTCCAGAAGCCCGATGATAACCCGATTCGTGACGCATTTCACCGTCAGAAGAAGCTGGAAGCCGGCTGCCTTGACGATCGGCTTCAGGCAGAACTGCATCCAGCGATATCTCCCGCCGGGCTGTCCGGCGCGCAGAAAGCAGTCCAGCACGCCCTCCTCGCTGAGCTGCAGCCTCGACTCCATCGTCCCCGGCTCCAGAAATGCCCAGTACTGCTCCAGATCCGCAGGGTGAATGTATTTTTTTCCGAAGTATTCCCGCATTTCCAGTGTGGAATGCGAGTGCATATCCCGCACATACTCCCGCGACTGATAGATGAAGAAGCAGCGGTTCCGCGCCGGGAAGATCACGCCCGCCAGCTCATACATTTCATAGATGGACTGCATGGTCTCTGCCATCCTGAGCTTCCGGTCCGAGACTCTGCCGTTGGAAAAGTTGTAGATGCTGATGAGAAATGCCTGCCGGTCCGCCGTCTCGCTCAGATATCTCCCGCGGATGGAGCAGAGGTTCCCGCGGAGCATCACGTCGATGCTCTCTACCTGCCGCTTCGCCCGAAGCACTTTCAGGTAGCTCCTGCTCTCGTGATACAGCTCCGCATCCGGCTCATTGAGCGCATCCATGATCTGCCGTTTCCGCAGCTTGTCGATCGCACAGAGGGTCTCCTCGAAGGCATGGTTGCAGAAAACTGCCGAGATCCTGTCGTCGCAGAGCTCGATGATCGCGATCGGCGTCGTCGCATCATAGCCCTGTTTCCCCGTGCACTGCGGCTCTCTCGACGGATAGAGCTCATCCGCGCTCAGCAGGTTCACATAGCCGAGCGCATCCGCATAGCGGCTGTTCTCCCGCTTTTCGAGACGGAATTCATGCGCGCGAAGCTGCTCCATTGTCTCCTGATAGGGCTGCGGTCTTCCTATATAGTAGCCCTGTCCCTTCTCACAGCCGATCTCCCTGAGGAACATAAGCTGCTCCCTCGTCTCCACTCCCTCCGCCAGCGTCCGCACGCCGACCTTCTTCGCCATATCGACGATGGAGGCGATGATCTTCCTGGACTTCTCGCTGAAATCCCGGAGGAAGAGCATATCGATCTTCAGGAGATCCACATCATAGTCCTTCAGGACATTCAGGGAGCTGTAGCCGCTGCCGAAGTCGTCCATCCAGATCTGATAGCCCGCATCATGGAAGCGGCGGATATCCGCCTTGATCTTCTGCGGATCTCCGGCGAGGATAGACTCCGTGATCTCCACATGCAGCATCTCCCGCGGCACGCGGTAAAACCGTGCCAGCGTCTCAATTTCATCGAAGATGTCGCAGAGCTGGAAGTCGAGGCGGGAGAGGTTGAAGCTCACCGGCACGGTCTGTTCCCCCGCCTTCCGGAGCTCGCTGAGCTGCCGGCACACGAGCTCCACGACATGGAGATCCAGCTTGTGAATGAGCTGATACTCCTCCAGCACGGGGACGAACTCTGCCGGAGACAGCAGGCCGAATTCCGGATCTCTCCAGCGCACCAGCGCCTCCAGCCCGCAGGTCTCCCCGCTCAGCGTCCGGATCACCGGCTGGTAATATGCCTCGATCTGCCCCTCCGAGATCGCCGTATAAATATTCTCTACGACCGTCCGTTTCCGAAGCAGCTGCTGGTTCAGCTCCTCGTCATAGTAGCGGTAGCTCAGCCACCGCTGCCTGCGGATGCTCTCCGCAGCGGTCTTCGCGCGGTCGCAGGCGGTATTGATGTCGACATCGCCGGACGGGAGGACATAAATGCCGCTCTTCAGCTCCAGCTTCATATTCAGCTGGATCTCGCTGAACTCGTCGTGGATGCGGCCCACCGCCGGATACACCTCCTCCTTGCCGCAGAAGACGACGAACTGATCCCCGAAGTACCGTCCGACCAGCGCCCGCGGAAAATAATCCCGGATAATGTCGGAAAGCGCGATAATCAGGCTGTTGCCGCGGTCGAAGCTGTATCGCTCATTAAAGCTTTTGAAATCCAGAATATTAAAATAGACTACCGCATAATTCCGCTCGGGATTCCGCCGGGCGATCCACTCTCCCTGTTCCCGGAAGGCGTGCATCTTCATCGTGCCGGTCAAACCGTCATAAATTTGCAGAGGGCGTCCCGCTGCCCTCCGGTCTACGAGATGGCGACGCTCTGCCTCCGCCGGGCGCTCCTGCTGTCTAGATTCATTCCCTTCCATACTGCACCTCGTCTGTGATTATCCTTATTATGTTTTTTTATGACCCTATAAGGCGTATATTTAAACATTTTAACTTATGGTGAAAGTATTATCAATAGGCGAAAATGCTATATGAGGCATAAATTTCTCGTAATAAATATACAACAAAAGACGAGCAAATTTAGGAAAAATTCCCAAATCCACTCGTCTCGCAAGGGTTTTCTTATCCATTTCTATGAGTTATGTTTATGATTCACAGAGCTGTCTCATTATACATCCGCTTTTCCCGCAGTCTGCCTGCCGCTCTCCGCTTCCGGATAGCTTCCGTACAGAAAACCACTGCCACCGCGCCGACCCCCAGCGCGTCGGTCAGCGCGCCCGGGTAGAGCATCAGAAGCCCCGAGAGTGCGAGCAGGATCCGGAGCAGCGGGCGGATCGGACGGAGGAGATAGCCCTCGACCGCCGCAGCAATCGCCGCCATGCCGATGAAGCTCGTGAGGATGATCTGGACGAATGCTCCCGCCGTCGTGTCGATCAGCAGCATGGAAGGGTTCAGGCAGAAAATATAGGGGATCAGGAAAGCCGCGATCGCCAGCTTCGTCGCATTGAAGCCGGTCTTCATCGGGTCTGCCCGCGCAATGGCGGCTCCCGCATAGGCGGCGAGCGCCACCGGCGGCGTAATATCCGCGACGATCCCGAAATAAAACACAAACATATTGGCGCTGATCGGGTGCAGTCCCATACCGGTCGTCAGGATCGGCGCACAGGTCGTCGCCATGATGATATAGGTCGCCGTGGTCGGCACGCCCATTCCCAGCACGATGCAGCAGAGCATCGTCAGCAGGAGCGCGATCAGGAGATGTCCGCCCGAGACCGCCACGATCGTCGAGATGAAGAGCTGCCCGAGTCCCGTCATCGTCACGACACCCGCAATGATGCCGGCGATGCCGCAGGCGACTGCGATCGAAAGGGTGTTTCTCGCACCGGCGGCAAGCGCCTCGAAGAAGCGTTTCGGACGCATTCTCCGCTCTCTGTCGAAGCAGGAAACGAGGATACAGAGCAGGGTCGCGAGGATGGCGCTCCGGCTCATGGTGTAGCCCGCGACAATCAGATAGACCAGTACGACGAGCGGCAGCAGCAGATATGCCTTCGGCAGAAGCTCCCGGAGCTTCGGCAGCTCCTCCCGCGGGATCCCCTTCAGCCCGAGCCGCTTCGCACGGAGGTGCACCATCAGGAAAATGCCTGTGAAGTACAGGATCGCCGGGAGGATTGCCCGCACGACGATGTCAGAGTAGGGCACGCCCACCATTTCCGCCATCAGGAAAGCCGCCGCCCCCATGATCGGCGGCATGATCTGTCCGCCGGTCGAGCTCGCCGCCTCCACGGCCCCCGCGAACTCTCCCGGGTAACCGGTCTTCTTCATCATCGGAATGGTGACCGAGCCTGTGGTCACGGTATTGCCGACCGAGGAGCCGGAAACCATGCCGCAGAGCGCGCTGGAGATAACCGCCACCTTCGCAGGTCCGCCCGCCGCGGAGCCCGCCAGACTGTTGGCGCATTGAATGAAGAAATCCGAGATCCCCGTACATTCGAGGAAGGCGCCGAAGAGAATGAAGAGCACGATATAGGTCGAGCAGACGCCGATCGGCGTACCGATCACACCCGTCGTCGTATAGAAGAGATTATAGACGATCTTCCGGAGGCTCGCGCCGGACAGGAAGGCATAGAACACGAAGCCCCCCGCCACGAGCAGGATCGGCAGTCCGGTCACGCGACGGCAGCATTCGGCGAGAACCAGAATGCCGAGGATGCCGAGGATGATCTCCGTCCGGTTGATCCGCGTCGCATGGTTGATGATCGCGCGGTTATGCAGGACGAAGTAGAAGAAGCTGCCGCTCCCCACAGCCGCGAGAATGATGTCATAGAACGGCACATGATTCACTCGCGGGATGCGGTTTCCGTACTTCCGCGCCGGGAAGAGCAGAAAAACCAGAAGGATCGTGAAGCCGAGGAAGAGCGGTCTCCGGATCCGCTCATCCCATACCGCGAAGAGGTTCATATAGACCGCGAAGAGGGAGAATGCCGCCAGCAGCCCTTTCACTACGAGCCCCGGCACGCCGCTCCACGGGCGCGTATTTGCCTCCCTGTCGAATTTCTTCATGACTCTGACAAGCTCGCTCCCCGCTTCCTCCGAGAGCGCCGTGATCGGTATCGTCTTCCTGTTTTCTCCCTGCATCCTCTTCCCCTCCTCTTTATTATTGTATAAGTCCCCTGTCAAGCGGACGAACGCGAGGCAAGCTTGCTTGCACAAGCGTTCGGACATTTGACAGGACAACAGGTATGAGAGCGTAGCGATGTGTAAGCATCGCGAAAGCGCGAATACCTGTTAGCGATGCAAGAGCTTCGGAGAAGCGAAGCATCGCGCAGGGCTTATAATGGTTGGTGATGCCGAAGTTTTCGGCATGGGTATTTACTGTATAAGTCCCCTGTCAGGCGGCGGCACCGGAGCTGCATTTCTCCGCTGCCGGAAGCGGCAGATTCCCCTGATAGCGAAGCTCCACCCTGCTGGATCTGCCGCAGAGCTCCCGCAGGCTGATTCTCTCCCCGTGAAGCTCCAATATATGATCCGAAACCGTCCCGACGAAGTAACTAAGCGGAGTGATCCGCCGGTCGAAGCCGCTGACGATCATCGCGCCGTCCGGGCCGTAATGGAGCTTCTCTCCCTCCGCAAGCTCTGTTTCCACGCCTGCGCCGAAATCGTAGTAGATCGTCTCCTCCACATAGATGCCGTCTGCCTTGATTTCATAAACGTCGATGAGCGGACTTTTGTTTACGGAATGGATAAAGCCGACGGAGAAGCGCTCCCCCGGCCGAACCGGATACGCTGCATAAAGCGCGCCGCTGTCCGCGTTCAGAATACGGAGCTCCCCGCGAGAGCCGTATCGGACAATGCCGGCTATCCCCAGTCCGCACAGAAGCAGGAGCAGCGGCTTAATCCACCGTAATTCCCTTTTCCGCATAGTATTTCTTCGCTCCTGCATGGAACGGCACGCTGATGCCCTTCGCCGCATCCTCCAGCTTCAGGCTTTCCAGCTTCGCGTGCCCTGCCGCAAGCTCCGCCTGCTTCTCGAACATCGCCTTCGTCAGCTCATAAACCGTCTCCTCCGGCACCTGATTCCCGGCAATGAGCGTCGCCCGAACCGATACGGTCGTCGCATCCGCATCGACACCCTTGTAGGTTCCTGTCGGGATGGTCGTCTCCGTGTAGAAGCTGTATTTGTCCTGCAGCTTCGCGATATGATCGCTGTCGAGCTGTACGAGGCGGATCGCCTTTCCCGCCGCGAGATCCACCACCGCCGTGGTCGGCGTACCCGCCACCACGAAGGCGGCATCGATCTTCCCGTCCTTCAGGGAATCCGCGGAATCTCCGAAGGAGGCATTGACCACCTTGATATCATCGAAGCTCATATCGTATGCCTCGAGGATCTGCTTCGCATTGAATTCCACGCCGGAGCCGGCATCTCCGACGGAAACGGTCCTGCCCTTGAGATCGGCGACGGAAGCGATGCCGCTGTCACAGGTGATGATCTGCACCGTCTCGTCATAGAGTCCGGCGATCGCCGAGAAGCTCTCGTATTTTCCCTCCTCCGAGAAGAGATCCGTCCCGCTGTAGGCGTAGTACATTACATCGTTCTGCACGGTAGCGAGATCTGCCTCTCCGTCGTCCACGAGCTGAATATTCGCCTTCGAGGCGCCGGTTGAGGTCACTGTCAGCTGTGCTCTCTGCAGAACCGGATTCAGCACTGCCGCCATCACGCCGCCGACGGCATAGTAGGTGCCGGTGGTGCCGCCGGTACCGAGCACCAGCTCCGCCCCGCTGCCGGACACCGCAGCCGCTCCTGCCGCGCTTGCCCCCGCTGCACTCGTTCCTGCCGCAGCCGTTCCTGCTGTGCTGCAGCCCGTCAGGGAAAGCAGTGCTGCCGCCCCTGCAAGTACCGCTCCCCAGCTTCTCATACCTTTCCTCATACCTCTCCCCCTCCTCTGTTTTCGAGCCCATGACGTTATAGCACTCTTTCGTTCTATAAGTCTTTCTCATGTCTGAGTTGTGAGTATCATAAGACCTGACTATTTATTTGTCAATCATTATTTTTATTCATTTATTATGAATATTATTCCATTTTTAGCCATTTTAATTCAGTTTAAAGCTCTGTTTTTCGATAATTTGTCAATTAAATTATGATTTAATACATTTTTATCACTTTATAAAATAAAAGACACTGTGTCCTTATATCTGCGTCTTTATATTTTTTTGATACAGGAATTCGCAGATTTTATGAATTCATCCACAGGAGAGTGCGTCTTTCGATTTCGACTTCCGTATTTTGTGTCTGTAAATTATCGCTGCAAAGCAAAGGGAGAGAAAGCCTATCGCCCTCTCTCCCCTCTCTCTGCCCCGCCGTAAATTCCCGGGTCAGTCGTCATTTTCCTCTTCCCAGTTCGTATACACGCTCTGCACGTCGTCACTCGCATCCAGCAGCTCCAGCGTTTTCCGAAGGTTCTTCACCGCTTCTTCCTCCGTCACGGAAACATAGTTCTGCGGGATCATCGCGAGATCCGCCTCCAGCATCGGGATTCCCTGCTTCTCCAGATTCTCCCGCACCTCGGAGAAGTCCGCCGGAGCGGTGAGGATCTCATAGCAGTCCCCATCGTCCCGGATATCCTCAGCACCCGCTTCGATCGCGAGCTCCATCAGCGCATCGAAGTCCTTATCCATGTCTTCCATCGCTTCCTTGTCGAGGATGATCTGTCCCTTCTCATCGAACATGAAGGAAACCGAGCCCTGTGTGCCAAGCGCACCATGCCCCTTGGTGAAGGCGGAGCGCACATCCGCCGCAGAGCGGTTCTTATTGTCCGTCAGCACCTTGACAATAATGGCGACACCGCTCACGCCGTAGCCCTCATACTGCATCTCCTCGAAGTTCACCGCATCCAGCGCGCCTGCCGCCTTCTTGATGCCGTTGTTGATCGTATCATTCGGCATATTGTTCGCCTTCGCCTTGGCGATCACATCACGAAGCTTGGAATTGCTGTTCGGATCGCTTCCGCCCTGCTTCACGGCGAGCGCGAGCTCGTGTCCGATGATCGTGAAGATCTTCCCCTTCGCCGCGTCGTTCTTTTCCTTCTTGGCTCGAATATTGGAAAATTTTGAATGTCCAGACATATTTCTCTCCTGTTAGATTTACTGTATAAGTCCCCCGTCAAGCGGACAAACGCGCGGCAAGCCTGCTCACACGAGCGTTCGGACATTTGACAGGACAAGAGGTATGGGCACGAAGCGATGTGTAAGCATCGCAAAAATGCGAATACCTGTCAGCGATGCGAGAGCTTCGAAGAAGCGAAGCAGCGCGCAGGACTTATGTGATTGGCGGTGCCGAAGTTTTCGGCATGGGAGTTTACTGCATTGACCTCCCTGTTACTAGATAAGTCACTGTCAGGCGACAGAATAAAAGCCGCATTTACAAGCGGATATTCCGGCATCCGGCAAGACAGCAAACACTTCTATTTTACCCCTAAAAGAGGAATGTGGCAAGCGCTTCCCTTAACCGCTAGCTCATATCCGGATAGAGCTCCCTGAAGATATCCTTGTTTCCGATCCATGCTCCGTCCCGGACATAGACCCGCGGCACGCGTTTCCCGATATTGCAGAGCACCTCGTAGGGGAAGAGTCCGAAGTCCGCCCACTCATAGAGGTCGATCCGCTCCGTCCCGTCCGTACCGAGCAGCGTCACGATATCCCCGACCTCTGCAAAGAGCCCGCTGACATCCACCATGAACTGATCCATGCAGACCCGTCCGAGGATGCGGCAGCGCCTGCCGCGGATCAGCACATCGGCACGATTGGACAGCGCCCGCGGGAAGCCGTCCCCATAACCGACCGGAATGGTCGCAATCTCCGTCTCCTTTTCCGTGACGAAGCTGCTCCCGTAGGAAATCGGCGTCCCCGCCGGGACGGTCTTCACATGGGTGAGCTTCGCTTTCCATGACAGCGCCGGTGTCAGCACAAGCCGCTTCTGATCCACCTCGGCGGAGGGGAGCAGTCCATAGAGGCAGATCCCATCCCGAACCATAGTAAGACCCGTGCCGATCTGCTCTACGATCCCCGCCGAGTTCGCGGCATGACGGATCGGAATCGAGACCCCCGCTGCTTCCATCCTGTCCGTAAAGTCCGTGAAACGCTGGAGCTGCAGCTCTGCGAAGCTCTTGTCGCGCTCATCCGCGCTCGCGAAGTGGGTGAAAACGCCGGAAAGCTTCATGTTCGGGAATCTCACGATCTCCAGTGCGAGCGAGAGCGCGTCCGGCTCCTCGGTCTGAATGCCGATCCGCCCCATCCCGGTGTCCAGCGGGATCATATAGGAGGCAGCGCATCCCATGCTCCCCGCGAGCGCCGAGATTTCCCGCGCCTGCTCCAGCGTGAATACGGACGGCATGATATTCTGCTCCAGCATCAGCCGATAGGAGCGGGCGGGCGCGACCCCGAGATCAAGGATCGGCTTCCGGATGCCGTTTCGCCGAAGCGCATAGCCCTCCGCAATCGTTGCCACACCGAACATATCCACAAGATCCTCGAGTTCCCGCGCGATCGGCGGTGCACCGTGCCCATAGCCGTCGCATTTCAGGATCGCGCAGAACTGCATCCCCGCCGGAAGAGATGCCTTCGCACTCTCCACATTCCCTCGAATCGCCGACAGGTCGATCACCGCATAGGTTCTTTCATAAATCTGATCTATATTTTTTTCGGACATCGATGCCTTCCTCTTTTCTGTTCTGGACTTTTCTCGATAATGAGATAAACTCTCATATGTGGACGACGCATACTGTATAAGCCTACCACGCACCGCAAATGCTGTCAAAGGAAGAAAACGCAATGAAATATCTCTCCCTCTCCGAATATCTGAAGACGCGCTTCGGAACGAAGCTGTATAAGCTCTCCCTGCAGACCGGCTGCTCCTGTCCGAACCGGGACGGGACGCTGTCCTACGGCGGCTGTACCTTCTGCTCCGAGGGCGGCTCCGGCGACTTCGCCTCTCCGCTCCTCCCGATCGGAGAACAGATACAGCTCGCCCGGGAGAGGGTCGATGCGAAGCTCCCTGCCGGCATCCCGCAGGAGGAGCGGCGCTATATCGCCTATTTCCAATCCTTCACCAATACCTACGGCAATGCCGGACGCCTGCTGTTCCTCTTTCAGGAAACACTGGCACGCCCGGAGATCGCCATCCTCAGCATCGGCACCCGCCCGGATTGCATCTCGGAAGAAATGCTCGCAGGGCTGCGCATTCTCAATCAAAAAAAGCCCGTCTGGATCGAGCTCGGACTGCAAACGATCCATGAGACGAGCGCCGCACGCATACATAGAGGCTATTCTCTTCCCTGCTTCACAGACTGCTACCGCCGCCTGAAGGAAGCGGGTCTCAGCGTCATTGTCCATCTGATTCTGGGGCTTCCGGGAGAGAGTGAGGCGGATATGCTGGAGAGCGTCGCCTACCTCGCGGGACTCTCGCCGACCTTGGACGGCATCAAGCTGCAGCTCCTGCACATCCTGAAGGGAACCGCTCTCGCAGAGGAATATGCGAAGAAGCCCTTTCCGCTCCCCACTCTGGAGGAATATGCCTCCCTTATCGTGAAATGTCTCCGACTGCTGCCGAGGGAGACCGTCGTGCACCGTATCACCGGAGACGGTCCGAAGCGGCTGCTCCTCGCACCGCTCTGGAGCGCGGACAAGAAACGAGTGCTGAATACGCTCTCCGCGCGGATTCGGGAAGCGTAATCACCTCCGCTGCATTCCCCGCAGCGTCTCGAAAGCTGCGAGATCCGAGGGCTGCACCCGCATATTCGAGCTGACCGCCTGCTCCCCCGGCTTCGTCACCGTCATTTCAATGACGGTTCCCTCCGGGATTCCGCTCTGTATCATCGTTTGCAGAAACTGCGCCACCTTCGGATGCGTTTCCCGGAACTTCCGGAGCTCTCCGGCTATTTTCATCATCTCTATCGGGTTCATCTCTTCTGCCCTCTCTTCCAGACAAAATTTAAGAGGATTCTCTTCTTGCGCAATGAAGAGAACCCTCTTACAAAAATCGCTTCGCTTCCGCTGCGGTTATGAATCCTTCGACACCTCCGTCAGCTTCGCTCCGCTTCCATGAGTCCGGTTCCGACTCGGATCGATGAAGCGCTCGCCATCTCTCCTCCTCTTTCCCTTCCTCTCACGCCTGCAAGCCCTTCAGATCCATGAAGCCTTCGCCATGTTTCCTATCTGCTGCATCCTTCGGGTCTAAAACTTTCTTCAATGAAGCGCTCGCCATCTCCGATTGCCTTATTCCCTGTCCGTTCTTCTTACGCTCATTCTACATTTTAAAATTTGTTTTGTCAAGCTTTTATTTTAGGAAGTTTTTTCTTTTTCTTTCTCCGCACGACAATCCTCGCAAATCCCGTAAAAAACCGTTCGCAGCGGGTTCCAGAGAAAATGGTGATGCGCCCTAAGATGCAACTCGATCATCTGCATCTCCTCGCAATGCAGATGGATCAGCCGTCCGCAGCGCTCGCATTTGCAGTGTACACAGAGCTGCTCCTCTCTCTCCTGCTTCTCTCCGTTCTCTCCGGTATATTCGAAACAGGCGGAGGTATTCGGATCGATCACATACTTGCTCACAACGCCGTCATCCACCAGCCGTTCCAGCTGCCGGTACACCGTCGTCGTCCCCATCGGCTTGCCGATCTCCAGAAAATGCGCGTGCAGATCTGCCACGGTGAAATGCTGTCCCCTGATCGTCTTCAGGTAAGACAGCAGCTCCTCTCTGTGCTGCGTCCTGTACTTGATCTCTCCCATGACTCCCTCCCGAATTCAGAAAGCGTTTTCATATGCTATGGGGGCGATGCCGAAGCTCCCGGTATACGGATCTGCCCGACAGGCTGCATACCGCCATTTCGATTTCAGAAGCTCCGGATATGATCCTGCTCGGACTCTCCTGTCTTCTCAAGCCGGAGAATCTCGACGAAGTAGCTCCCAAGCTCCGTTCTCACCTCGACGCGGTCTCCGACCTTATGTCCCAAAACAGCGCGCCCCAGCGGAGACTCGTTCGAAATCAGGTTCTTTAGAGAATGTCCGCGGATGGATGTCACGATGCGGTAGCTCTCCTCCTCTCCGTCCTCCTCGAAGCGGACGGTAACCGTATTGTTGAGCCCCACCTCATCCGCCTTTGAGCGGTCGTCGATGATCCGGGCGAAGCGGAGCATCCGCTCCAGATAATGGATACGTGACTCGTTCTGATTCTTCTCCCGCTTCGCCGCATAATACTCGAAGTTCTCGGAAAGATCGCCGTGCGAGCGCGCCTCCTGCAGCGCCTCAATCAGCCTCGGACGAAGCCGGAGCTTTCTCTCCTCGATCTCCGCCTGTATGCACTTCACGTCAGATCTGGTCAGCTGTTCTCCCACTTATTTGCCCTCGTAGCGGATCAGGGACTTCAGTCTGTACTTCGACAGCTTTTCCCGTCCATGCAGCCCCGCCAGCTCCATCACGACGGAGATCTGCGCCACCTCGCCGCCCAGGCGCTCAACGAGCTTGCAGGCAGCCTCCAGCGTGCCGCCGGTCGCAATCAGATCGTCCACGATTACAACCCTGTCTCCCGGCTTGATCGCGTCCTTATGGATCTCCATCTCCGCCTGTCCGTACTCGAGGTCATATTCCACGGAGACGGTCTCTCTCGGGAGCTTTCCCTTCTTCCGCACCGGCACGAAGCCCTTGTGCAGCGCATAGGCGATCGCAGTTCCGAAGATGAAGCCCCGGGACTCCAGTCCGATCACGACATCGCAGTCGCAGCCCTCAAGGGAATGGAGCAGACCATCCACGGAATCCCGCAGACCGTCCGGATCCTGAATCAGGGAGGTAATATCCCGGAACATGATCCCCGGCTCCGGAAAATCCGGGATCGTAAGCACATAGTCCTCTAACTTTTCTCTCTTCATTTTTTCTCCATTCTTTTCCGCGCTTCAGCGCCGGTATTTCGCCGCGTAGGTCTGGATCGCCGCGACGGTCTTGCCATCCGTCATTTTCCCCTCATAGATAAGCTGCTGCAGATCCGAAAGCCCCCACGCCTCCACGCCAAGCTCCTCGTCCTCGTCCCACCTGACCTGTCCCTTTTTAAGATCCCTCGCAAGGTAGATCGCGATCTTCTCGTCCAGAAACGCGACGGTCGTGTTCACATAGAGCAGGAATTCAAGCGTATCCGTACGAAAGCCCGTCTCCTCCTCCAGCTCCCGCTTCGCGCACGCAAGGAAGTCCTCGTCCTCCGCGTCCCTCTTCCCTGCGGGGATCTCCAGCGTATAGCGTCCGAGCGCATGCCGATACTGACGAACCAGCAGCAGCCTGCCGTCCTCCAGTACAGGAAGCACCGCCGCCGCGCCGATATGATGAATGAAGTCCCAGTGTGTCTTATGTCCCGCGACATCGACATAATCGTCATAGACCGTGATCACTCTGCCCTCATAGCGCTTCGTTCTCTCGATCAGCTTCACCGGCTTCTCTGCATTTTCCGCATTCAGCATCCTAACTCCTCTCCGCCCCCGTGGCAGACCTTTGACAAAGGCTATCTCCTGCGATAAGCCGCGGGGCTCCCCCGATCAGAGATCGGGGGCATGCAAGGCAACAATCGCCTGCGATTGTTTTGATCCGCTCTAAGCCGCGGGGCTCCCCCGATCAGAGATCGGGGGCATGCCCGCCAAAAGAGCGGGCCTTTCAGCCCGCTCTCGGAAGTATAGCATATATTTTTTATCCCTGCAATGTAAAGCCTGTCACGGAATAGCCCGCCCTGCGAACCGCCTCCCGAAGCTCCGCCTCCGTCCGGCGCTGCTTCATCCGGACGGTTACGGTGCCTGCGGAGAGATCCGCGCTCGCCCAGTCTCCGGACAGTGCGTTCAACGCATTTTCCACGCGCGCCTTGCAGTTCCCGCAGTGCATCCCCTCGACCTTAAGCTCCGCCGTATAGGCATAATGCTCCGGATCTGTATCCGAAACTGCCTTGGTCTTCACGGTTTCGCAGCTCCCGCCGCCACCGCAGCAGCCGCTCTCCGCGCGACACTTGATGCTGCGGATACCGATGATCACGGCGAGGAGAATCGCTCCTCCGATAATGATATCTCCGATTCCCATACTTATCATTCTCCTTCATACCTACGAATAGGTTAGTTTTATCTAACCAAATCTTATACTAGCACGATGGCGGGACTCTGTCAATTCCCGAATGCCTTATCGCAATGTGAAGAAGCAGAGGCAGCCGCACCTCTTAGGATCACCTATCCCTCCGGATCCGCGGTCTCTGCCGCAGGGAGCTTCCGCACGATGGTCTTCCCGATCCGATGGTTTTTGATATAGGCGACATCGATGGACAGCCCATCCGTTTCCATATGGAAGGAGCTGCCGTCATCCGGCACCTTCCCGATGATGCCCATGATATAGCCGCCGAAGGTGTCCGCATTCTCTGTCGGAAGCGAGACGCCGAGCCGTTCGTTGACATCCTCCAGATCTGCGATGCCGAGGACGATCCACTCGTTCTCCCCAATCGCCTCGATCTGCTCCGGCTCCGGGACTTCGTCCTCCTCCTGCAAATCCCCGACCAGCGCTTCGATCAGGTCGTGCAGCGTCACGATGCCGGTCATCCCGCCGTACTCGTCAATCACCACCGCATAATATTTCCGCTCCCGCTTCATGGTCTGAAAGAGGTCGGAGACCTTCATGTTCTGGGACACGAAGAAGGGCTTGTCCACCGCGTTCCGCATCACATTCTGCCGCGACTGGTCGTTCAGCCGGAAGTAGTCCTTGGTATCCAGAATGCCGATGATATCGTCGTCATCCTCCCCGCAGATCGGATAGTTGGCGAAGCGGTTGTCATGGATCGTCCTCCGCCATTGGCGATCCGAGTCCTCGATGTAGAGCATCGCCACGTCCGTGCGATGCGTACACACATCCTCGACCGTCAGATCATTGAACTCAAAAACATTCTGAATCAGCTCATTTTCGGCACTCTCGATCGTTCCCTTCTCAGTCCCCTCGTCGATCATCATGAGAATGTCCTCCTCCGAAACCTTATCCTCGACATCCTCCGGATGGATCCCGAAGAGACGGAGCAGCGCGTTGGTCGAAGCCGTCAGCGCCCATACCGCGGGTGCGAAGAGGAAGGAGACGACGCGCAGCATCCCTGCCATGGAGAGCGCGATGCCCTCCGTATGCACCTGCGCAAGCCGCTTCGGCACCAGCTCCCCCAGCACGATACTAAGATAGGACAGAAGCAGGGTAATCAGTACAATGACGGCCGGCATCATCAGCTCTCTGCCCGCACTGATGCCGAGACGCTGAAGAAGCACGGTCAGCGGCTCCGCGAAGCTGTCCGCCGCAAAGGCGCTGGACAGAAAGCCTGCCAGCGTGATCGCTACCTGTATCGTGGACAGGAACTTCGCCGGCTCCGCCGTCAGATGAAGCAGCAGTCCCGCCCTGCGGTTGCCCTCCTCGGAGAGCTTCCGGAGCTTCGCCTCCCCTACCTGCAGCACCGCGATCTCCGCGCAGGAAAAATAACCGTTTATGAAAATCAACACCAGCAGCAGTATGACTCGACCAAGCATAAAATTTCGATTCTGCCCTCCCAGCAGCCTTCTATGGAAATCCGATTCCCTCTTCCCTCTCAGCGCACATTTTCCGCAGCGTTCTCATACTCACGATCCAGATAAGCACAGTCCTCGCGGAAGCGCTCCGGGCTGGAATTCTCGAGCAGCCCCACGATATAGGGCTTGTTCCGCCGGAGCTGCCGCATCAGCTCCCCGTAATGGAAGACACCCTCGCCCGGGTGACGGAAGAGCTGCCCGCGCTCCGCCGTAAAATCCCCATCCTTCAGGTGCAGCACGGCGATCCGATCCCCGTAGAGCTCGAAGCAGCGGCGGATGATCGCATCCTGCTCCGCCGGCTTCCCCTTCGTCTCCGGCGTGATAATGTTGACGCTGTCCAGGATGATGTCAAAGTTCGGGGAAGCGATATCCCGGAGGAAACGGTCGATCCGCTCCGGACTGCATAAGGTGTGGTTATACACACCCTCAATACCGACCCGCACGCCGAGCTTCTCCGCCGCGTCCCGAATCTCCCGGAAGCTCCCGAGCACCCGCTGATAGCATTCCTCCGTATAGGTCTCCTCCGTGACGCGCATATCCGGAGAGTACCTGCCGGTCTCTGTCCCGACGAGATCCGCCCCCAGAAGCTTCGCGTACTTGAGATGCTCTATGAAGCGCTGTACCTCCCGCTGCCGCGCGCTCTCGTCCGGATGCGCCGGATTGATATAACAGCCCAGCACCGAGACATGAAGCCCCCGCTCCCGGAGCGCCTCCGCCACATAGCACGCCTGTCCGTCGGAATAGTGACCTGCCGTGCTGTCGATATCCGAGAAGCTCTTTCCCATCGCAAGCTGGATATAATGCACGCCCAGCCGCTCGACCTGATCCAGCACCTCTGTCACTGTGCCCCTGCCGCAGATATCGTGCACCCGCATTCCGTATTGTATCATCGTCCCTCTCCCTTTCCGGAGCAGCCTCCGCTACTCTCCCTGATGCTTCCTGTACTTCGCCGGCGACTGTCCCGTCGTCTGCTTGAAGACCTTTTCGAAATAGGTGATATTCCCGAAGCCTGTCTGCTCGGCGATCTCCGTCACGCTCGCGTCTGTGCCGCGAAGCAGCTCCTGCGCCTTCCGCACCTTGATGAAGCGATTGTATTCTACCACAGAAAAGCCGGTGACGCTCCGGAAGATCCGCGTCAGATAGGACTTGCTCATATAGAAGCGCTCGGCGAGCTCGTCCAACGGGAGATTCTCATGGCTGTTGTTCTGCAGGTACATCGCGATATCATGCACCTTCTGGTGTATGCCGGACTCCACTACATTTCTGCTCGGACGGTAGCTCTCCGCCTGCTCGAGCCGCCGCGCTCTGGCGAAAATTCCCAGAAGCTCCAGCGCCTGCAGGATCAGAAAGGAATGCAGCTCCGGATTCGCATCGCTCTGACCGAAGCTCTTCGTACAGGCGTTCTTGAACTTCTCAATGATCCGCAGAATCAGATCCCAGTCCTCTGCGCAGAAGTTCGCGATGCCTCCGTAGATGCTCCCGAAGGTATCGAAGCCCGGATAGCCGAGCTGCCGCAGCAGCCCGTCGAAGATGCTGCGATCCAGCTGCAGAATGAAGTTCCGATGGTCGGGCGGACAGCCCAGCGCGACCGAGGTCTTGTGGATCAGGTCATGGTTCACCAGCATGGCGCTGCCCGCCCGGAGATGATAGGTCTCCTGATCCACGAACATGAAACGGTCTCCCTCGATCAGAAAAAACAGCTCTATCGTGGCGTGAACGTGCCGCTGCCGCATGATGAACTCCTGATGCCGCAGCGCCTCCGATACTCTGAGCCCCGGTATCTTCTTCTCGAACACGAGCTCCAGTCTTGAATTGTGAAGATTCCTTTTGTCCATGGCATCATTGTAAACGAAAGAGGAAGCAACCGCAAGCGATTGCTTCCTCTGCGCTTCTCATTGCAGCATCTCCATATAGGCGAGCAGGAAGGGACCGACTCCCTTGGCATCATTCTCCACGATCGGCTCCGAGAGATAATAGGCGATGGAGCCGTCCCGCCGCGCCGCACCCCCGAGCCCTCCCACGAGACAGATTCCCGTGAGACAGGGCTTCCCGTCAATGAATCGGAGACGGCGGTCGCAGATCCCGTTGAAAATCGACTCCCCGAAGATACGATCCTCCGTCGGGAGGAAGCCGAGCCGCACTGCCCGCAGCACTGCGGCGGAGAGCAGCGCGCTGCCCGAGGTCTCCAGATAGTTCCCGCGCAGTCCCGCCTTATCCACCAGCTGGTAGAAAAGCCCGCTCTCCCTATCCTGATAATGCCTAAGACTCGCGACAAGATCGGTGAGCAGCCGCCGGAGCTCCCGCTTCTCCGTATCGAAGCCCTCCGTCCGATTAAGCTCCTCCAGCACATCTACGATGCCGAGCAGAAACCAGCCGATCGCGCGGAGCCAGAAGTTCGGACTGCAGCCGCTCTCAGGATCCGCCCAGAAGCTCTCCCGCTCCTCATCGAAGCCGTGATAGTAGAGTCCGCTGCTCCGATCCCGCATGTTCTTCTCCACACGGAGGATCTGCGCGCAGACATCCGGGATCCCCTCTCCCTCCCGGAAGCGCCGCTCATACTCGATATAGAAGGGCATCGCCATATAGATGCCGTCCAGCCAGACCTGATTCGGATAGATCGCCTTGTGCCAGAAGCTCCCCTGCCTCGTCCTCGGCTGCTGTGAAAGCTGCGCCCGCACCGTTTCGATTGCCCTCCGATACTTCTCCCTGCCGGTGAGGTCATAGAGCCGAAAGAGGTTCTTCGCCGGATTCACATTATCCAGACTCTGCTCCGTGATCTCATAGCTCCGGATGCTGCCGTCCTCCCGCACGAAGCCTCCCACGAAGTCCTCCGCGAAGTCGAGGAAGCGCTGCTCCCCACGGATCCGGTACAGCTCCAGTACCCCGCGGATCATGCAGCCGTCTATGTAGTTCCACTTGTTCTCTTTCCAGCCCTTGATCGCCTCGATGTTCCATGCCGGATGCGCCGCATCCGAATTTTCCAGAAGATAATCGATATATTGGTTCAGGAGCTTCTCGGTTTCCCGTCTGCTCTCCTCTAAGTGCTTCACATTTTCCCCCTTTATCAGCAGGAGGGAGCCCCGAAAGACCCCCTTCTCTTCTTATCTGCCCCCGGACGAAGTTCGGGGGATCCCAGCGGCTTTAAGCGATTCAAAGCAATCACCTGCGATTGCTTCCTCGTTACCCCATTACCCCTTCACAGAGCCTGCGGTCACGCCGTCGATGAACTGATCCTGCGCCAGGAAGAAGATCACCAGCGACGGGATGATCGAAATGAGGGACAGCGCCAGAATCCGGTTCCATGCGAAGCCCGTATCCGCATCCATGGACATCTTCACGAAGATCGCCGCCGGGTAGCGCCGCGGTGTGGAAACATAGAGCAGCGGGCCCATGAAGTCGTTGTTCGACCACATGAACTGGAACAGTGCACAGGAGACCATCGCGGGCTTCAGCACCGGAACGATCACATGCCAGAGCGTCCCCAGCGAGGAGCAGCCGTCGATCTTCGCCGCCTCATCCAGCTCCTTCGGGATGTTCCGGAGGAACTGGATCAGCATAAACACAAAATAGGTGTCCTGCGCGAAGAGCGTCGCCACAATCAGCGGCAGATAGAGCGGGCTGTCGACCCAGCCCCACTTATTGTACATGATAAACTGCGGCACATTCAGCACCACGTTCGGCAGGAAAAGCGTCGACATCAGGAGAACGAAGAAGAAATCATGTCCCTTGAAGCGGAATCTGGCGAAGCCGTAGGCAGTAATCGTGCAGGAAAAGATCGTGAAGAGCACCTTCGGAAGGACGATCTTGTAGGTATTCAGCATGGAAGTCCAGATGTTAATGTCTCCGCCATAGCCCTGCATCGCCTTCTGGAAGCCCTCCATGGTCGGATGCTTCGGCAGGAAGCCGATACCGGAGAAGATCTCGGAATTGGTCTTGAATGCCGCACCGATCATCCAGAGCAGCGGATAAATCATGATGATGCCGACCACGATCAGCACGAAGTATTTCAGAAATGTGCTGAGCTGTCTTTTTCTCTCTAATGTCATGGCTTATGCCTCCTCATCCGAATAGTAAACCCAATGCTTCTGGCTGTACTGCAGGATCAGTGTAAAGAGCATCAGTACGACAAACAGCACCCATGCCTGTGCGCTCGCAAGCCCCATGTCATACTTCTTGAACGCGTTGTTGTAGATCAGCAGAGATACCAGCGTGGTCGCGCCTCTCGGACCGCCCTGCGTGATGATGTACGGCCCGTTGAACTCCTGAAACGCCTGCACGAGCTGTGTCACGAGGTTATAGAAGATGACCGGCGTGATCAGCGGCACGGTGATCGTGAAGAACTGCCGCCACTTGCCCGCGCCGTCCAGCGATGCCGCCTCGTAAAGATCCGGAGACACGCCCTTCAGCGCCGCGAGGAAGATCACCATGGAGGAGCCGAACTGCCATACGCGGAGAAGGCAGATAATGAAGAGGGCGGCATTCTTGTCCGCCAGCCAGTTCGGACCATTCACGCCGAATATCGCCAGCAGCATATTGATGATGCCGTCGTCCTTGAAGATCGCCTTCCAGAGCACGGCGATCGCCACGGAGCCGCCGAGGATGGAGGGAATGTAGTAAACGGTACGGAAGATCTTTACGCCCTTGATCTTGAAGTTAAGAATGTATGCCACAAACAGAGCGAAGACGAGCTTCAGCGGCACCGTCATAAACGCGTAACGGAAGGTGATGCTGAATGCGGACAGGATCTTCTTGTTATGGAAAATCTCCGCATAGTTCTGCAGCCCGACCTTCGAGATCCCATTGAAGAGCTGAAAATCGGTGAAGCTGTAAACCAGAGAGGATAGGAACGGATACCCCTTGAACGTGAGGAAGCCGATCAGCCACGGAAGGATAAAGAGGAAGCCCTTGTTTTCCTTCCAGAATGTTCCCTGCTTTCTTTTCTTTGTTTCTGACATACTTTATACTTTCTCCTTACTACAAAAGAGAGACATGCTCTCAAAGCTCTTCACAGAAGGGGCATGACACTTCTGCCGTCATGCCCCTTTAGCCGTCTGTGTATGAGATTCCGATCAGCCCTTGCTGGACTCTACGCCGTCAACGGCGTCGATCATCTGCTGTGCGAGTGCCTTCGAATCCTCGCCGTCGAAGCTCATGTTATCCATGATCTCGTAGTATGCGCCCTCTGCGGAATCCTTCAGTGCGGAGTCCTCATAATACGGGCTCAGCGGGAATACAAAGTTTGCCGTCGCGAGCTTGTTCGCCTCGAAGGTCGTACCCTTCAGGAGGTCTGCCTCCTCGAGGGTCTTCTGCGCTGCCTTGGAGCTGACCACGCCTCTCTCCAGCGCCATGGTCTTCACGCCGTCTCCGTTCAGAAGATAATCCAGCAGCTTCGCAGCCTCCTCCGGGTTCTTGGAATTCTTCGACACTGCAAACCCCATGGAAACCTTGTAGATCGTGGACGGTGTGCCGTAGTCCGCCGGATACTCGCCGATCACGAGCTCCTGCCCGTCCGAAAGCGCACCCTGCATCTTCTTCGCTGCGGAATCCCACTCATAAAGGCCTGCATACTTGCCGTCAATGAAGTTCGGATTCTTGTCGAGGGAATCCGCGCCGTCGCCTTTCAGCTTCTCCTGGCTCGGAATCACATGGTTCGCCTCGAGGCTCTTCAGGAAGTCGAAGCCGTCCGCAAGCTCCTCTACGGTATAGTTCAGCTTGCCGTCCTCTACCCATGCCTTGCCGTACTTCTCCTGCATATAGTAGGTCAGGAGCATGGTCAGGTCATACTCTCCCGCTGCGAGCGGATAATAGTCATCGCCGAGCTTCTCCTTGAATACCGGGCCTGCTGCGAGGAGATCCGCGAAGCTCTTCGGAAGCTCAAGTCCTGCCTTCTCCCATGCCTGCTTGTTCCAGTAGAATACACGTCCCGTGGTCGCTACCGGTACGCCCTGCAGCTTGCCGTCAATCGTCATCTGGGAAAGAAGCTTCTCATCATACTGCGTGAGGTCGAAGCTGTCCTTCAGCTGGTTCATGTCATAGAAGCCGTTGCCATCACCGGAGAACTGATAGATCCAGTTCCAGTTGATCTGGAGCAGATCCGGCTCGGAGTTTCCGGCGAGCTGGGTCGCAATCTTATCTGTCCAGCCGGACCATGCGCCGTACTCGGAATCGATCTTCACGTTCGGATTCGCCGCCATGTACTCATCCAGCGCCTTCAGCGTAGC
This sequence comes from Oribacterium sp. oral taxon 102, assembly GCF_013394775.1. NCBI lineage: Bacteria > Bacillati > Bacillota > Clostridia > Lachnospirales > Lachnospiraceae > Oribacterium > Oribacterium sp. oral taxon 102. The sequence continues at coordinate 1,758,660 of NZ_JABXYT010000001.1, forward strand.
CTCATGTCTGGAATCGCCGCCCCACCATGAGATCCGGAGATTCACGGAGCCGCCCGCTGTCTCTGCCGCCTTCGTCTCTGCCGCCGCGCTCGTCTCTGCCGCAGTCTCCGCCGCTGCGCTCGTCTCCGCCGGCTTTCCGGAGCCGCAGGCTGCGAGCCCCAGCACCATGCTTACCGCCATTGCGCCTGCCATTGCTTTCGTGACTTTCTTCATATTTACCTCCTAATATTATGTATGATACACGACATTTTGACTGTCGTATTCATTTACGTTGATGAGCTGCGGTTCCTCGTCCGCGGAGCCCGCGATGGAGAGCCGGTCAAGCACCAGCTTCTGCACATTTCTCGCGTAGACGGAAACGCCGTCCAGATCCGGGAAATGATCCATCATGATCGCCTGCCGCGGCTTCCGCTCTGCCCTCGGTCGGAAGACCGCCTCTATGTTCCGCAGCCTGAGACAGCCGATGTACTGCTCCGGCAGCCCGTAGGCACAGAGGATGCACGCCTCCGCACCGGTGCAGCGGATATTCTCCGCGGTGATCGTCCCGATCCGCGGCGTCCGCTCGTCCACGGGTAGCGCCGTCTGATTCTGCACATAGTCGCTGTGCCCGTCCGGATCGCAGAAATAAAACATATTCAGCGTGAACGGCATCAGGACATCCTCCATCCGGATATCATGGAAGCGGATCCCGTCGTAAACAGTGTACGGTCCCCTGCCGCGGCGGGTCTTGATGCGGAGCCCTCTGTCCGTCCCCCGGAAGATGCACTGTGAAACCTCGACATCGGCAACACCGCCTGCCGCCTCCGACCCGATGGTCACCGAGCCGTGCCCCCGCTCGAGCAGACAGTTCCGCACCGTGATGCACTCCGCCGCCCTGTGGTAATGCGTGCTCATATAGAGCTTGCCACTCTTTATGGCGATGCAGTCGTCTCCGACCGAGATCCGGCAGCCCAGCAGCAGGACATCCCGGCAGCTCTCCGGATCGAAGCCGTCCGTATTCGGGGAATCCGAGGGATTCCAAATCTCTGCATTGTAGAGTGCGATCCGCTCGCTGTAGTACGGATGTATCGTCCAGCTTGGCGAGTTCCGTACCGTGATGCCCTGCATTCGCACGCCCTCACAACGGCAGAGGAAGATCGTCTTCGGTCTCCACGCCGTCCGCTTCCGCTTCGGATCCACCCACCAGTCGGCACAGTCGGCATTGCCGTCGATCGTCCCCTCTCCGTAGATATCCAGCTCCGTTACGTCAATGCCGGTGAGCAGCGAGGCGAAGCTCGTTTCGGGGTTCCCCTCCCAGCTCGCCAGATTGTATTCGCCCTCCGCGCCCTCCGTCATCCCCGGGAGGAGCGGATAATGCGCCCTCTCCGGATCTCCGAGGAGCACCGCATCCTTTTCCAGATAGAGCCGGATGCGGCTCTTCAGGAAGAGCGGACCGGAAAGATAGGTTCCCGCCGGGAAAGATACCGTCCCCTCCGCCGGGCAGGCCGCGATCGCCGCCTGTAATGCTGCGGTATCGTTCGTCACGCCGTCTCCCGCCGCACCGAAGTCCCGTACATTGAGAAGCACGGACTCCCGATTGGTCCGGAAGCGCTGCTCCGTCCTCTCTTCTCCCCGGATCACAGTCAGGCTGTATTCGGTATCCGGAGAGAGTCCGAAGAGACTGACCGCATTTCTCGTATCCGCGAGCCGCTCCTCCCCATTCAGGAGGATACGGTAGGGAGCTGTCTCATAGATCTCGGAGCTCTGCATTTCCAGACAGATGCTGCGCGGAAAAACCGCGCGGATGTCAAAGCTCATGATATCAAACTCCTTCCCGCTCCCTGTAAATCTCTGTAAGCGCTTTCCCGTGTTCTGGCAGTATTATATGTCCTTTTCAGAGCAGAAAGCTTACACAAAAGGCTTTGAATTTCAAAAACTTATCCTATCGGATACTTATCCTATCAAAAATACCCTGCTTTTCTCCGGCTTTCCGGAAAAAAAACAGGGCATTTTCTCACTTTGTCAAGGCTTTAACCCAAAGTGTTTCACTTTTTCACAAAAGTTTTTCTATGTTTCCATACTTCGAGGTTATTGTATACAATGTCCTCCGCCTCACCTCGCTTGGTTCTTCCAATATGCAAATACGCTTTGCAAAATGATGAAGAAGCAGAGCAGCGCCGCAGTCGCGATATTCGCCCAGCTGGAGAGAAGCTTGCCGTTCGTGGTTACGAGCGTGCTGATCGTCCCGTTGATGAGCACCCCGAAGAAGGAGCCGACGACATTGCCGACACCGCCGGTCAGGAGCGTCCCGCCGATGACAGAGGAGGCGATTGCGCTCATCTCGAAGCCGCGTGCCTGCTGCACCGAGCCGGACATCGTATTCAGGCAGTAGCAGATCCCGCCGATCGAGCAGAGGAAGGAGGAAAGAACATAGGCGCGCAGCTTCACCCAGCGCACGTTAAGCCCCATCATTTCCGCCGACTGCTCACTGCCGCCCACCGCGTAGAGCGCACGTCCGAAGCGCGTATAGCGGAGCAGCAGATAAACCGCGAGCAGGACGAGGAGGGCGATCAGCACGGAGGCCCGGATGAAGGGTGCCTGCAGCTTTCCCTTCTTATTTACATAGCCGAGAAACGCCGGGAGCTGCAGCTTCCAGTTGGCAAGCAGGTAGAAGAAGCGGTTGCTCTCCTCCGTAATGGAGATCTGATCCGTGCAGATTACCGCCGTCATCCCCCGTGCGAAGAACATCCCCGCCATCGTGATGATGAAGGGCTGGATCTTCATATAGCCGATCAGGAAGCCCTGTACCGCGCCAAAGACGATGCCGATGCCGAGGATCAGCAGGATCAGCGGAATGCAGGGCAGTCCCCTCACGCCCATGCCATAGGCAAGGATCATGCAGTCCATCGCGATCAGCGAGCCGACCGAGATATCGATTCCGCCGGTCAGCATGACTAAGGTCATGCCCGCGGCGACACAGAGGAGCCCCGCATTGGTAATCAGCAGATTCAGAAAGGTCTGGAAGTGTATGAAGCCCTTCGCCCCGTAGAGGATGCAGCCTGCGAGATACAGCAGGAGAAATAGCAGTATCGTGATGTAGAGGAGCAGAGTGCTGCCATTCTGCCTTTTCAGAAATTTCCTAAGCATATACCGTCTCCTTTCCCTTCCCTCGGCGAAGCTCCCGCCGCTCCAGCCAGCCCCGGAAGACCGGTGCCTGAATCACGACGATCAGCACCACGATCAGCGCCTTCACCACCGGCGCCTGATCGGTGGAGACCCCCATAGCGAGCAGCGTCGTCGTGATCGCCTGAATCGTGTAGGCTCCGATGACGGAGCCCGCCATATTGAAGCGGCCGCCGCCCAGACTGTTCCCGCCGAGTGCTACCGCCAGAATCGCATCCAGCTCGTAGTTGAGCCCGATGTTGTTGGAATCCGCCGAATAGATCCGGGAGGAGGCAACGAGACCTGCGATCCCCGCGCAGATGCCGCAGAGCAGATAGCAGAGGAAGCAGACCGCCTCCGAGCTAATCCCGCTGATACGCGCCGCCCTCGCATTGATCCCGACAGACTGGATATATAACCCCATCGCCGTCCTCCGGAGCAGCAGCGCGACCGCAGCGATCACGAATATCGTAATGAAGATCGCCGTCGGCACGGGGCAGCCCGGAATGAAATTCCCGAAATACCTATACGGCTCATAGCGGATATAGGTGATCTGATTGTTGCAGAGCAGAAGACCGATTGCCCGCGCTGCCGTGAAGAGGATCAGCGTCGCCACCATCGGCTGGATACGAAGCCTCGATACGAGGAAGCCGTTGAATGCGCCGCAGAGCGCGCCGAGCAGGATGCCGAAGAGCAGCCC